>CAZJXV010000122.1:0-11834 GCA_964550015.1 uncultured Verrucomicrobiota bacterium
CTCGTCGTCGGTTGCCTGCGCGAGGTCGGGGACGGTCTCGTCGAACTTGTCGTAGACGAGCAGTCGCGTCTCGACGAGGCGGCCGAGGGCCTCGAGGATGCGGCCCTCCCCTACCCCGAGCAGGTCTCGCGCTTTCTCGACGAGGGCGTGCGGTGGGAGGTAGCAGTGGCCGTCGGCGCCGGCGGCCTGTTCGAGGGCGTACACGAGGCCGGCCTCGGCGCGCTCGACGGAGTCCTCGGCGAAGCCGAGGTTGCGAGCGATCTTATCGGCGGTGAAGAAGCCGATGCCGGTGATGTCGAGGGCGAGCTGGTACGGGTTGCGCTTGACCTGGGCGAGCGAATCGGCGCCGTAGTGCTTCCAGATGCGGATGGCGAAGGTGGTGCTGACGCCATAGCTCTGCAGGAAGACGAGCATCTCGCGGATGCCGCGCTGCTCGGCCCAGGCTTTCTTGACGCCGGCGAGCTTCTTCTTGCCGAGGCCCTCGATCTCGAGCAGGCGCTCGGGCGTGCGGCCGATCACGTCGAGGGTGTCGGTGCCGAAGCGCTCGACGATGCGCCGGGCGAAGACCTCGCCGATGCCGGGGATGAGGCCGGAGCTGAGGTAGCGCTCGATGCCCTGCGCGGTCGAGGGCATCAGCGGCTCGACGCGCTCGACGGCGAACTGGCGCCCAAAGCGGCGGTCGTCCACCCATTCGCCATGGCAGCGGAGGAGCTCGCCCTCGGTCAGGGCGGCGAGGTTGCCGACGATGGTGACGGGGTCGCGGGCGCGTTCGACCTCGAGGCGAGCGACGGTGTAGCCGTTCTCCTCGTTGACGAAGACGATGCGCTTGACGGTGCCTTCGAGTGTCTTCTGGTCGGCCATGGGTGAGCTTCTATCAGGTCAACGAAACGAAAACAAGGCGAAGGTGTGTTCGTCCCCACCTCTGGGCGCGCTGCGTCTCTGCGTGAGGCAATCTTCATCTCTCGCAGAGGCGCAGCGCGCGCAGAGAAGAGGTGCTTGCGCTACGCAGGCCCTATGTTTACGGTGTGCGCTGTCATGACGAACGAACCTGCGCCAAGGCCATTTCAACTGCTGATCAAGCCGGCGTCGGCGGACTGCAACGCCCGGTGCGCGTACTGCTTCTACCTGCGCGTAGGCGACGAGGTTTATACCGAGCGGCGGCACCGGATGTCGGACGAGGTGCTCGAGCGGCTGGTGTCGTCGTTCCTCGGGCTGCGGCTGCCGCTGTCGGTGTTTTCGTGGCAAGGGGGCGAGCCGACGCTCATGGGCCTGCCGTTCTTCGAGCGCGTTGTCGAGCTGCAGAAGAAACACGGGCGGGGTGGGCAGCTCGTCGGGAACGCGCTCCAGACGAACGGGCTGGTGATTGACGCGAAGTGGGCACGGTTCCTCGGGCAGTACCGGTTTCTCATCGGGCTAAGCCTGGACGGGCCGCGCGAGGTGCACAACCACTATCGCGGCAAGACGTTCCACAAAGTGATGCGTGCGGCGCGCCTGCTACGCGAGCATCACGTGGCGTTCAGCGTGCTGTGCTGCGTGAGCCAGGCCAATGCCGGGCGCGGCGGCGAGGTGTATCGCTGGTTCGTTGAAAACGGCTTCTTTGCGTTGCAGTTCATTCCCATCGTCGAGACCGACCCAGCGACAGGCGAGCTAGCTGACTTCGCGATCACGGGCGAGGAATATGGCCGCTTCATGTGCGAGGTGTTCGACGAATGGGCGGCGCAGGGCTGGGGGAAAATCTCGGTGCGGCTTTTCGATGCGATGCTGAGCCGGGCGGTGGGCGCGCCGATCCATTACTGCCCGCTGGGCGAGCGGTGCGACTCGTACCTCGTCGTCGAGCACAACGGCGACGTGTACCCGTGCGACTTCTACGTGCGGCCGGAGCTAAAGCTCGGCAACATCATGGAGGGCGAGCTGCCGGCGTTCTTCGACACCAAGGAGGCGCAGGCATTCAGCGCCGCGAAGAAGGACTACGGCGACGAGTGCGCCTCGTGCGAGTACCTGGACATGTGCTACGGCGGCTGCCAGAAGGACCGGCTCGACGGGCGGCGCTCGTCGCTGTGCGCGGGCTACAAGATGTTTTTCGAGCACACGCAGGCGAAGTTCACCGAGCTGGCGAAGAAGTTCAAGGTGCAGGAGTTCACAGCGTCATCGCCGGAATGATTTCGCGAAGCCGGGCCGCGGCAACACCCAGGTGAATGGCGGCGGGCCTTTCTCTTGGGGAGGAGGAACGTAACGATGAAAGCCTTTGTGCTCGATTCGACCCGCAACTTGAGGCCTGTTGAGGTGCCAGTTCCCGAGCCGGGGCCGTACGAGGTTCGCGTGAAGATCGCCTACTGCGGCATCTGCGGGTCCGACGTCGAGGCGTACCTCGGCCATCGCTCCATCGAGGCACTGGCAGATCCGCCCATGCTCGGGCATGAGCCGTCGGGTGTCATCGACAAGGTCGGCGAGCACGTGAAGGCCCTCAAGCCCGGTGACCGTGTTGCGACGCTGGGCCGCTGGGGCTCCTTTACCGAATACACGACCTGCAAGCCGACCCAGATCCTCAAGCTCGCGCCCGAGATACCGCTCATGGAAGGGAGTCTTATCGAGGCGCTGCCCGGCATCGTCGAGGCGGCCACACGAACGGGCATCACGCGCGCGCACAACGTGCTCGTCTACGGACAGGGCTTGAGCGGGCTGCTGATCACGCGCCTTGTCGCTTTGCACGGCTGCCGCAATCTCATCGCGACCGACCTGTTCGACGAGAAGCTCACGATTGCCGGGCAGTTCGGCGCCACGCACACGGTCAACGCGCAGAACGAGGACGTACAGCAGCGCGTCAACGAGATCGCGCCGGGCGGCGTGGACTACGCGATCATGGCCACGCTGGACGGCAACGACGTGCCGAAGGCGCTCGAACTGCTGCGGACGGGCGGGCGGATCGTGCTCTACGGCAGCATCGGGCCGTGCGACGGCATCGACTTCTTCGGCGTGCACGGCAAGGCAGCGTCGATTATCAAGGAGTTCAACGACGACCACGGGATCCTCGAACGGCGGCGGGCGTGGAAAGAAGGCATGCAACTCGTGGCCGACGGGCTGCTCAACATCGAGCGCTTGCGCACACACATCTTCCCACTGGAAAAGCTGCCCGAGGCGATGGAGCTGCGCGCCACGGCGCGACCCGACGTGATCCACGTCCTCATCGAGAACGACTGGGCACGGGAGCAGCGCCTGGCGGGCAAGGCGCTCTAGGCATAGCTTCCCTCTTCTGCGAACTCTGCGTCCCTGCGAGACATCTTCTTGTTTCTCGCAGAGACGCAGAGTTCGCAGAGAGAAGGTTGGGTACACACGCCGTGTCAGCGTGGTGCTTTGCGTGCGACGAACGTCATACGCCTGCTGTCGGGCGTGAAGGGGTTCATGTCGTCGTCGCCGTAGACGTGCTCGACGGCGAAACCGCATCCCTCAAGCATGGCGCGCGCCTCGTCGTAATCGAGGAAGCGTGCACGGCTCCAGTCGGGAGGGGACGGCATGGCGAATCTGCGGATGCTCCGGCCCTTTCCGTCATGCTCCTCGAAGTAGAAGCGCGTGTGCCGCGTCTTGTTCGCGAGATCGTACCAGCAAAGGCCCCACATGCGCGTCGGGATCCCGGTGTGCGGGTTCGTGCCATCCATCATCGGGCGTCCCCATTCGGCAGGTTCCTCGACGGGCGATGTATTCACGCCCGGGTTCCACCTGCCGAGCGCGAGGATGAGCCGGCCGCTGTCGTCGAGGTGGCGCCGGACGGATCGTAGGCACGATTCCTGCGCCCCGGCTGTGCCGATCTCGTGGAAGCTCAGGCACGGGATGGTGACCATCGGGAACCGCCTGTCGAGCGTGAAATCGGTCATATCACCGATCACGAAACTCACTCGCTGCTGAACGTCCTCGGCCTCGCGCTGCACCTTCTCCTCTGCGCGCGTGATCATGGGCGGCGACACGTCAAGGCCAACGACCCGATGCCCCGCACGCGCCAGCTCGACGGCCACGCGGCCCGTACCGCAGGCGAGATCGAGAATGGGTCGTTGCACGTCGCGGCACAGCGTGCGCCACATGCCGAGATCGCCCGAGTAGGCATCGTACCAGTCGTAGAGCGCGGGCGCATCCGCATCGAGCCACTTCTCGTTCAGATAGGACTTCATGTCTTCGGGCATTCCAGTTCCTTGCGTCTGACCTCTTGTTTCCGGCGATCGTGTGTGTGCTTCAGACGCTCGTGACCTCACTATGCACGCAGGCATGATGCCGTCAAGGAGAAGCGCTGCCATTGCGCGGCCGCCGCGTTCTTCAGCGGCGTGTCAGTTGCCGGGCGCTGCTTTCGCGCGCCTGCGGCTTCGCGGAAGCACTTGAGCGATCAGGATCGAGATCAGACCCCAAGCCCACGACACAAGGAGCCCCAGACACACTCCCAGCACGAGTAGGATTGCCCATACTGCGAGCTGGGCGTTCGCATGCAGCACCTCCCGCGGCGCGCGCCGCCATCGCCACAGCCGCCGCACATTGTCGGCCACGATCAACAGGCCGACGAGGAGATAGATCGCTAGACCGATGTACACAATGGCCGGCAGGCGGCCGCCGGTGGTGATCTCGACACCATCGACAGGCTGGCGCGTGAAGCAGTAGAGCAGCGATGCCTCGCCGACGTACGGCGCATCGGTCAGATTCGAGAGCAGCCGCGGAGTGAGCAGCGCCCCATCGGGAAGGGGCCATGACATGACGAGCGCCTCGGCACTCAGCGGATAGGCGTGATCAAAGCGGCCGTTGGCGCGAGCGCCCGCGATGCCGAAGGCGGACGCTGAGACGCCATATCCCGCCACGACGGGGCCGGCATCGACGTCCATATACCACTCGCTGCTCGGGTCACCTCGTGGGAACTCGCGGAAGCCACAACATCCCCACCGTGTCTGCCAGAAATGCTTCTCGTAAGACGCGTACCATTGGCTCGCAGTCTCCCTCTACAGGTCAGGCGCGAAGATCAGCACGTAGGAATTGCTGCAGCCGCGCGCCCGGGACGTCACAACACCAGTATGGGAAGATGCCGAATACGGCGGCAGGCCGGTGGAATCCAAGAGGTCTCCCTCGAAAGCGCGAATCGCGCGCTCGACGAAGGTTGAACGATCCGTACCGAGAAGCCCGTCGGCGCGTTGAATCGCAGCAATGGCGACCAGCACATCACCCGGATAGCACTCGCCCGGGTAATCGTCCAAGAGGCCGTGCTGCGACTCGTCGAGAGCCGCGGATAACGTCTCGACCTGATCGCGCAAGAGGGGAAGATATTTGCCGTCGCCAGTGAGTTTCTCATAGCTCGTCAAGCCGCTGATGAGAAGCATACGATAGAAGACGTTCTCGTTGTGGAGGTAGTCGTCGCCCCAATGGCGTTTTACCCAAGACGCGTGACCGGGATCAGCCACCAGAGCCGCGGCGGCTTCGATAGCGCCGCGGGCGTTCTCCTTAGGCTGAACGGGCGAAAGCGTGTGATCCTTTTCCCAGGCTTCCTGCAATGATTCAGTCGCCCACAGGTAGAAGACGGACCCGAACAGAGGCCATTCCGTTGCGGAAATGTCGTCGAGTGCGAGCGTACCCGCGTCGCCGGACGCGACTCGGCGTCGCGCCCATCGTTCGTACTTGGGCGAGAGCGCTCGGTGAAGACGAAACGCGAACTTCGGAACGCCGGGTTGTCTCAGTGCCGGGTCGGACAAATGGCGCACGAGAATGGCGAATGGGATGAGGAAGAAGTAAACGGCCAAGGCTACTGCGATCACCGCGTTGCCGTAGCGGCACACAGCGCCTGGTCCTGACCGTGTACGCGTCGCCGCCATATTCAACTGACAACCCTACTTGAAGTACTTGCCGACGATGGGTTTTAGCTTCTCGAGTGTTGCCGGGGGAATCTTGGTGCGGTCGGTGATGATGGCGGTGGCGAGGGCGGTGGCGCAGAGGGGGTCGGGCTCGTCGGGGATGCGCGCGACGGCGGCGCGGATGATGGCGCGGGCGGTGTCGGCGTTGGCCTGGAGGGTCGCGAGCAGCATCTCGACGTTGACGTGCTCCTCTTCCTCGTGCCAGCAGTCGTAGTCGGTGATCATGGCCATGGTGGCGTAGGCGATTTCGGCCTCACGTGCGAGCTTGGCCTCGGTGAGGTTGGTCATGCCGATGACGTCGAAGCCGCAGGCGCGGTGCCAGTTCGATTCCGCTTTCGTCGAGAACGCGGGGCCTTCCATGTTGACGTAGGTGCCACCCTTGTGGACGGTGGCGCCGACGCCTTTCGCGCAGTCGTAGAGGATGCCGGACAGGACGGGGCTCACCGGCTCGGCGAAGGCGATGTGGGCGGCGAGTCCGTCGCCGAAGAAGGTGTCCTTGCGAAACTTGGTGCGGTCGAAGAACTGGTCGGGGATAAGGATGTGGCGGGGGGCGTAGGTTTCCTTGAGGCTGCCGACGGCGCTGACGCTGATGATCCATTCGACGCCGAGGAGCTTGAAGCCGAAGATGTTTGCGCGGGAGGGCACCTCGCTCGGCGTGAGGCGATGGCCGCGGCCGTGGCGCGGCAGGAAGGCAACGGCGCGGCCCTCGAGCGTGCCGACGAGGTACTCGTCGGAGGGGTCGCCGAAGGGGGTGTCGAGCTTGACGCGCTTGACGCCGGTGAAGCCTTCCATGTCGTAGAGTCCGCTGCCGCCCAGGACGCCGATCTCAGCCTTCGCCATTGCGTGCCTCCATGTTTGTTCTGTCGCCCCTATGGGGCTCAGGTCTTGTTTGTCGTCGTGAACCTGGGGCTTACGCCCCAGGCTAGGTTCTGCCGCGCCTTCGGCGCTTCCGCCTTCGCCTGACCCATGGCAAGCAAGTCAGCGGGCGGCCCCTCGGCGGGCGCAGGGGCACCCGCCCTACATCTCGGCCTTGGCGACGTCTCCTCTGTCACGTTCCGATTCTCTCGTCACAACCGTGGGTGCGGCGGCCATGGCCAAGCCCATCGCCAAGTATAGCATCAGGGTGACGTCGGAGTCGCCAAGGTTGTACTCGACGAGGCCGTTGACGAAAAACGCGACGGCGGCGAGCAAGCCGCCGAGGACGATGGCGCGAGATGCCGAGTCCTTCGTCATCCGGTGCAGGCGCCTGACGGCCCACACGCCGAACGCGCCGAACCACCACAGGTACGCGGCCACGGCAAGCGGGGTCGCACAGACGGCGAGCTCAGCGATGGTGCTGTGGAAGTGATCTTTGTCGGGCATCGCCTCACGGACGTCCGGGGGAACAAGGAGCTTGTTCTTGATCGCGTGATCGGAGCAGCCCGGCCCGACGCCGTAAGGGAAATCGCGCACGACCTTTGGCACCGCGCGCCAGAGCTTCAGCCGGTGCCCATCGTCCCCCGCCAGGGACTGGAGGACGCGACCGCGCGCCGCCGGCACGAGGGCGACGGCAACGGCCAAAGCTGCCAAGATGGCTAAGGCGATCCATCGCTTCTCGGCGAGACTCAGCACAAGCAGGGCGACGGCGCACGCCAGCCACGCGCCGCGTTTCATGTTCAGGATGAGGTTGAGGGCGATGAGGGCCAGCGCGAGGACGAGGGCCACGCGGAGCTTCCGGTCGCGCGTGGCAAGCAGCAGGGCCAGGCCGAAGGGCAGGCCGATCGCAAGCTGGCCGGCTTCGCTCATGGAACCAAGATCCGGCAGCCATAGCGCCTCCGGCCTGGTGCCTTCCTGCTCAAGGCCCGCCGCCCGCTTGCGTTCGTAGTCCTCGACCCTTTCCTGCACGTCGCGCTCAATCCTTTTCAACTGGGATTCCGAGACGACAAGAGGGAAATGCAGCGCCTCGCCCCTGGCGAGCATGACAAGGCGAGCCACCGAGGCATAGGCGGAGAACAGGGCGAGACTGCCGACAAGGAGAAGACCGAAGCGCTTCAGCCTCGCCTCGACACGGATGTTCGAGGCGACCAGGAAAATGGCCAGCAGCGTCCTGAACGATGCGAGCTCACGCATCGTCTCGCCTCGCCACTGCTTGGGCACACCAAGGCTTGCGGCAACGAGAATCACGACGAAGGCCAGGACGGGCCAGCCGACGGGCTTGCCGAGCCAGGTCACTTTGCGCTCGGCGACGGAGCGGACCATCCAGGCGAGGACGCCGAGGCCGAGGGCGATGTGGACGCCCGAGACGCCCCAGGGCAGCAGGAACGCGTAGAGGCACACGGCAACCCAGATGATGGTTCGGCAGATGTCGGCGACTTTCGGCACGCTCGTCCCGACCCCTCGCGCAGGTGTCCGAAGAGAGACGCGGCGATTATACAGGCGCACACGCGCGAAATCGAACCCTTTGGCCGGCCGCGGCCGCGCGAGGCGGCCGGGGCCCCGCTCGCGGCAAGCGAGGGCCTTGACAGGGAGCACGTCGGGACGTAGGTTCGTGGCGCCACGCTTTTGGGCGGTTAGCTCAGTTGGTTAGAGCGCGTGCCTTACAAGCACGAAGTCAGAGGTTCGAATCCTCTACCGCCCAGTTTTTCTTGGGGTGGCGCGGAATGCTAAGGGGGAGGCTATTCGGCAGCGCGGGCGATGTGCTGCTCGCTGACGGTCATGCGGACGTTGTAGCCGAGCTACCTGATGTGACGGAAAATGAAGTCGAGGGCGCTCATTTCCCTTTGCACCACCGCATAGATGAAGGGCGGAGCGGCGGCGAGCGCGAACGGAATAGCGAGAACGTCTATCACCACCGATTGCCGGAACAGTACCCACGCCGCGAACGTCACGAGCGCGAGCAGGACGGCCACGACCAGCGCCCAGGAAAACAGTACGCCCCGACGCTGTGCGGCCATCGCGTCACCCTCAGAGCATCTCCGCGACCAGGAATAGGCCGACGCCCACGAGCCAACGCTGATGACGTGCAAGCGTCATTGTCCGGCCCCCCCTTGGCTCTTAACCCCCTGGCGCTTCCGCCAGAGGACGAATGCCCACGCCAGGCATACGATGAGGATTACGACGCCGAGACCGCCCCCTGTTGCTGCCACATATGTGGCTCGGGTCAGCACCTCGGTGCGACAAGTGCGACAGCCGGCCGATTCGGTCGATGAGATGAACCTGAGGATCATGTACCAGGCGGTCCCGTTCAAGATGAGGCAGCACACGATGCCGACCAGCACGAGCGTTGTCGTTGTCTTGATTCTCATGTTTCTTGGCCCCCTTCCTTGACTGTCATGGCTACCGCACCCGCCCCTGCTTTGAACCTTCTCGCCTCTTCCAGGAACGCGTCCTGGTGCGCCTGATCGCGGAACGCGCGCTGGCGCTACTCCTCTCCCGCCTCTGCCTCCTCGGGCGTATCGTCGGGCGGCGGGGCCTGCCAGATGGTGTTGGACTTCTCATCCGTCATGACGATCGCCGGCCCGTGCTCGTCGACCCGCAACACGAGAACGGGCCCACTCTTGCCGCCGCTCAGGGTCAGCGCCGGATTGTCCTCGTGCACGCTCAGCGTGGCCCTGGGCGTTCCGGCCTCGTCGAGCATGATGAGCTGCGCGTTGCCGCGGGGCGCGGCCAGCACGATGCGGCTCTTGCCCTTGTTGTCCACAACGGCGATCCCCCGCGCCTTCACCGTCCGGAAGTAGACATCGGATTCCGAGTCGTCGTCTTCCCAGTCGTCGTCGCCCGTGGCCGTTGTAACGCCCATCCAGACAACGGCCCCCATCAGGAGGAGCACCACGGTCCCTATCGCCACCAGCCGTCGGCTGTGCCGCCGCACGCGGCCCAATTCGTTTTCCAGTCTGCGCATACGTTCGTCGGTTGTCATTGTCGGCTTCCTTCCCTGACACGTGCTCATGCCGCTTCGCTACGCTACTCGTCTTCGGCCTCAGTCCCCTCGGGGGTGTCGTCGGGCGGTGGGGCTTGCCAGGTCCCGTTGGACTCCTCGTCCGCCATTACGATCGCCGGCCCGTGCTTGTCCACCCTCGACACCATGAGAGGGCCGATGAGGCCACCGTAGAGGGTCAGCCACTGTGTGCTCTGGCGTACGTTCAGCGTGGCCTTCCAGCCCCGTTTCCTGTCGAGCAGGACTAGTTGCGGGCCGCCCTCGAGCACGCGCGCCACAATGCGGCTCTCAGGTTTCTCGTCCCCAATGGCGACGCCCCGCGTCCACAACGTCCGGAACACGGGGTTTTGTGCTCTGTCTTTGTCGGGCGTGGGCGTGGTCGCACCCGTCAGCACCAAAGTGCCCATCAGCAGAAGCGCCGCGGCTCCCACCGCCGCCAGACGCCGGTTGCGTCGCCGCACGCGGCGCAGCTCGTGCTCCAGCCTCTCGAGGCGTTCCTCTGTTGTCATGGTTGTCTCCTCTCCTGGTTCATGCTCGCGCGGCCTTCGCCACGATGTTGAGCCTGCGGTTCTGCTTGTCAAGTTTCGCCAGCCGTTCGACAAGCTGACGACATTGCCGCTCGACGACGGCCTGCAGGTCCGGTGTCTGCGTGCCCATGATCTTACCTCCGCGCTCCGTGGGGACTCGTTATGGCTTAGCTTGGGAGTTCTTACCCTTGCGTCCTTCGCTCTGTTTTCTGCTCCGTGCGGACCACAGCAATTCAACGACGAACATTATCCCTAGTATGAGAAACACGATTCCCAGCCCGTAGGCAACGAGTTCGCTCCAGTTTATCTTGTCGGCGCCGTCGCGGGGCGGATACAGAAACAGCACCGCGAGCGACAATGCAATCAGGGCAAGGACCGCCTTTCTGGTCACGCTGTATTCGTCGGTCGGTTTCATCGCACCAGCCTCCACGAGTGTTAGTCAACGCGGTGCAGGGTAGCACGCCGCGCGCGTCATGGCTCCTCGTCACGCACCTGTTTCGGTTGCGCTCTCATGTGAAAACGCAAACCGCGCGCCTTTCTCATTCGGCGGCGCAGTCTTCGCCACCAAGAAAGACGTATACCGTGAAAGGGGTTCATAGGCGCGATCTGATATCGTTCTTTGCGTCAGCCGTTGCGTCAGCCTTTGTCCTCGACGAGAATCTATCCAAGCCTTTCAGGGTAGGCGCGGTCTGTGTTGTGCGCTTGGTGCCCAGGGTGACGGTGCGCGCCTCGAGACGTTCGGGGCGCCCTGACCCTGGGCTGATCTATCGGCCCCCTTTCAGGGTGCCACGTTGGCCGCTTTTCAGCGGCCTCCTAATCCGGCAGGAAGGTGAGGGTGTAGGTGGCGGTGGCGCTGTGGGGCGAGGCGTTGTACATGCCAATGGTCCAGAGCTCGCCGGCGCCGCCGACCTGGGCGCTCACCGAAAGAGGGCTCGCCCCTTGTTGCTGGGCGACGATCCCGCCCTTGTCGAGGTAGAGGGTCAAGACGGCTTCCCCCGGCCACGAGAGGCTTGCCATGAGGAGGCCGGGGCCTGTGCTGGTCCAGGTGAACTGCTCATCACTGTGCGTGGGCAGGCGCACGTACCGGCTGTCGATAGTCTCGGGCGTGCCGGCCGGCGTCGGGCCGCCGTTTGTGCCGGGTGTGTCGTTGACGCTGGTCTCGGGGCGCTCAGGCTCGTCGCTCTCGCACCCGTCGAAGATGCAGCAACCCAGGAAGAAACATGCTGCGAGAGCCACGGTAATCCATCTCATGTTTGCTTCTCCTTTCTGATGACGATTACGCTGATGCTGGTGTCTCTATCGTTCGGGCTGCAAGTCTGGTGCCCGCGCTTCCATGAGGATTCTCTCGGCAAGTGTGTCCCAACGCCGTACAGGATACCATAGGACGCCGACTTTGTCACGGATTTGTAGCCAGGCAGCCGGGCGCACAGTTGGGGCTGGGCCTAGGAGCACGGGTGGGGCATTGGTGGAGTACCAAAGATTGTGTAATTTCGCGGGCCGGTATAGGAATGGGTGTGA
>CAZJXV010000123.1:0-11825 GCA_964550015.1 uncultured Verrucomicrobiota bacterium
GGTGCGCCTCGTCGATAACGTCCATCCAGTGCATGTGCGCCTTGCGCATCATCCCGTGCGGGTGCATGTAGACACAGCAGGGCATGTCGTCGGCCCGCATGGCGTTGATTGCGATCCGAACGTTGGCGTCCTGGGCGAACTCGTACCCAAGATGCCCCGGCACGTGCCCGCCAGCGTAAAGCCCCTCGTGGAAGACGACGGCGCGGAAGCCGAGTTCCCGCAAGCGCGCCGCAAAGCCCGGCCGCGACACCTGGGGTAGATCGTTGTAGCTGCCGACGGTAAGAATGTTATTCATCGCTCTTCTCCGCCGCTTCCTCAAGCAACGCCTCAGCCATCTCGTCGGCCGCGCGCACGATTGCCGCAAGCTCCTCCAGCGTGTAGCCCGCAAGCGTTGGGGGGCCCTCGCTATGCACTAGGCGTGCGTCCTCAATGTCCCACCCGTACGCCATCATTGGGACACCCGTTGCGTCGTACCGCACCTTGCCGATCTTCCGTATCAGTCCGTTGGCCATGTTGTCTCCTTCCTATCTGGTTTCCTCGTACGTGATCGCCACCGCCAGCGCCTGCACGGCGTGTCCCGATACGCCGTAGCACGGGCCGGGCGCCTTCTTCGTGCCCTTCGCCGTCTTGCGGTCGCCGCCGAACCTGTCCCACACGGCGGCTGCCACGTTCTTGTCCTTCGCACGAGCCGAGCCGCACAGGTGCAGTTTGACCTCCGCTCGCTTGATCGCTGCCGTGGCAACGCCGAGCATGTCCGCAGCCTCAAGCAGTCGACCCGTAAACATGATCGTTGCGATTGACGACTCGCCGATCGCCATTCCCATCGCGGCGAATCGCTCGACGGCAACCACGTCATATGTGAACTCGGCTACGTTCATGTAGTGCAGCAGGTCGAAGTTCTCGCGGGCCGCGTTGCTCTCAAGCACCTGGTGCGCCTCGCGGTCGTATATCACGTACCCGCTGTGCATCGTGCCGGGGTCGATCGCTAGGATTCTCACGGCAGCACCTTCCAACAGAACAACCCGTACAGAATCATGGCCCCAAGGAACAATAACGTGAGGCCGAACGTCGCCGCGTGCATCTTCGCCCGCGACGCATAGCCCCATACGTACCCGATCGATAGCAGTACGACCGTGAAGCACGCCGCGATACCGAGTAGCGTGTACATGTCTACGCCTCCAGAAAATCCGGCACCCGCGCACCTTCCTCGCGCAGCCTGCCTGCCCAGTGTTCGCCCTCGACCCGGCGCGCGAACGCCGCCTTCTCAGCCCACTTGCCGTCCGGGTCGTCCCGAAGCTTGCCGAACGAGTACAGGATCGGCTGGCACAGCGAATCCAGCCACGCGAGCCACGCCTCGTTGTCGCTGAGCGGTCGCGTGTACAGGTCGCGTACCCGGTTCAGCAAGCACTCGAAGTCGTGCGCGGCTGATGTTCCGCCCTCGTGCCGTCGCGGTTCCGTCTTCGGGAAGAACTCGTCCTGCAGCGCGCCCCACACGTCGCGGATCGGCGCCCCGGGGTGCGTGTGCTTGATCCGCACCAAGGCGCCCTTGAGCGTGTCCGTCTCGACGCCCCGCAACGAGGCGTGCAGGACGGCGAGTTCGTCGTCGCTCGTCTTGGCGTTCGGCCAGTACCCGCGCACAAGCTTGATGAACTCATCCCGTAGCATCGGACGCCGCCTCCTTGTCGAGGTAGTTCTCCAGCCACGGGTCGATCGTCGACGTTGCAGCCTCGTCCGACCACCGCCCGTGGTTCAGCCAAGTTGCCGGGTGCGCGACGAACCGCTCTTCGGTGTTCTCTCGCTGGATGTGCGCGGTGTAGCGGTCGAGGCCGTCCATGATCTCAGCGAGGGTCGCGTCCTTGAGTGCCTTCCCGAGCGCGGTTTTGGCGACCTTCTTTCCGACCTTGCGGGGGTAGGCTGACCAGAACCGTCCGAAGGCATCTTCGAGTTCTTTTGCGGCAGCGCGCTTTTTCGAGGCGCTATCGCTCGAAGCTCTGCTTTGAGCAAGAGTAGTTATGTCTTTCTTTTGTTGGTTCTTGGTTCTTGGTTCTTGGGGCGCATTTTGTCCGCATGACGTGCGGACATTTTGCGGACATCTTGCGGACGCTTTGCGCTTCGCTTCTTGCGCCCGCCGCTTGGCGCTTCGTCCGAAGTGCTTGTCAAAGCCCGAGATACGTACGTTTCCGGTCTCTTCATCCAACTCCAGCCACCCCACGAATTCGTCCGTCATGGCCTCGGCGAGTGATACCCCAGATTGCCATTGCATAATTCTGTCGACACTCTTTAGCATCACCCCAGTTTCACATGTGTCGCATTTCTGGTCGATATGCCAGAACCATCGTATCACCGCACAGAAGACCAACTCGGGCACAGAGCCTGTGAGTTCTGCGAGCCGGAGTATCTCGTTGTCGTCGGGGTGCAGGTGCAGCTTGATCCATTCTGAATGAGCCATCTCGGATACGTCCTCGGGCGGGCGCAGAAAACGAGCCGCACGGTTGCGATGGCACTCGGGAAAGAGTTGCCCCGTGCGGCGTCGATTCTGCGTTCGTTCTATCGTTCCGAATACCATCGCGCCTGCAACCTACCTCACGCTGGTTGGGTCGTCAACGTCCGAGTTGTGATCGCCCATGCCGTCCCATTCAAACCGAGCCCAAAGAATGTTGCACGCCGGAATAAACATGCGGTATTCGCTGCCATCGGCAAACTCGAAGTCGAGCGCGAGGTCGGCGCCATTCTGCAAGTCGCGTATCGCCTTTCTGTACATCATGGCTGTTAACTCATTTCTACATCTGCCTCGGTAAGCGCCCACGTCTCGTATCATGACCACGAAGCCCTGATATGCCTTCGGTTCGCAGCGCTTGCTAAACGGCCACATGGTCTTCTCCTTGTGTTTCAAAAGGGCGCCCCGCCTTCGCGGCGGCGGTCCAAATCGCCGACGGGGCGCCCAACGAGAGCCTGTCCTCGCTAGTGCTTGTTGGTCTACTTTGTGTCACCGGCTCGCTCCAACAGGATGGTTCGCTCGATGTCTTCGGCTCGCTTACGCCTTGCGGGTCGCTCCCGTGCGCCGGCTCGCTTTCGTTGACTGGGCTTCTAACTCACAGTGGCTCGCTCTTCCGACATGGTTGACTGACGCATACTGGCTCGCTTGCCCCTAATGGTTGTCTAGCGCTCCCCGGCTCGCTGATCTCAATTGGGCGACTCGCAAAAACGGCTCGCTTCGGTCCAGTGGTCGTCTAATGCAGTACGACTCGCTCATCTCGATGGTTCTCTGTGCTCTTTCGGGCTCGCTCGTTGCGTCCGGTGTCCTCTCTTATAACGGCTCGCTCCGTTCTGACGGTCGCCTCGATCACAGTGGCTCGCTTCGACGCCATGGGTTCCTAGGGGACTCTGGCTCGCTTTCAGGCTTCGGGTTCATCTGGTGCCTTGGCCTATGCCGTCGCCTGCTTCCCGTGCGGCGCCCTGCCGAGCTTGTCCTCGCTGTAGGGCTTGGACATGGGCAGGCCCTCAAGCCTACGCCACACCGTGTACAGGTCGAGCAGGAACATCTTGATGGCGTATCGCATCGCCATGTTGTGACGGTGCCCCTTGCTCTTTTCCGCGTGCGAAGCGTGGTTTTCGAGGCGGTGCTTGTAATCGTAGTACACGCCCGCGTACTCGCTGTCAGCGCCCTGCTTCAAGAACGACGACGCGAGCACGCCCACGAGCTTCGTCTTGAGGAACGGGTTGAACGTAATACCAACCCGCGTCGCAGGCTTGCCGTCCTTGTCCGTGTACTCGACATCGACGAGGTGCTCTTTCCGGCGAGACCGACCGCGACCGTCGCCAGCAACGTCAAGCCCCGCGTACTTCCAGAGCGACGACGGATGCCGAGCTTTCTCGATGTCGATCTCGGAGATGATAACGCCCGCCATTGCAGGACCGCAGCCCTTGACCTCGTGCAGCCACTCCGTCCAGATCGGATGCTCGTCGAGCAGACGCTTGAGGCGACGGAACATGTCCGACTCGGCGCCCCACAGTTTTTCGTAGGTGTCCAGCATGGCGAGGATCGCCCACGAATGGATGATGTCGTCGGGCTCGAACTTGTCGAAGGTCGGCAGCATCTTCCGCCCGTCCATGAGTCGCTTGTACCGCGACCGCATCTCGGCAAGGGTTGCCGTTGCCTCCTCGTCCAACTCGCTTTCTGACTCGCCGGGCTGCTGCCCCAGCCGCACTTTCCACGCGGCAAGGATTCGGTTGCCCTGTTCGATCCTCGTTTTCTGCAGGTCGTATGCGCCTCGCACCATCGCGCGAAGCTCCGCTCGTTTCTCGTCCATTGTGTTCCTCACGTGTTAGTGGCTCGCTGGATTCGCATGGGTTACTATCATCGCTACGGCTCGCTTACCCAACATGGGTTACTTTTCGCAGACGGCTCGCTTGCCTTGATCGGGTTTCTATCCAGACACGGCTCTCTGGAATCCTCGGGCTTCTTGAGTTCAACGGATCGCTGATCGTCTTCGGATTCCTTGTGCTCGACGGCAATCGCCCGGGCGGGACTCGAACCCGCAACCCTGTCCAGAGCCTAGGTGGCAGGAGGCTTTGCCTTTAAGCTACCGGGCCGTTGCTGGCGCAGGAGGAAAGAAGCGTTACTCGGTCACAACTTCGTCATCAGACTGTCACGGTTGCCTGCGCCAGCGGTGATTGGGTTTGTGTCGCGTCACCTCCTTTCTGCATGCCTCGCCCTACGCATCCTTCAGCGCCATCATCATGTCGGTGGCTGCCTCACGACCGAGCGCGGCGACCTCAGACTTCCAGGCCGTGCCCGGAATCGAGAACTGCTTGAGCACCGCCGCACGTTTCGCCGCAGTGGCCGTTTCCAGGGCCGTCACGAGCGTTGCGTTGCCCGGGGGCGTATCTGTAGCCTTGGGCGGCTCCGGGGCCTCAGCGGGCGTTTCTGTCGTTTCTGCGGCAGGCGTGGGCTCCTGCGGCTCCGGGTCGATGACCTCGATGCCCGAGACCGTGAACGGCTGGCTCGTGCCCGCCTCTGCCGATTCGTCGATGGCGATCGCCTGCGAAAGCTCGTGGCTCTGCGGCAGCATCTTGGCGAGACGCCGGAAGACTGTTTTGCGCGCCATCATCTCGAAATCGGTCACCCACGGCCCGTCGCGGCCCGCCTTCGCCCTCGCCCGGATGCCGTCGATCTCCTTCCTCCACATCCAATCCATGAGCTTCCCGCCCGTCGTCAGGTGCGCGACGGCGTAGCACCCGACAAGCTCGCCGCGATCATCCGGCGGGCACTGCTCGTGCGTGATCGTCGGCGTATCGCCAAGCTGCACGCTGTACCTGTCGCCCTCGTACACCGCGCCCGTGTGAAGCGACGCGATCTTGTCGGACCGATAGGCAAGCTCGCGGAAGCCCTGGTAGCCGATGATGAGCGTCGCCTGCCCCTTGAACGGCACGAGGTGTGCCTGCTGCGACGCCCCGATCTCCAGCCCGAGCGACGTGGCCTCCATGACGGCGCCGAGCAACGACTCTTGCGAGCATTGCGCCAGCTTGGGCGTGCGCCGGATCGTGTTGAGCACGAGGCGCGCGACCGTATCCGGCTTGATCGAGGTTCGGCACACCCGCTGAATCTGCGCGAGCATCGCCGGGCTCGTGAGTACCGAGTTGACCCGTTCGATCGCCGATTGCGGCTTATTCGTCGGTGGCATTGCTTTCCTCCGTTTGTCCGTGCTCCACGCCGAGCACCTTGCAGATACGAGCAGCGCATTCCGTCGGCGTCTTGAAGCGCTCGATGTCGTCGAAAAGGTCGCCCTCAAGGTCGCCCTCAAGGGGATAAATCTCCAGTTCGCCAAGACTCGCGTCGCCCCAAATGCAACTCAGCTTCCCGCGCGGACCGGACACCCATATATGGTCATGAATGGTGGATTCTGTCATCCACATAGCGCGGGGCTTAACTTCCACATTGATTGCTTCGTGCTGCGAAAGCTGCCATACTACCTCCATCATCGGAACGTGCATCACGTCGCCTTCCTCTTGATTCGCCGCAGCACGCGGCTTTCGCTCGCCTTCACGACATGTTCCGCCCGGCGCGTGGTCTTCCATGACCAGCCCGACGAATCGGACAGCAGTCCCTTCGCTGACGCGCCTAGCTTGCTCTTGACGACGGACTTGATCGCGTCCTGCCGCTTCTTGAGTTCGCCGATCTGACGCTGGATGTCGTCGTATTCGTCCCCGAGGCCCGGGTCGATGTCCAACAGGATCGGCTCGTCGCCTTCGTCCTCGCGCGGGTACATCGCGCCGAGCGTCTCGCCCTCGGTCGCCGCACCGATCGGCTCCGGCTGAGTGCCTGTCGTAACGTGATGCCAGAACTGGCGAAGCGCGGGCAGGATGTCCCCTTCGTACCATTCCGCGTCGTACTCGACCTCCCACCACCGGAACGCCTGGTTCCCGTAGCGGCAGGCAAGAACGCCCCAGCTTCGCCGCGTGACGAACATCCCGTGTTGAAGCTGCGCGAGGTACTGGTGAGGCGGGCCGTCGGCGTCGGCCTTGGCGAGCCCCATCGCGTTGAGCGACTTCATCTCCAGTACGCCAATCGCGGGCGTGGGCCGATGCGGCGACCACACGTTGCCGTCAAGCGTGGCGTGCAGGTAGTCGTGGTCCGCACGCTGGCGAATCTCGTACCGATCGTCCGGCAGCGCAACCGTTATGCCGGATTCCAACTCAAGCCGCTTGGCGATCACCGGCTCGTCATGCTGCCCGTACCAGACCGCGATGTTGTCGGACAGGTCGTCGGGCTCCATAAGCCCGGACTTGATCGCCCAAAGCCGAATCGGGTCCATGTAAGGGTCGAGCCCGAGTATCGCGCCGACCTCGCTTCCGCCGATGCTCTTCTGTCTCTGCGCCAGCCACTCGGACCGGCGCGCGTCGGTGTCAATCGTCGATGGGTCCATTGATGCCCTCCGTCGTCATGTCGATCTGCGCGAGGCACTCGATAACCGTCGCCTCGCTCTGGTTGAAGTTCACCCGCCGCATAGCCTGCACGTTTGCAATCGACGCGCGGGCGTTCCGAAGCGCCTGATAGTATGCCTCCCTCGCGGCCTTCTCGGTGTCGCGGTCTTCCGTCATGGCGCGCAGTTCGTCCGTGAGCCGCTCGACCTCATCCTCGAGCGCCTCGATCCGCGCGTGCAACTCGTGTTCCGTGGGGTCTGCACCGGGCATGCTATTCCTCCTCCAGCCCGCACTCGATACGCCGAGCGCACGGCATGTGGTCGGGGTCGTAGTCGATGAGCGATCCGGCAATCGCGGACCACAGCTTCGTCCGCCGTGCCGTCACGCAATCGAGACACAGGTCAACGTCGGCCTGCGTTACGAGGTCGTTTTCCGGGTTGTCGGCCTCGACCCGCAGAAACGCCAGCAGGTCGCGGACGTTTTCGGCTTTGACAACAAGCTGGTTCCCGATCGTGTGATACATGATTGACATTTCATACCTCCAGGTGGCGGCGGGGCGGTTGGTTAGACCGGCACGTCAGGGAGAACGCGACACCCCGCCGCCGTGCAGGAGTTACACTGTACACAGCAGGCCGTACAAAGCGCCCGCTACGATAATTGAAGATGCGAGCACTCCGAGTGGGTCGCACCGCACGTTGGCGTCGTCGTATGTCATCTTGTTGGCCTCCTGCAAGAGACTCGATCGCCGGTCCCACCCGACGACGCATTAACTGTACCATATAATTCGGCGGGGGCAAGGACAAACCTTGATTTATTTGCACAGTAAATCGGATGACATAGAATGGAGGCATGACCGACGAACAAAAACGAGGTAGGCCGCACGTGTTCGGACCGGATGCGCCGTGCAACAAGAGGTTGTGCGTGCAGGTGCCCGAGGCACTACATACGCAGGCAACCGAGGTCGCGCGAGCGCAGGGCATGGCGATCTCGGCGTGGATACGCGCGGTGATTATCGACGCGCTGGCCGAGACCGACGAGCAGGCAGGCTAGGCGAGGTTCGGATAGACGACGGGCTTTTCGAGGTCCGTGTGCCACGCCGATCCGTCCGCCCACGCGAAGTAGCCCTGCATCTTGACGACGCCAGCCGTCGACAGGTCCGACGTGCTGCACGTGTATTCGACCTGCCCGTCTGTGCCGTCCGACCCGCTGGGGAATGTGAGCGTGTGCGTCGTAACGGTCCCGCCGGGGTGTTCCATGTACAGCGTCTTCGTGGTCGCGCCGGACAGGTTCACTGCCGTCGTGCCGTCGTAGACCGTGAACGTGAGCGTCGGGGTATCGCCTACGTGTAGTTCGTCTGCCGCCATGTCATCGCTCCCACGAGAAGGACCGAGCGCGGTCCACGTACCACGTATACGATACCGTTTCGGCGGGCGCCTCGGCTGTCGGCGCCTCTTCGGATGGCAGGCCTGAGTAGAAGCCAGCCATGTTGCGCCGGTCGCTCGCGCTTATGCTTCCCGTCGGCGTGCGGCCCAAGAACACGCCCGACCGAAACGCCACACTGCCCCGTTTTTCCCGGGTGTCGATCGCCATACTACGTCCCCGTGATCACCTCGCCAGCCGTAAATGTCGTACCGTCGTCGCTGACCGTCCTCTTGCAGATTTCCGTCGATCCGGCGTCGTCGTACGATTTCCACTCAGTTGCGGACTCGGTGACCTTATTACGCCACGTCTGGTACAGGTACATAATTGCCTGTTGCAGAGACGGTGTAGCCGGTGGGGCGCCCTGCGTAAGCTGGGCGATGACGTCCGTCGCAATGACGTCAAGCACCTGCGCGTTGACTTGCGCCGCCGTGAGCGTCGACAGGCTCGACAAGGCCCCGCTGTCCGGCAGGAGGTCCGTAACCGCCTTGATCGCGTCCACAACCGTGTCGATCGTGTCGGCCTTGCTCTGCGTGTCCGCGTGCTGCGCGTCCTGCGCCGTGTCGAGCGCGTCGAGCGTCTGAAGCGTGCCCGCCATCTTGGCAACCCCGGCCCCGAGGTCGATCTCCCAGTCGCCCTGGATCATGTCGTCAGCGCCGCTGATCGAAAGGATGAGCGTGGTCGCGCTCGCAACTGCAAGCCGCGCGTCGGCAAGATGGATCTCGTAGACGCCGGGGTGGTTCGTACTGTCGATTTCCTGGAACCGACAGTGCGACGCCGTGGGCGCTTCGTAGGTGCCGAGCGTGCCCGTGGTGGTGATGTCCTCGATCGTGCCGCCAGCCTGCGTGTAGGCCGTGGCGCTGGACTCGTTGTCGGCGATCGTGGAAATAATAAGCCCCGCCGAATTCTCGGTCAGGCCGGTTTTCCCCGTGCCGTCCGCTGCCGACTTGTCCAGCAGCTTGACGCGCATCATAAACGAAGTAGTGCTGTGCAGTCGTTCGAGCTTTGCCATCGTTAAACTCCCGTAAGCATGCCCCGCATGCCCGCCATGCCTGCGCGGCAAACCGCAACGGTCCCGCTCGCGCTACCCGCCTCTGTCCATTCGTACGCGCCGATATCCGGTGCCGCGCCTTGGTATTCCTCGCCCACGTCCACGCCTGCGTTGACGATATTAGCATCGGCCCCCGAAGCGACAAACCCGGCGACCTTGCCGAAGTCCGTGTTCGGCGTCCGGGTCGTCCAGTTCCCGCCGGTCCAGATGTTCAGGTCGATCGCCGCCTCAATCGCCGCGCGGTCGGTAGCGTACGTGCCGGTCAGCGCGGCAGGCGCCGAGTCGAAGGACGCCGCCGCGTTAATGCTGTTGCCGTCGTGCCCGTCGCCCTGCAGGTCGTTGTAGTCCTGCGTATCCTCGATGCAATTGTAGTCGCTGTCGTTCATCGCGGTCGCCGATCCGCTGTCCGCGATGTCGTGACTGCCGTCACCGCCCGCGTCGTCGGGGTTGTTGTAACAAGCGACGTTGTTCTTGAAGTTGCAGAGCTGGCCCGCGTTCAACACGATCCCGAACTCGCGGTTTCGCCAAATGATGCTGTTGTAGATCGTGTGCCCGATCTCGTTGCCCGAGCCTTGAATGCCTTGTCCGTAGTTGTTGAAGATGATGGCGCGCTTGACGACAGTCCCGGTCGGTGCGGGCGTCGTGCCGCTCTGCCCGATCTTGATACCGTTGCCGTAGTCTTCGTATTCCAGCCCGCCGCCAGCGCAGACCACATCCTGTATCAGTAGTCCGTCAAGCCCGTGCCCGCCGCAGTCGATGCCGTCCTCGTAGTTGCCAAGAAAGACACAGTTGCGGATGATTCCGTTGGTGCTCGTGCGCCACGTGATGCCGTCGCTTGAGTTGGTCCGCAGATCGTTGTCACGGATGAGGCACCATTCGACAAGGTTGTTGCTGCCCGCCTGCCCCGACGCTATGCCCTGATAGCCGACATAGACGCCTGTGCTCGCCTCGTACAGTTCGCAGTATTGCACCTTAGAATTGCTGGCCTGCTTGAAGTAGACGCACCCGGCAGACGCAAGCGCGCCGACGTTCGTGATCTTGCAGCGCTTGACGACGATCCCCTCGCACCCGTTCTCTGCAATCACACCCCCGTATCGTGCGTCCTTCATGTGGATGCCGTCGAACGTCCACCAGTTACGCGAACTGATGGTGACGATCCAGTCGTTGTTTTCCTGCCCGTCGAACCACACTTCCTCGAAGTTGCCGCCGTCCTGATACGCGGCGAACGTGATCGGGTTTTCCTCTGTGCCGCTCGTTGTTACGTTGACGCACTCGGATGCGTTGTATGAGTATTTCGCCTGATACGTCCCCGCGCGGAAATAGACCGTGTCGCCCGCCGAGACCTTCGACGCCGCAAAGTACGATGTACGCCACGGGTTTTCGAAGGTGCCCCCCGTCGGCGGGTCTTGGTCAACGCCGTCTGTCGCTACGTAGTAGGTCGCCATGTTATGCCGCCAGTATATCCTTCGATGTCTTGTGTATCGTGCCGAGTGTCGGGCGCTTGGCGCCCGTCGCCAGCCGCTTGAGGTACACAACCGATCGGTTCGGCGCTGTGCCGTCCACCGTCGACATGGTAACGTTCGCCGCCTGCATCGTCGGAGTTGTGCCGCCGATCATCCACGTATGCGGCGTATGATCCGGCGAAAGAAACCCGCCGATTACCGTCTTCGTGGCAGGCGAACTGTCCTTCGTGCCTGCGCCGTACATCGCGCCGCTGCCCGTATGGTTGTGGCTGCCGGTGTGCGTGTGGACGTGGTTGAGCGCGTGGCTGTGCGAGTCTACCGTATCTTCGCCGTCGTCCACATCCGTGTCGCCGATCTCGCCGACGGTGGTGGTTATCATCACCTGGCGATCTTCGGCGTCCGTGAACAACTCCCAGCCGTCCGGCACGCCAGCCGTCACGTCGCCCTTGTATGCCATGATGATGCCTGCGGGCGTCGCCGATGAGCCCGCCGACTTCTCGATGCCGAATAGCTTGATGTACTCCGGCAGGCTCGTTGCCGCGCTCGAGGCGTCGCCGTTACTGCCGACGTGCGTATCGCTTTGGCTGGCGAGCGTTACCCGGTGGTGCTGAGACGGAAACGCCGAGTTGCCGGTACGCGCGGCCACCGCCCATACGAAATCCGACGAGTTGCCGCATACTTTTTGGCTGTGCCCGTGCGCCGTCTCCGTGTGCGTGTGCGATTGCGTGTGCGTGTGGGTTGTCGCACCGCCCTCGCCGCCGCCGTCGCCAGAAGCATCGGCGCCGAGAACGAACCGCCCGTCCCAATCGCCGCTTGCGCCGTCGCACTCCTCAAAGCCTGTCGGGATCGTCGATTCGTCGGTGAAGCATAGCATTCCCGGCGGAACATCCTGCCCGGTGTCGTCCGGTGTAAGCACGATGCACTTGATGTAGGGCGGGTAGACGGCGTGCGTCTGGAACGTCGGGGCC
>CAZJXV010000124.1:0-11778 GCA_964550015.1 uncultured Verrucomicrobiota bacterium
TTGACCTCGACGGGCAGCTCGATCACGCGCTGGAACGAGCCGTAGCTGCGCTCGAGGCGGTGATAGTTCTCTTCCCTAGCCTCGGACTCGTGCTTTTTCTCGCCCTTGAGGGTGAGCGTGTTGCCGGTGATCGAGAGATCCACGTCCTTTTCGGCGAGGCCGGGCACCTCGGCGGTGACGATCACGTTGTCCTTGTCCTGGTACACATCGGCGGCGGGGAACGCGGTGCCCCAGCCGGCCGTGGTCGGCCACTCCGCCAGCGAGGAGTTGAAGGCCCGGTTGATCTGGTTCTGCAGGTGCTCGACTACGGCGAAGGGGTCCCACTCACGTCTCGGTCTCCACTTAATGAGCGTCATTGTCGCTCCCTCCTTTCTAGAGCGCCGAGCGGTCGGCGCCGAAGCTGTCTGGTTTCATTTCGTCTGCACTGCCGGTTTGAGCATGTCGTATGCCAGAGGGGTTGACGAAGGTTTCGCAGGTTTTGTGATGGCTGTAAGCTGCTTCGCATCCGCTCATTAGGCTTGCGCCGGCGGCGCTCAGGATCCGGCCGTGTGCCGGTCTGGATGCCGCGAGAGTGGGTCATTCTGGCGCAGTTCGAGGGGCAGCAGCCCGGGTCTGTGTCAAACTGGCTCAGGGCAGGCTGAATCGAGTGGAAGGACACGCAACGAGGAGGGACTGGCGGGACGAACTTGAACCGAGAGGCTGCGTGGCAGGGATCGGGACCCGCGTCATCCCCCGTCCCCGGCAGGCCGGCGGGACGATCTGCGGAGGTCTGAAACGGCTTGACGCTTCGAGCAGGCTGTGGCACCAAGCGGGGCACGATGTTGCTGCGAAACATGGAGGGCCAATCATGCGTTGTCTCGTAGGGTGCCTCGGGTTGTTGCTGGTGTTTGTTGCGCAAGGGCTTGCGCAGGACGAGGTGGAGCTCGTGACGGTGGACGACTGCGTGCGCCTCGCCTTGGCGGGGAACCGGCGGGTGAACGCGGCGCGCGAGCAGGCGGAGTCGGCGCGGCAATCGGCGACGGAGACGGGGACGCGGCGGTGGCCGAGGGTCTCGACCTCGGCGACGTACGCCCGGATCGAGGGCGCCGAGGAGGGCTCGTTGCTCGCGGGGGGCGGCGCCGGCGCGGCGGGGTTTGGCTCGGCGGGGGGCGCCGGGGCGTTCAGCCCGTCGGGCGGCATCGAGGAGTACAGCTCGGCCGGCGTGAGCGTCACGGAGCCGCTCGCGGACCAGGTTGGGCTGGGCTATCAGCTCAAGATTGCGCGCCTCGAGGCGGCGATCGCCGCGATGGAGCAGGCCTCGGCGGAGAACGCGGTGGGCTTCGCCGCGCGCCAGGCCTACTACAGGGCGCTGACGTTCGAGAAGACGGCGGAGTCGGTCACGCAGACGATCACGGAGCTCGAGTCCACGCTGAAGCTGGTGCGGTCGCTCAAGGAGGCGGGCCGGGTGCTGCAGCGCGACGTGAACAAGGCGGACATCGCCGTCGAGCGGGCGAAGCTCGGGCTGCTGCGGGCGCAGAACGCGCTTCGGTCTGCAACCTCATCGCTGCGCGACGTGCTGGGCCTGGAGCTCGACGCGCCGATCGCGCCGGCGCCGACCGAGGCGGTCGAGCCGTTCGAGCTCACGCTCGACGAGTGCATCGCCACGGCTCACGCGGGGCGGCCCGACCTGCGCGCGAGCCAGCTCGGCTACGAGGCGGCGCGCCGGGGCGTGGGCCTGGCGCGCAGCGCATACGTGCCGAGCGTTGGGGCGTCGGTGAGCTACGAATGGCAGGACACGGATCTGACGGCGAGCGAGGACAGCGTCACGTACGGGCTGAGCTGGTCGTGGGACCTGTGGGACTGGGGCGGGCGCCGCGCGGCGGTGCGCTCGGCCAAGGCCGTGCAGCGTGCGGCGTACCTGGCGTACCGGGACGCTCGTAATCAGGTGGCGCTCGAGGTGGAGCGGTTGTGGCTCACGCTCGGGGTGGCGCGCCAGACCATCGCGGTGGCGAAGAAGGACTGGGACTACGCGACCGAGAACGTGCGCGTGAGCCGCGAGAAGTACGAGGCGGGCACGCTGCTGATCACCGACCTGCTCGACGACCAGACGCAGCTCAACGACGCGCGGATCGCCTACTACGTGGCGATCTACGAGTATGCGATCGCGCTCGCCGACCTGCGCCGCGCCATGGGGGAACGCTAGAAGGACTCACCGCGGAGACCGCAGAGAACGCCGAGGCGGCTCATTTTGTGAGGTCGTCGTAGATGGGGCGCCAGGGGCGGGCGAAGTCGGCGACGGCGACGGCGTCGCGGACGCCGTGCTCGCAGATGTAGCCGGAGATGACGTGGGTGGGGGTGCGGTCGAAGACGACGTTGCGCACGCTGAAGGGGGGGTGCTCGGGGGTGACCTCGGCGGCGGGGCGTTCTTCGTAGAGGAGGTGGGTCGGCTCGAGGCCGAATTTCCAGGAGTCGCACACGACGAAGAACGGCACGTCGCGGTCGGCGGCGGCCAAGGCCATGAGGTAGGTGCCGGCCTTGTTGATGACCGAGCCGTCGGGCAGCACGCCGTCGGCGCCGGTGAGCACGGCGGCGGTCTGGCCCATGAAGTGGCCGACCTGGGCGTCGGTGATCAGGGTGACGTCGGCGCCGTGGGCGGCGAGCTCGTAGGCGACCTGGCGGCCCTCGCCGAGGGGGCGGGACTCGGTGACGATGACTTTGACGCCGCGGGCGGCCGCCTGCCTGAGCGCGTCGAGCGCGGTGGCGCTGCGGCTGTGGGTCATCACGACGTCCACGGTGCCGATGATGTCGGCGGCGGCCTGCGCGGCGGCCTGCGCGGCGGCCACGGACTCCTCGCAGAGCAGCTCGACGGTGTTGCGCACGAAGGCAAGCAGGTCCTGCGGGCGCTCGTCGGGGCGGCACTCGTTGAGCACGCCTTTGTAGAGCCGCAGGATGCCGTTGGTGACGGGGATGGTCATGGCCGGGCGCAGGCGCATCAGCGTGCGGCCGACGGTGCGGATCATCTCGAGCAGGCCGTCGCGGTCGCCGAAGGCCGTCTCGGCGGCGGCCAGCGCGAGGGTGCGCAGCGCCTCGCGGGCGATGGCGCTGGCGCCGTGGCGGGTGTCGGCGCGGATGAGCTCGATCTTGTCGACGACGGACGGTGTCATCGGCGGGCGGCTCCTGGCTTTCGATTTGTCCGGACCCCTTGGCGTGATAGTATGAGAGGCCGTCGTGCCAAGTCAAGACACCGCATGAGAGGCGTGCCATGGCGAAGAGAACGCAGCGGCCGGTCAAGGCCTACCGCGACATCGAGTTCCTCACCAGCCCGGACGCCCGCCCGCTGCGCATCCTGGCGGAGTTCCTCGAGCCGGCGAGCCGGTTCCGGCGGCTGAAGGTGCACGACACGATCGTGTTCTTCGGCTCGTCGAGGGCCGAGAGCGCTAGGACGGCGCGGGCCGCGCTGCGCGCGTTTGAGGCGAGGTCGAACGCGGCGCGCGGCGGCTCGAGGAGGGCCACGACGCAGCGGGCGCGGCTGGAAATGGGCGTGAAGCTGGCGCGCTACTACGAGGATGCCGCGGAGCTGGCGATGCTGCTGACGCGGTGGGCCAAATCGTTCAACAAGGGGGACCGGTTCGTGGTGGTCTCGGGCGGCGGGCCGGGGATCATGGAGGCGGCCAACCTCGGGGCGGCGCGCGGCGGGGGCAAGTCGATCGGGCTCAACATCAGCATCCCGACCGAGCAGGACACGAACCCGTACATCAGCGACGGGTACAACTTCGAGTTCCATTACTTTTTCATGCGCAAGCTGTGGTTCGTCTTCCTGGCGCGAGCGATCGTGGTGTTCCCCGGGGGTTTCGGCACGATGGACGAGCTGCTGGAGCTGCTCACGCTGATCCAGACGCGCAAGGTGACCAAGCCGTTGCCCATCGTGCTGTACGGCAACGAGTACTGGGACGAGATCATTGATTTCGACGCCCTGGTGCGATGGGGTACGATCTCGAAAGAGGACCTCAAGCTGTTTCACCGCTCGGACGACCCGCACGAGGCCTTCGAGTATCTGAAAAAGCGGCTCCGCGACGGGCGCCGGCGCTGATCGCGCGCGGCAGTGTGTCCGCGCTGTCTTGTGTACACAAGGGAGGAGGGGAATTCCGTGGCATCAAAACGGGTGGCGATCCTGTGGCAGGGCGGGCCGCTCGGCGGCACGCTCCGGGTCACGCACGGCCGGCTCGGCGCCGTGACGCTCGTCACGGGCACGGGCACGGTCGAGGGAGGCGCCTTCTCGATCTCGTCGGCAGGCCCCTCGCGGCTTGAGGTCGAAGTCCGGGAGGCACGGCTCGAGGCGGGTGCCAACGCAACGCTCGTCGCCATCGAGACGCCGGAGAAGGCGTTCAGCTTCTTTCTGCGCGATGTACGCACGGAGACGCCCGTATTCATACCTGGGTACGGCGTGGCGGTGACGGAGGGGGGCGACGGCCGTTCGTACGCCGACATTCAGGGCGCCGTCGAGAAGCGAGGGCTGCGGAGCTCGCTCGGACAGATCGCGTCGGAGCCGGAGGAAACGTACGAACACGCGGCGGCACGCACGCGTTCGATGGTGGTGCCGACCTGGCTCGGGCTGGGCCGCGACATGCGCATTTTCGAGGTCGTGCGGGACGACTCGCTCGGCTGCGGGCTGCGGCTCCGACCGCGGTTCCACGGCGACGCCGTGCGGATCCCCGAGACCGGGGCGTGCGAGGTGGAGTACGGGTTCACGATGGGCCGGGGCTGCGCGTGCGTGGACGATGTGAGGCGCGGTCTCGAGGACGGGTGCCTGCCGATCTTGCGGCACACGGTGGTGGACGAGGACGTGGCGTATGCGCTCACGGCGTTCGTCTCGCTCGAACAGAACGTGCTTACCGCGGCCAACGTGCGGGGGACGGATTTTCTCGTCGCGCACGGCCACAGTATGGGCTACTCGTTTTGCGACGAGCAGCCAAAGAGGTACGAGGCGCGGCGCGAGGCGGAGGAGGTACGCGAGCAAGAAACCGTGCTCTACGCGCGCGTCGAGGCGGTCAACAACGCCGCCGTGCCGCGGTACGCGTGGCTCAAGTGTCCGTGGCCGCTTTCGAGGCCGCCGGAGACGGGGATCGGGTTCGATGGTGAGACGGGGTGGGGGAGCTTTACAGAGTCGGGCCGGGTGTTCTGCATAAGCCGGCTCGGCGGCGCGCCGATGCCGCAGAGCGAGGCGGCCGTCTTGCTCCAGCCGGGTGCGGCGGCGGTGTTCGAGTTTTTCCTGCCGCACCAGCCGTTGAGCGGCGAGCGGGCGGCGGCGCTGGCGGGCGCCGACTTCGACGCGCGACATGCCGAGTGCCGGGAGTTCTGGCGCGCAAAGCTGGCGCGCGGCGGGCGGATCTCGGTGCCGGAGACGGTCGTCGACGAGATGGTGAGTGCCGGGCTGCTGCATCTGGACCTGGTCGCGTACGGCCGGGAGCCCGAGGGGGCCGTCACGCCGTCGGTGGGCGTGTATTCGGCGATCGGCTCGGAGAGCGCGCCGATCATCCAGTTCTTCGATTCGCTCGGGTGGCACGACGTGGCGCGGCGCGCGATCGGCTCGTTCCTCGAGCGGCAGCGTGCGGACGGGTTCATCCAGAGCTTCGACGAGTACATGCTCGAGACCGGGCCGGTGGTGTGGACGATGGGCGAGCACTACCGGTACACGCGCGACGACGCGTGGGTGCGGCAGGTCCGGGACAAGGTGGTCAAGGCGTGCGAGCACATGCTGGCGTGGCGCGAGCGCAACAAGCGCGACGAGCTGCGCGGCCGCGGCTACGGCCTGCAGCAAGGGAAGGTGGGCGACCCGCCCGACCCGTACCACACGTTTATGCTCAACGGCTACGCCTACCTCGGCATGAAGCGCGCGGGCGAGATGCTCGAACGGGTTGATGCCCAAGAATCGAGGCGGTGGTCGGCCGAGGCGGCGGCGTTCAAGGACGACATCCGCACCGCGTTCTTTGACGCGATGGCGCGCTCGCCCGTGGTGCCGCTCGGCGACGGGACGTGGGTGCCCACGGCGCCGCCGTGGGCCGAGGGGACGGGGCCGATGGTGCTCTACGTCGAGCCGGGCGAGTGGTTCACGCACGGCACGTTCACGGCGCGCGACGGCCTCATCGGCCCGGTGTACCTTGTGCTGCAGGAGGTGCTCGACGCCGGCGAGCGGGCGGCGGCGTTCATGCTGCGCTGGCAGTGCGAGCTGATGTGCGTGCGGAACGTGGGTCTTTCGCAGCCGTACTACTGCCGGCACGATTACGCGCATCTCAAGCGCGGCGAGGTGAAGGCGTTTCTCAAGACGTACTACAACGGCTTCACCGGGCTCGCGGACCGCGAGACGTACACGTGGTGGGAGCACTACTTCCACGCCTCGCCCCACAAGACGCACGAGGAGGCGTGGTTCCTGATGCAGACGCGGTGGATGCTGTGGATGGAGGACGGCGACACGCTCCGCTTGCTGCCGGGCGTGCCGCGGGCGTGGCTCGAGGACGGCAAGCGGATCGAGCTGAGGAACGTGGCCACCTACTTCGGGCCGGTGAGCCTTGCGGTGGAATCCCGGGTAGGCGAGGGCGTCATCGAGGCGGCGGTGCAGTGCCGGAGCGACCGGCAGCCGAAGTCGGTGGCGCTGCGCTTGCCGCATCCGGACGGGCGCAGGGCCGAAGGCGTTGACGGAGGGCGATACGTCGGGGATTCGGAGGTCGTGGTCATAGACGGGTTCAGGGACGCCGCGACGGTGAGGGTGCGCTTCTAGCCGCGAGCGGTCGGCGCGTCAACGCGTACGGGGGCGCCGCACATCGCCCCCAGGAATCTCCGCTGGGCACAACGAGGACGGCCCCCGTGTTTCAGGGGCACCGTCCTCGTTAGATCTGTTTCCTCAATGCGGCGGCGGCCTGGCACCGCCAAACGGCCGCTTGCGCTGACAGCGAGCTCGACCGAGCGCTATCGGTCTTTGCGTACGTTACCCAGGCGTTTGCCAGGCTTCGCCGGCGCGGGCTCCTCGGGCGCCGGAGCACCGGCGACGGTCCAGTTGGAGATCACCTCGGTGAGGTCCAGGCCGTCCACGATGTCATTGTCGTCGAGGTCGGCGTCCGGATCCCAGAGCGGGTCGCCGGGCTCGGTCTCCCAGGCGGTGAGGACGGCGGTGAGATCCAAGCCGTCCACGACGCCGTTGCAGTCCACGTCGCCCAGCCCGCAGCCGCAGTTCTCACCAGAGCACATGGTAAAGTTGTCGATGTACAAGGCATGGTCGTAGGTGCCCTCGCGCGGGGTTCCTTCATTGCCCAGCAGCATCTGCCAATCGAAGGCCCAGCCGCCCCACCAGTACTCGAACTGGATGTCCGCGGTGAGGCCCTCGAGATGCTGGGTGAAGCCGCCGCTGCCGCCGGTGAAGCTGACGGTCGAGTCCATCACGCCCGTGATCTTGTCGTAGGTGCCCTCGTAGTGGATCCAGGCGGCCTGGGGAATGTCGGTGATGTCGGCGGGATCCCCGGAACCATCGTCCCTGCCGACGTACATCCAGTCGCGCTTGGTGTTGTCGTCGTTCAGATGGCCGCCAACGAGCGGGCCGGAGGCCTGGTCGCCGAACATCTCCCAGATGCCGGTGTTCTCGACCCAGAAGTCATACTCAACCGTGATGCGGGTGTCCAGCTCGGCGCCGGCCATGGTGTAGCCGACCTCGCCGCTGCTCGCACTGTACGACCCCCAGTCGGTGCCCCACACGACACTGAGAACTTTGCCCCCCGTGGGGCCGGCCTCGACGGTGGCGGTGACCGGCCCGGGAGCCCAGTCGCCCCAGGGCGTGAAGATGTACCAGCCCGGGTCCAGCGGCAGCAGGCCGATCGTGTCGCCTTCGAAGTCGTTGCTGTAGCTGACGCCGAAAGCGGGCGCGCATAGCAGCGCGGCTGAAAGCACGAGAGCGATAGGAATGAGTACGTGTCTCATGGATGGTTCCCCCTTCCTAGGGTTGAGGTGTTCACCAGTTGAGGATGCCGCGGGAGCAGGACGCCTCTCCCATGTCCTGGGGCCGTGGAAACGCGAACTCCCCGCAACTACTTCATGCAATACTATCACAAGGTGGCGGGGCCGTCAAGGGGTTCTGTTGGTTTGCCGTGTTCGGGGCAAGCGGGGCTACGGAGGGTATGGGGCGGACAGGACGGCTGACAGAGAGAAAGGACGGCCCCCGTGTTTCAGGGATGCCGTCCTCGTTAGATCCGTTCCTCCAACGCGGCGGCTGCCCGGCGCGGCCAAACGGCCGCTTGCGCCGCCGGTAACCTCGACCTACCGCTATCGGCCTTTGCGCACGTTGCCCAGGCGTTTGCCCGGCTTCGCCGGCGCGGGCTCCTCGGGCGCGGGAGCAGCGGTAACGGTCCAGTTGGAGATTACCTCGGTGAGATCCAGGCCGTCCACGATGTTATTGTCGTCGAGGTCGGCGTCGGGATCCCAGAGCGGGTCGCCGGGGGTCGTCTCCCAGGCGGTGAGGACGGCGGTGAGATCCAAGCCGTCCACGACGCCGTTGCAGTCGACGTCGCCCAGCCCGCAGCCGCAGTTCTCACCAGAGCAGATGGTGAAGTTGTCGATGTACCAGGCGTGGTCGTAGGTTCCTTCTCTCGGGGTCCCTTCGTTGCCTGCCAGCATCTGGAAATCGTAGCCCCAGCCGCCCCACCAGTACTCGAACATGATGTCATCGGTGCGACCTTCGAAATGCTGAGTGAAGCCGCCGCTGCCGCCGGTGAAGCTGACGGTTGAGTCCATCACGCCAGTGGCCTTGCTGTAGGTGCCCTCGTAGTGGATCCAGGCGCCGTCTGGAATGTCCAGGATGTCGGCGGGGTCCCCCGAAAAGTCGTCCCTGCCGACGTACATCCAGTCGCGCTTGGTGTTGTCGTCGTTCAGCTGGCCGCCGACGAGGGCGCTCGATGCCTGGTCGCCCATCATCTCCCAGACGCCGGTGTTCTCGACCCAGAAGTCGAACTCGACCGTGATGCGCGTGTCCGCCTCGGCGCCGGCCATCGTGTAGCCGACCTCGCCGGTGCTGAAGGCCTGGGTGGCGAACGTGGTGTCGAACTCAATGCTCAAAACTTGACCGCCGGTGGGTCCAGCTCGGACCACAGCCGTGATGCCGACGCCGCCCCACCACGGATCGGAAAGATACCAGCCCGGGTCCAGCGGCAGCAGGCCGATGGTGTCGCCTTCGAAGTCGTTGCTGTAGCTGACTGCGAATGCGGGCGCGCACAGCAGCACTGTTGTGACGATAACTAGTGTCCTCATAGCAGGTTACCTCCTTGCTGGCTCAGGCCGCCAGAGGTGAATTTATGGATGCCGGCGGCGCAGGGCTCCCCTTCCAAGTCGTGAGACCGTGGGATACGCAACTCCCTGTGACCGCGTTCATGCAATACTATCACGGGCTAGCCGGCGCCGTCAAGGGTTTCTCTCCGTTTTTCCTGGGTCCGGGGCCGGCGGGACCGCTGACTGAGAAAAAAGGACAGGCCTCCACGGTCGTGGAAGCCCGTCCCAACTCGGTCGTTTCGAATGTTTGGTGCTACTTCTTGCGCCGGATCAGGGCCAGCAGGCCGAGACCGCCGAGCAGGAAGACGCCCGGCTCAGGGATACAACCCATGCAGCACATGTCGAAGTTGTCGATGTACCACGCGTGGTCGTACGTCCCTTCGCGCGGAGTGCCCTCATTGCCGGCCAGCATCTGGAAATCGTAGCCCCAGCCGCCCCACCAGTACTCGCAGGCGATGTCGTCGGTGAGGCCCTCGAAGTGCTGGGTGAAGCCGCCGCTGCCGCCGGTGAAGCTGACGGTCGAGTCCATCACGCCGAGGGTCTTGTTGTAAAGGCCCTCGTAGTGGATCCAGGCACCGTCGGGAAGATCGACGATGTCGGCCGGCTTGCCCGAGGCGTCGTCCCTGCCGACATACATCCAGTCGCGCTCGTTGTTGTTGTCATTCATAGCTCCGCCAACGAGCGGGCCGGAGGCCTGGTCGCCCATCATCTGCCAGATGCCGGTATTCTCGACCCAGAAGTCGAAGCAGACCGCGATGCTGGTGCAGTCCTGGACACCGGGCATCGTGTAGCCGACCTCGCCGGTGCTATAGTTTTGGGTGGCGAACGTGGTGTCGAACTCAATACTCAGAACTTGACCGCCGGTGGGTCCAGGTCGGACCACAGCCGTGATGCCGACAGCGCCCCACCACGGATCAGAAAGATACCAGCCCGGGTCGCTCGGCAGCAGGCCGGGCGTGTCGCCTTCGAAGTCGTTGCAGTAACTGGCGCCGAATGCGGGCGCGCAAGCCAGCACCATTGCGACGATAAGTACTTTCCTCATAGCATGTTACCCCCTTACCGATGTGTAGCAGTACTTCGCCCGTTGTGGGATCTAAATAAGGACAGAACCCCCTATTGCTGGCGCTATAGTAGCACACCCGCGTTTGCGTGTCAAGGGGTTTCGGGCTGTTGGTGGTGTCCATAGTTTTGTGTAATTTCGTTTGGGGCTGGGTTGTGGTTGAGTGTGCTCATGGTGTTCAGGCCGCCTGGGCCACGTGGGTTTGGGTGTCAGGTTTGAGTCGGTGTTGTCGGCCGTTGTAGGCGCAGCAGACGGCCAGGCTCAGGCGGCGCGCGGTGCCAGCGTTGGGCAGGCACCCGATGGGCCGCAGGCGGCGTCGCAGCTCGACGAAGAGCCGCTCGATGGCGTTGGTGGTCCGCACGGCGCGCCGCACGCCCGGCTCGCAGCCGAAAAACGCCACGAGCTCGTCAAGGGCGGCCTCGATCTTGGCCACCGCCTTGGGCACTTGGGGCTCGAAGCGGCGCTGGAAGGCCTTGAACGCCTCGAGGGCCGCGCGCCGCGTCGGGGCCTGGTAGATCTTGCGCGCCGCCTGGGCCACCTCATCGGCGAGCCGCTTGGGGCAGGCGCCCACGACGTTTCTCATCATGTGCACCCAGCAGCGTTGGCGCGCGGCGAGCGGCCAGACGTTCTCGATGGCTTTGTGCAGCGCGCGCGCCCCGTCGGTGACCACCAGCTCGAGGCGTTCGCCCCAAAGCCCCCGGCGCCACAGCGAGGTGAGAAACTGGGTCCACGCCGCCTCGGACTCGCTTTGGGCCAGCCGCAAGTCGATCGCCTCACGCCGCCGCGCCTCGTCGATGCCGTAGGCGACCAGCACCGGGCGGCGCTCGGCGCCCCGGGCCTTTTTCACCGGCAGATACACCGCGTCGAGCATCAGGAAGCGCCAGCGATCCTGGATGGGGCGCGCCTGGAAGCGGCGCAGCTCGGCGTCGAGCGCGCGGGTGGCCCGCGAGACCGTCGAGGCACTCACGCCCGCGCCGCACAGCACCTCGACGAGCGCACCCACCGAGCGCGTGCTCACCCCCTTGAGGTAGAGCTGGCGGATCCCCTCGTCGAGCTCGGGCGCGACCTGGCGCGCCCGCGGCAGCAGGCGCGAGCGGAACCGCCCCGAGCGCGAGCGCGGCACCCGCAACCGCAGCGGCCCGGCCCGCGTGCGCAGCGTGCGCCCGTAGCTGCCGTTGCGCCGGTCGCGCCGCCCGGGGGCCCGCTCGTGCCAGGCGGCACGGCAGTGGCGCTCCATCTCGTCGTCGAGCAGCTCGCCCACGAGCCGCTCGAGCATCCGGCGGCCCAGCTCAGTCGGCTCGTGGCACACAAGACGCTTGCACTCGTTCATCAGGTGGGGGTAGTCTCCAAACAGAGCGATCAACGTTCTGGACATGGGTGTGTCCTCCTCTGGTTCAGTTGGCTCTGTCCATGAGGTCACACCCATTCCTATA
>CAZJXV010000125.1:0-11778 GCA_964550015.1 uncultured Verrucomicrobiota bacterium
CGCCCACCTTGATCAGCCTCAAGCGCGCCAGCACCTTGTCCCCGTCAACAAGATCGTACACCTCCCGCGCCTTGACCTCCCTCAAATAGATCCCGTAGTCGCGCTTGAAACGCTCGCCCTCGAGCGCCGCCACGTACAGCGCCAGGTGGTGATCGTGGCCCACGTGGCCCACGTTCAGCAGCGGCGGCTCCGGCCGGTCCTCAGCCTCCTCGCCGGAGCGCCCGCACCCAAAGCCAAGCGCCGTCACAACCAACAGCACGATGGCCAGCGCGCCGGGTCCAATTCGCACGTGCCTCCTCATCGTGTTCTCCTTTCTCGCACCGTCCGAGCGCCACACAGTCGCGCTAGAACGAGTACGTCAACTGGACGAACGCCCAGTCGGCGTCGTCGCCGTTGCCGGGCGTCCTCTCGACGAACGTGCCCGCGAAGAAATGCGCGTACCCGGCGAACAGCTCCAGGTTCTCCGTGATCGCATACTTGACCGTCAGGTCGGTCTCCTGGCCGAGCTCGTCGCCGGAGTCCTCGGTGGGCGCGCGCCGGACGGTGTTGTTGCACCAGTACCAGTTGTCCTCCGCCGAGGCAAGGCGCAGAATGTGGTGGTCGAGCGCGACCGTCACCGTCTTCGCCGGCTTGACGCTAAACGAAAGCTGATAGTCCTCGAGGTTCGACCACGACACCAGGTTCATCCGGCCGTAGAACGGCGGCACCGCGCCGAACACCCCGTCGAAAGTCCCGTTCGTGCCGTCGTCGGGATCGTCGTCACCGCTCGCGTAGTTGAACTCGATGCCGGCCCGCGGCTTCCACGGCGAGTCGAACGTGTAGCCGACGCGCGCATTGGCCCCGAGCGCCTCGATATCGTCCTCGCCGTACGAGCCGACCTGCACGGCCAGCGTGCCGCGGTAGTCCCACGCGCCGCTTGTGCCGTCGGCGTACACGCCGAGCGTGTGCCGCTGGGCGTCGCCCGGGCCGGACTCGCCCTCCACCTCGTCGTCCTCGTCGCGCAGCGCGTAGAACGCGTCGAGCTTGCACGGCAGCACCTTGAACTGCGCGTACACGGCATACATGTCGTACGGGTCGTGCGTGTCGTTGAAGCCCGTCTGCTCGCTCACCACCCGCATGCCGTAGAGCACGTCCACCTGCACCGGCTCGGTGTCCACAGTCACCTTCGCCGCGTCCCACCAGTACTTGCCGACGTTGCCCCAGCCGCTTGGCCCGAACACGCGCTTGTCCGCGTAGCTGATCGCCTGCCGCCCGAGCGTGAACCCGAACACCGAGCCGCCCACGTGCCGCCACGCCACATACGCCTGGCGCACGTCGAACTGATCGTAGTACGGGCACGACGCCGGGAAGTCCTCGCGCTCGAGATCGCTCAGCCAGAAGCGCGAGTCCTGGAACAGCACGTACACGTGCGCATCGGCGCTCACGTGATAGTCGAAGCCGAGCTGTGTCCTCAGCGCCAGCACGTCGTCCTGCGCCTCAGTCCCATAGGTCTTGATCGTGGTGTTGTCGGAGTGCTCGAGCCGGACCCTGACGTTGAGCCCGACGTCGAGCGTCCCCGGTCCGATCGGGATGCCCTTGAGCGGGGCGAACCACTCGCCCGCACCGTCCGCGCCGTCCTGGGCCAGGACGGGCGAGGCCAACGCCGCCGCCAGCACCACGGCCAGTGCTGCCAGGTGTCTCGCTTGCATCATCCCTTCTCCTTTCCTGTTCCTCCGTTCCATTGCCACGGTCCACGCGCCACAAAAAAAGGGGAGGACCGCTTGTACGGTCCTCCCCTATCGGCACACCCGTGCCGGATGCATCACAATCGTCGGTACACAGTCTCCTCGCCGTGCCATGCACAAGACCCCGGCAGCGGCTCGACATCGGGCCACACGCCGGCCCTCACCCCGAGCGGCGCTCGCCACGAGCGCCGGTGGGGGCCGCCTCAGCCGCGCTCCGTTCGTGCCGTCGCCACTACGTTCAAGAATTCATCAAGCATGTCGGTCTCCGGCAGCGGAAGCACCGCGCCGTCCGTTCCTGTGTCGGGGACTACTTCAAGCACGACTCCCCACGAGCCGCTTCGTCCCCTCGTCAAGACTCACACGCACACAATCCTACCCCATTCGGCCAGGAAGCCAAGCACTCTTTTGCGCCTTCCTCAGCCCTCCTGACCCACCGCGCCGCCCTCGACCGGCTCCGCTCCCGGTCCTTCGCCCGGCCAATCACCCACCCAGATCAGGGCAAAACGGCCTCTTCACAGCTCCCCTGTCCCATGCTATACTTATTACGATGCGGCGACCGCAACGCTTGGCCCGACACCCCCTAAAGACCCCCGCCGCCTGGAAAGCCGTTCACCACAGAGGAGTGTCATCATGCTGAGGGTGCGGCCCTGGCTCGTGGTCGCGATCGCAGCCGGAGCCATTGGCCTGTATCTTGTCATGTCGCACCTCGCATCGAGAATTGACTCCCCGCCCGAAGACCATCCCACAGCCCGAAGAACGCATCTCCCCCGTGGGCCGCGCACTCGCACCTCGCGGCAAAAGGAGGCCGGTCGAGAAGACGAAGCGGCAACGCATGCGCCCACATTGGTGCGCATTGACCTCGACGGTTGGGTCGAGATAGCCGGCCGTGTACTCACGCCCGACGGCATGCCGCTCGCGGGCGCTGAAGTCGCATGCGTTACCCAAGGGGGCACGGATAGAAGGACCACGAATGAGGAAGGCTCTTTCATTTTCGGCGACCGGCCGGATGAGTTTGTACTCTGCGCCGACCATCCCGAGCACGCCCGCACCACGTACGGTCCGTTCAGCCTTGAGGCCGACCAAGCGCTTCGCGACATTGAGATCCGCATGGCTGATGGCGGCTTCATCTCCGGTACCGTTACCGACGAGCACGGGGCCCTGATTGAAGGCGCTCACCTGGACTTCCATTTTCGTGCGGAGGTTGAAGACGGCGTCCATGAACTGATCGCCGAGGTGCTCGAACCGGCCACGTACTGCGTCAGCGACGCAGCCGGTAACTACACATCGCCTCCCCTGCGTGCGGGCACATACACCGTCATCGCCAACCACGACCACTACCTGCCGGGCGCCGAGCGAACGGCGCATGTCAAGACACTGGAGACGACCGGCGGCATCGATCTCGTTATGAAAGACGGCGTGACGATCTCCGGATGGGTGCTGGACTGGGACGGCAATGGGTTCCCACGCGTTGAGGTGGAGGCCTTTGCGGTCGATAAGAAGGTACGCTACGCTCAGTACGGCGGCCGTGAGGCCGTCACCGACGACGATGGCGCCTTCGTCCTGCGCGGCCTGGAACCTGGGGCACACAACCTCATCGTGTCGCTCTACGCCCATTTCCTGTACCGAACGGCCTGTAGCGCGCCTGCCGAGGGGATCGAGATCAAGGTCCCGGCCCCTCCGAGAATCAAGGGCCGCGTGGTGGACAAGCTCCCCGGACAGCCTGTTGAAAGGTTCAGGGTCGGTGTTACCTACGGGCTTTCCTGGGACCGTTTTGGACCGGAAGAACATCCTGACGGTCGTTTTGAGCTCGTGTGCGATGCCGGTGAGTGCTGGGTTCAAGTGTACTTCGCCCCTGGCTATGCTCCCGCGCTCTTGAAGGGCCTTCGGCCCATAGACGGGGCGGAGCCCGAGGAGATCCTCGTCGAGCTTGTCCGGGGAGCAACACTTACGTTCCACGTCACTTCGGCTGAAGATGGCAGCGCCGTCGCGGAGGCGAGCGTTTCGTGGGAGGCCGGATGGGCAGAGAATCCGACCGATGCGGACGGCAAGTGCGTTGCTGTGAATGTCCCGCCCGGTCAGCACGAGTTCGAGTTCGACCACTTCGACTTCGCCCTCAAGCACGTCGTCGTGGAGGTGACGGACCAGGAAAGCGAAAGGGATGTCAACGTTGTCCTGGACAAAGGCCTCACCATCCGCGGCCGGGTCGTCACGAAGGCGGAAGGCGGCCCAGTGCCCAAAGCCCTCGTGATGCTTGCCTATCCGGACTTGCTATCGATGATGTACGGCGAGGGCTGCGCCTTCAAGAGTAACCCGAGCCTGTTTGAACTGCACACCTGGACGGACGAGCGTGGCCTGTTCAAGATCGAAAATGTCACCTTGGAGGAGTACGCCCTCTACGTCTGGCACGAGGGATACGTCCCTTTCAAAAAGGTCACTCGGTTCTCCGAGGACTCTGAGGAAGAACTCCTCGTCGAGATGACCGCGGGCGGGCGCATCGTCGGGACCGTCACGACCGCCGACGGCGCTCCCATCACCGAAGCAGAGGTGCGCGAACTGGTTTGTGGTGACGTGTCCAGCTATTGGACCGATGCGCAAGGCAAGTACGTGGTTCCCGCCGTCGAGCCCGGTCTGCGTCAGCTAGAGATCCGAACCCCCCGCGCCACCGTCACTAGGAATGTGCTCGTCCGCGAGGGCGAGGACACGCGCCTGGACGTCGTCCTCGACGGCGCGGCGATCTTCGGCAAGGTGACGCGCGCGGGCAAGCCCGTAAAGGGTCTTGAGGTGCACGCGATGGCGTGCCCAACCTCATTCGCTCGGCCTGAGGGCGTCTCAGCTTCGGCTAAGACTGACGAGGAGGGGCGGTACCGAATTGAGGGGTTGCTTCCCGGTTACTATGGCGTCGGTGTCACCGAGTTGGTGTGCCTGTGTCAGAGCGACGTCTGGCGCGAGGTGCACGTTGGCAACCAGGACCTTCACCTGGATTTCGAGTTTGAGGGCAACGCCGTCACCGGCGTTGTCCGTATGCCGAATGGCGAACCGGCGTCGCGAACGGCGGTCTCGCTGCAGCCCAGCGCCGATGACGCGGACCGCCTGGCCGGCCTCCTTCGCGCCTACCACACGGACGCCCACAAGGCGTGGACCGACAACCAGGGCGTGTTCCGAATCGAAGGCGTCACCCCCGGTCCATACCACCTTGTCGTCGCGAAGGAAGGTTACGCCATCCAGGTGGTACCGGTCGAGAAGCGGGAAGGCGAAGACGCCGCCCCGCCCGTCACGCTGGCGAGAGACGCCACCGTCGTGGCAACCGTCCGGCTCCCCGAAGACGAAACGGCAGAGTATCTGCAACTCACCGTCGGGGACGAAGAAGGGCGCCTCATTCGAGAGGACGAGTTTGTCCGGATCGACCCCCAAACCCGTCAATGCCATATCTACGGTCTCGCCCCCGGGCGATATACGGTCGTTGCATGGGCCGATGTCTCCCCTTTCCCCTGCCATCAAGACATCGTAGTCCGGCAAGCCGGAACGACCGAGGTCGAGCTCCTCTTCAAGAAGGGTTCACAGCTTGGCGTGATCGTCATCGATGATCGTGGCGCCCCCCTGTCCGATTCGGAAGTGGTTCTCGATCCCGGCGGCCGCGCTTCTCTCGCCGTCAAACTGGCCCGGGCCAGTCCCACGGACGGGGACGGTTCCGCCACCTTTCAACACATCCCCGACGGCGAATACACCGTCCGCGTCCGCTGCGAGGGCTACGAGGACGTTGCCCTCCCCGTCCGCATCGCCGGCCGGGACGAGGAAGTAACGACCGTGCTCAAGCCGAAGACCGGCGAAGACCAGTAGGAGTGTGTTGCGATGTCGAAGCGCCGTACGCTCTTCGCAATCGGGGTGGTTATCGTATGCGCGGCTGCGTACATCGTCCTCGAGATTGCCCGGCGAGCATCTGAGCCGTCAGGCCCATCGGTCGAACGAGCCGCGCACACCTCGGATGCCGGGTCATCTTGCCCGGAGGGTGTCGAACCGACAGGCGGTTCAGAGCGCGAGCCTGGGGCAGAAACCGCTCGGTACGTTCCGGCCGAGCTCGACGGCCTGGCGGCGGTGGCCGGACTCGTAGTCTCACCGGATGGGAAGCCTCTCGGCGGTGCCAAGGTTGAGTTCGGGCCCTGTGATGCCTTCTTCGGGGATGGCTCCTTTTTCGATCCCGAAGCAACTCTCACGACGAACAGCGACGGCCGTTTCGCCGTCGGCGGACTCGCGCCCTGGGATTACACGGCCCACGCTCGACATCCCGACTACCTTGGGTCGTCTACCGGTCGGCTCCGCATGAAGCCAGACCAAATCCTCACCGACGTGCTGGTTCGCCTCGAGGCTGGCGGTAGCATCTCGGGAACGGTCAAGGACGAGACCGGCGGCCCTGTCGAGGGCGCCACCGTCTGTTTCGTGGCCGCAAAGGACGAGCGGAAGGTCGGCAAGGCGGTTGGCACGGTGGATCACACTTCGCCCCGTTCGCCTTGGCATCCCGAGGCCGACGCCGAGACGGTTACGGCCAAGGACGGCTCTTACGCGTCCGGCTGCCTCAAGCCCGGGGGATATACGGTCTTCGCAATCTCCTCGACGCACGTGAACTCCGAGCCGCGAGCCGTCGAGGTCGCCCCGAACGCCGCTGTGCGTGACGTCGCTTTCGTCCTCAGCCCAGGCGCCACCGTCAGCGGCCGGGTCATCGACGAGTTCGGGAATCCGGTCGCGGGGGCAGAGGTGTTGTCGCAGTACCCGCCACACGCGCGCCTGGCCCGGGATCCTGCGAGCAATGTAACCAAGTCGGCTCTGACGCAGCAGGACGGTCACTTTGCCCTGAGCGGACTCCAGGCGGGCGCCCACACGTTGTGGATCTACTCGCCCGATCACCTAGCACGTTCGCACCAGGTATCGGCGCCGGCGACGGGACTCGAGATCGCGCTTAAGCGCGGCGGGACGATTGCCGGCCAGGTTGTCGATCGGCTTACGCGCGAGCCAGTCGAGCTGTTCGAGTTCGAGGTGTTCCGTAGCGGGACCATCGAAATGCGCGGCAAGAGCGGCCCGCTGAAGCACAGGCCGGGCGGGCGCTTCGAACGCTCCGGTTTCGAACGCGGCAGGTACAACGTTGTCGTTCGCGCGCCGGGGTACGTGTCGGCGCCACGGAACGTTCGCATCACAAAGCGCCGCCGGAGAACTGAGGCCGTGTTCCAGCTCGTCGAAGGGACAACGCTCGAAATCGCCGTCACCTCTGCCGAGGACGGTTCGCCGGTTCTCGGCGCACGCGTGTGTCTGGCGACAATGGGCCGCCTGGCTCCCTCGCCGAACAGCGACCACAAGACCGCTACGGACCGGCACGGTGTCTGGTCGATTGAACGGCTGCCAGCCAACGTCTACATGCTGATGGTCGAGCACCCTCACTTCGTGAGGCACTCTGACGTTGTCGAGACGAGAGAAGGCGAGCCGCTTCAGCGCGTCGAGATCGCGCTCGAAAAGGGGTTCGAGGTCTGCGGCCGTGTCGTCACGCGGAAAGGTCGGCTGCCGGTCGCCGCAGCCTCGGTCACTCTTGAGAAACGGATGCTGACATCCGCCTGGACGGAGACCGATCGCACGGGCTCGTTCAGGCTCGTGGGCGTTGCCAGCGGCGCGCATACACTCACGGTCAGTCATCCCGAACACCCTCGCACCGAGAAGAAGATCTCCGTGCCGTTGGCGTCGGACGAGGAGCTCGTCATCGAGCTGGGCCGAGGTGGGCGGCTGTTCGGGACCGTGTCCGGTCCCGACGGTATGCCCCTCGAGGCAGCCTGGGTCAACGCCATCATCCCTGGCGGCGACTGCGACTACGCCTGCACGGACGAAAACGGCGCCTACGAGTTCGCTCACGTTCCTTGCGGTGTTTGTACCGTAACCGCGGCGCCGCCCGCTCTCTCGGACGCGCCACCGAGCCGCAGGTTCGGCATCATCCTCGACGAAGGAGAAGAGCGACGACTTGACATCGTGTTCGGCGGTGTCGCCGTGAACGGGGTGATACTGATCGGCAACGAACCAGCACGTGGGGCGATCGTCATGCTTTCGCCTCTGGCCGCTTCGCCCATGCTCGCCGGCGGTTCGATGGGTGGCGCTACTGCCGACAGTACTGGCCTGTTCAATATCAGCGCGGTGCAGCCGGGCGCCTACCGCGTGTCGGTCGAAGTGACGTTTGGCCCTGGCTCGAAAGCGCGCTTCGTTCGCGAGCTCACGGTCGCCGATCAGGACCTCGAGTGGGACGCCGAACTCAGCGCCGGCAAGGTGAGCGGCACTGTCACCGGCCCGGACGGCCAGCTCCTCGCCAACGCGAGGCTTTTTCTGGTGCCCGAGATTGCCGAGGAGGACCGGATCAGCGCTATTATGGCAGCCCATGGTCGCGCATTCCTCTCGGAAGCCTGGACGGACGGCGAAGGACGATTCGCCCTGCACGGGCTGGATGTGGGCTCGTACACGATACTCGCGCAGAAAAGACGTTACGCGAGTTCGCTCGTCCAGTTGGAGAAGCCTGATGGGGCCGATCTGGCCGACATCGTTATCCGGCTCGAAAGAGAGGCGAGCGTGACCGCCCAACTGCAGACGCCGGACGGCACCTTTCCGGCAGCAATCCGCTTTGCCCTGTGCGACGAACAAGGCCGCGTCCTGACGGAAGGAAGCCTGGCCACGGTTAACCCGCAAACAGGCAAGTGCGCGGTAACGGGCCTGGGGGCCGGCACGTATACCGTCCGCGCACAGGCCACCGACAGCGACGAAGCGGGCGTGGCGCACATCACTGTCGATCCAGGCACAAAGAACAGATTCCTTCTCGAGCTCGGGCCACCACGAGCCCTCGCGGTCCAGGTTGAGGATGAGCTCGGCGGCCCGGTGTCTGGTGCCCAGGTCGTGCTCGATCCCGGAGGCGACCCTTCGTTGGCCGCCCTCGTCAGCAAGCGCACGTTGCCGCAATGCTACCAGTACAATCGTACCCGGCGTGATGGCTCGATCCCGATTCCCGACGTCGCCGACGGGAACTACACCGTCCGCGTCCGCTACGAGGGGTACGAGGACGTTGCCCTCCCTGTCCGCATCGCCGGCAGAGACGAGGAAGTCACCGTCACCCTCCAGCCGAGCACGGATTGAACTCAGGGCCAAGCCTCGCTCCCTCGCAGCCCCGTCCAGCGCCCGTTCCCAGGCCCTCGCCCCCGGTTTACACGGGCCGCCCGGATCGGATAGAATCCCTCTGCATCCGTGAAACCTGTGGCTGAGGCCCCTGTCCCGGCCACGCCCCGACCTGAGGCACACGCGACGATGACCGACCTGACGCCCATGATGCGCCAGTACAAGGCGATCAAACGCGAGCACCAGGACGCCATCCTGTTCTTCCGCATGGGCGACTTCTACGAGATGTTCTTCGACGACGCCAAGGAAGCCGCCCCCATCCTCGACATCGTCCTCACCGCCCGCCAGGGCATGCCCATGTGCGGCGTGCCCTACCACGCCGCCCAGGCCTACATTGACCGGCTGCTCGCCGCCGGCAAGCGCGTCGCCGTCTGCGACCAGGTCGAGGACCCCAAGAAGGCCCGCGGCGTCGTCAAGCGCGAGGTCACCCGCGTCGTCACCCCCGGCACCGTGATCGGCTCCGACGCCCTGCCCGCCAAGGCCAACAACTACATCGCCGCCATCGCCCAGCTCGACGCCCGGTTCGGCTTCGCCCACCTCGACGTCACCACCGGCGAGTTCCGCGTCATCGAGCTCGCCGACCGCCGCGAGCTCGTGGACGAGGTTTTGCGCGTCGGCCCCGCCGAGTGCCTCCTGCCCGAATCCGTCGCCGAGCGCGAGGGCCTCGCCGCCTCGCTCGACGGCCTGCTGCGCACCGTCTGGACCCCGCTCGAGGACTGGGTCTTCGACCACGACTCGTGCTTCGCCCTGCTCACCGACCACTTCCACACCCACTCGCTCGACGGCTTCGGCTGCGTCGGCATGCGCCCCGGCGTGTGCGCCGCCGGCGCCCTGCTCGGCTACGTGGTCGACACCCTGAGCCAGCCGCTCGAGCACGTGCGCGCCCTCACCCCCTACTCGGCCGACCAGCACATGCTCATCGATCCGCTCTCGCTCCGCAACCTCGAGGTCGTCGAGCCCATGCGCGGCACATCGAAGGCCGCCACCCTCCTCGGCGTCCTCGACCGCACGGTCACCCCGATGGGCGCGCGCCTGCTCGCCAACTGGATCCGCCAGCCCCTCGTCGAGCCCGTCGCCATCCGCGAGCGCCACGCCGGGGTCGCCGACCTCGTCGCGCGCCAGACCATGCTCACCGCCGCGCGCGACACGCTGCGCCGCGTGCGCGACCTCGAGCGCCTCATCGCCCGCATCGGCACCGGCTACGCCGGCCCGCGCGACCTCGCCGGCCTCAAGGACTCGCTCCTCGCCGTGCCCGAGGTTGCTCAAACGCTCGCCCCGGCCGAGTCCGAGACCCTCGCCGCCAACCGCAGCGCCCTCGTCCTGCTCGACGAGGTCACCGGCCTCATCGAGCGCGCCATCGTCCCCGAGCCCCCCGCCGTCCTGCGCGACGGCGGCGTGTTCCGCGAGGGCTACGACGCCGAGCTCGACGAGCTCCGCGCCGCCTCCTCCGGCGCCAAGGAGTGGATCGCCAGGCTCCAGGCGACCGAGCGTGAGCGCACGGGCATCAAGTCGCTCAAGGTCGGCTACAACAAGGTCTTCGGCTACTACATCGAGGTGAGCCACGCCAACAAGAGCAAGGTGCCCGACGACTACACCCGCAAGCAGACCCTCGTCGGCGGCGAGCGCTACGTCACGCCCGAGCTCAAGGAGCTCGAGGCCAAGGTCGTCGGCGCCGAGGAGCGCATCGCCGAGATCGAGCAGCGCCTCTTCACCGAGCTGCGTGAGCAGGTGACCCGCTTCACCCCGCAGATCCAGCAGATCGCCCGTGCCGTGGCCGTCGTGGACGTCCTCGCCGCCTTCGCCGCGCTGGCCCTCGAGGCCAACTACGCCCGGCCCGACATCAACGAGAGCGACACGATCGAGATCGTGGACGGCCGCCACCCCGTCGTCGAGGCGGTCATGGTCGGCGAGCGCTTCGTCCCGAACAGCGTCCACCTCGACGGCGGCGCCAACCAGCTCCTCGTCGTCACCGGCCCGAACATGGCGGGCAAGTCCACCTACATCCGCCAGACCGCCCTGTTGGTGCTCATGGCCCAGATCGGCAGCTTCATCCCCGCCACGAGCGCCGCCATCGGCGTCGTGGACCGCATCTTCACCCGCGTCGGCGCCACCGACGAGCTCGCCCGCGGCCAGAGCACGTTCATGGTCGAAATGAACGAGACCGCCAACATCCTCAACAACGCCACCGACCGCAGCCTCGTCATCCTCGACGAGATCGGACGCGGCACCAGCACCTACGACGGCATCAGCATCGCCTGGGCCGTCGCCGAGTTCATCGCCGCGACCCCCGGCAAGCGCGCCAGGACGCTCTTCGCCACCCACTTCCACGAGCTCACCCGGCTCGAGGAGCTCTTCGACTGCGTGAAAAACTACAACGTCGCCGTGCGGGAGTGGAACGACGAGATCGTCTTCTTGAGACGCATCGTGCCGGGCGGCACCGACAAGAGCTACGGCATCCACGTCGCCGACCTGGCCGGCCTGCCCGAGGCCGTCGTGGACCGCGCCCGGGCCATCCTGCGCCACCTCGAGGAGCAGGCCCTCGCCGACAACGTATCGGGGCAGGGGCCGGTCGGGAGGGTACGCCATCCTAGCCAGTTATTTCTCTTCGCCGACCAGCCCCACCCCGTTATCGAGGCGCTCAGATCGCTCAAACCCGACGAGCTCTCGCCGCTCGACGCCCTGATGAAATTGCGCGAGCTCCGAGACAAGCTCGACTAACCGACTCGGGCCCCGACGCAGTGCATCTAACGCTTCTCTACATTCGGTAATCCGGGCTGTGGGTTTCCCTGCCGGCTTCCAGCCGGCACTCTTGCTTGCCACCGGCTTATGGCCATGAATAATATAACTTGGTATATGTATTGTTTAT
>CAZJXV010000126.1:0-11601 GCA_964550015.1 uncultured Verrucomicrobiota bacterium
CGTGCTCGGCACGTACATCAGCAGAGGCAAGACGGTGGCGTTTCTTGGTTCGTCGGGTGTCGGTAAATCGACGATTATCAACAGCCTGCTCGGCGAGGAGCGGCAGAAAGTGAACGCGATCAGTGAGGCCGTCGGCAAAGGCACGCATACCACAACCCATCGGGAGCTGATTGTCTTTCCAGGCGGCGGGGTGGTTATCGATACGCCGGGGATGCGCGAGCTCCAGATGTGGTGCGACGAGGATGGGCTCAAACAGAGCTTCGATGACATCGAGGCGCTTGCGCGCTTATGCCGTTTCAGGAATTGCCGACATGCAACGGAGCCGGGATGTGCGGTGAGGAAAGCGCTCGACGAGGGAATTCTGGACGCCGAGCGCTATGGGAACTTCCTGAAGCTGCAGAAGGAGCTTACGTTCCTGGCACGTCGGCAAGACTACCGGGCACGCCTTGCCGACAGAGCGAAATGGAAGAAGATCATTATGGACGCAAGAAAAGCGAACACGGACAAGGGGCGATGAAAAGAAAAACGCAGCGTGATACGGGACGATGGGAGGCAGGGCTCTGGATACGCTGACCACCGTCTGCCCGGGGCGGCCCTATGAAGTGTGCGCGCCGGGCCACCGTCGCTGAGCTACTGGACCAGCGGCGGGGCGTAGTAGTACTTCTCGTCGCCCTTGACCTTGACTGTGACGGGGAGTTCGGCGTGGTCTTTGTGTCCCGACATCCAGGCGATGTTGAAATCGGGAACGGTGATGAAGCCGTATCGCTCGACGTCGTCCTTGGCGACGATGATGAGCATCACGCTGTTGAAGCCGACGACGTGGATCGGGCCGAAGGGATTGTCTCTTAACGTGCAGCCGGTTTCCGTGGTGTGGTGATCGGCGGGCCGGTTCTTGAGCGGGAAGCGGCCGGCGGCGTCGGTGCGGCCCTCGTGTTCGGGAATGTCGTCAATCACGCGTCCCTTCTTGTGACCCTCCTCCGTCGTGATCCAGCCGGTCTGGTAGAGCGTGATCGCCGCGTCGGCGATCGGCTTGCCCTTCTCGTCGAGAATGAGAAGCGTGTTCTGCTTCGGGATGCAGTACAGGTACTCGCCGAAGTAGCCGCGGCGTTTGCCCTTGGTGACGTTGAGGCCCTGGACGTTGCTGGGCGAGTAGTAGCCGTAGATATCCTCTCCGGGGTTCTCGTGCGGCGTGATGTTCCCGCCGCCCATGATGCCGCGGTTGTCGTAATTGAAGCCGACGCCGTTGACGAGGTTGTCTTCCGGCTCGGTGATGAGCTGGTAGTCGTCAATCAGGCCGATCTGGTGGCCGAGCTCGTGGATCCAGGCCCCGTCGGGGCGCCCGGCGCAGGCGTGGAACTCCCACATGGCGGCGCCGGTGCCCCATGGATTGGGCAGCGCCGAGACGCCGCGTCCGCCGTCGGCGCGAAGGTCAAGCTCGCCCACGCGGTACGGTCCCCAGCCGAGCTCGACGCACTCGTAGTCGTCCACGTACTCGATGATGCCGATCATGACGCGCTGCTCGATGCCGTTCGGGGCGAAGGGGTACTTCGAGCCTTCCATGATCTGGTTCATATAGCGGATCTGGCCCTGGAGGTAGTCCTCGGCGGAGCGTGACCCGAGCATGTTGTACTTGAGCTCCATCTGGGCGATGGCGCCGCGTTCGATCATGTGCTTGATGATCAGCGCGTTCGTGCGGATGGTCAGCTCGTTGTTGTCGTCGCAGAGGTCTTCCCCGTTGGGGATGATGCGGAACGTGAGGTCGTGATCGGCCGGGTCCCACGTCCACTGCCACTGCACGTCGTGGCGGTCGCGGCGCTTGAGCGGCGGGATGTCGCCCCTGGCGACGACCTTGCCGTCGAGGATCCACTCGTAGCGGCCGCCGAGGGCCTGCGGGTCGGGACTCCCGACTCTGGCGCGGGCCTTGTTCTGGATGTGGGCCGTCCAGGTGACGGTCTCGCCCGTGTCGGGGTCGTGCTTCGCATCCTTGTTGGCGCAGATGCCGAGTGGGACGTTCAGGTCAATCTTGCTCTTTTCGTACCGGACATTGTACCGCTCGTACTTCGGGTCGCGTTCGATCCAGAGCACGTCGAGGTCGGGCAGGCGCTCGTCGGGTGGCTCGTATGCCGCCTGCTCGGGCAGGAAGCGGACGCCGTCGAGCAGCACGTGATGGGCCGCCGCGTCGGGCCCTGTCCCGCCTCGAACGGAAACCTCGATCCAGTCCACGTGCTCGAGCGAGCCGCCCATCCAGTGAAAGAACTCCCAGCCCTTTGTCTCCTGCAATGGGAAGCGGACCGTTGTCCATGTGCCGTCGTTGCCGTGGAGCAGGGACCGGCGATCGGCCGGCCGAACGCGCATCATGCCGCCATCGCGATTGCGCAGGTAGAGCACGGGGTTGGTGCCGCCCCAGTTCGTGCCGGTCTGCGGCTTGATCCGCACCTCGAGGGCCTCGGTGTTCGACAGGTCCCATCCAGCATTGCGGAACTTGGGGAAGACGAAGTAGTGCTCGTGCCCTGACGTGAAGTTCATGACAACGAGGCGCTCGCCGACGATGTCGCGGTCCTTCGACGGGAAGCAGGTGGCGACCTTGGGTCCCACGCTGCCGCACGTCCAGAGTTCCGGTCGCTCCGTGAAGTCGGCGACGAGTTCGGTATCGGCCGCCGGGGCGAGGCCGGCGACGAGGATGAGCGTGCAGATGAAAACGCTTTGTGCTGCGCGTGTGTTCATGGAGTTCGCCCCCATTCTTCGAGTTCTTGGTGCACGGCATCCTAGTTGAGGTTTTGCGCCAGGTAAAGGAGTGTCTCTGCGGGACACGGAAATGGTGAGGGGCTTGTGGCTCGCGATGGCGTATAATCGGGGCATGACGGGCAAGGGGATATACGTCGGGACGTCGGGGTGGACGTACGACGACTGGACGGGGCCGTTCTATCCCGAGGACGTGAAGGGCGCGGAGCGGCTGTCGTTCTATGCGACGAAGTTCGACACGGTCGAGGTGAACGCGACGTTCTATCGCAACCCGGCGCCGACGGCGATCAAGGCGTGGAACACGCGGCTGGGGCCGGACTTCCACCTCGTGGTGAAAGGCTCGCGGGCGGTGACGCACCTCAAGAAGATCAAGGACTGCGGGGGGCATCTCAAAGCGTGCCTGTCTCGCGTGCTTCAGCTCAAGCGGCTGCGCGTGATCCTGTGGCAGTTGCCGCCATCGCTGCACAAGGACGTCGAGCGGCTCGACAGGTTTCTCTCGATGCTGCCGGGAACGGTCCGCTATGCGGTGGAGTTTCGGCACGAGAGCTGGTGGGACGACGAGGTGGCCGCCACGCTCGAGCGGCACGGGGCGGCGTTCGCGGCGATCAGCCACCCGAGCCTGCCCGACGTGGTGCGGCCGACGGCGGATTTCCTGTACGTGCGCTTTCACGGCCTGGAGCGGGAGCTGTACCGGCACGACTACCGGCGCGACGAGCTGGAGGCGTGGGCTTCGCGGCTGAAGCCGCACCTGGCCGGCCGGACGCTGTACGCGTTCTTCAACAACGACTACAACGCGAACGCGCCCCGGAACGCGGCGACCTTCCGCGAGCTGCTGGGATGAACCGCAGAGAAGACGGTAACCACGGAGGACACGGAGAGCACGGAGAGCAGAAAGGGCATCGTTCTCCGTGGTTCAGTTGAATTCGCTGTGAGCCTATGGGTCTGGTCGTGATATTGGGCATTGCGGTGGGGCTGGCGCTCGACGCGTTCGCGGTGGCGGTGGCCGGCAGCGTGTCGCTCGGGCGGGTGACCGGGCGTCAGGTGTTCCGGTTCGCCTTCCACTTCGGCCTGTTCCAGGCGGGGATGCCGCTGATCGGATGGCTCGCGGGCCGGGGGGTGCAGCAGTACGTGGCCGCGTGGGACCACTGGGCCGCGTTCGGGCTGCTCGCGTTCATCGGCGGCAAGGCGATCGTCACCGCCCTGAGGAGCGGCGAGAGCACAAAGCCCAGCGGCGATCCGACGCGCGGGTGGACGCTGCTGATGCTGTCGGTCGCCACGAGCATTGACGCGCTCGCCGTCGGCCTGAGCCTGGGGATGCTCGAGGTGGCGATCTGGTACCCGGCGCTGATCATCGGCGTGGTGACGGCGGGGCTCACGGCGCTGGGGATGCTTATCGGCTCACGACTCGGCGCCCGCTTCGGGCGCTGGACGGAGATCGCGGGCGGCGTGGTGCTGATCGGGATCGGGGTGAAGATACTGGTCGAGCACATCGCCTATTGAGACCTGTAGAAAGAACGTTCTCTTTGACGGGATAACAGGATGAACAGGATTTGCTGAGCTCGGTCAATGAGGACGTTTATGTCGTAGGTATTCATAGTTGCTGGATTGTAGGGCCGGGATCGCCTGACCTGAGGACCGTCGAAGGTTGCGGGCCGCGTTGGGTGTGCCAGCTTGGCGGGCGGTTCGGGCACTTGAAATCACAACGTGAGGGGATGCGACCGACATGGACGACGCCGTTTTCAGCTTTGCGTTTATTGCCGACCCGCAGATCGGGATGAACAGCCCTTTCAGAATTGACGGGCCGAGCTCGGACAAGAGGCGGCTCGATCTCGCCGTCGCGTACGTGAACGACAACGACATTGATTTCGTCATCTTCGGCGGCGACCAGATCCACGACCCGGGCTCCGAAGAGTGGCTGTACATATTCATGAGGTGCGTGGCGGGGTTGCGGGTGCCCACTTACGGCGTGGCGGGGAATCACGACCAGTTCGATCCGCGCGAGAGGGAGTCGGTCTATTTCCAACGCGGCGGGCCCGACAACTTCGCGTTCACGCACAAGAACGCGTTCTTCGTCGGGCTCAATGCGTCGAAGCTGCGGGGTGATTACGGCCAGGACCACCAGCGGGAGGAGTGGGCGACGCTGAGACGGGAGTTCGACCGGTGCCCCGCCGACTGCTCGCAGCGGTTCGTCGTCATGCACTGGCCGCTCTTCTTCCGGCATCCCGGCGAGGACGACGACTGCTGGAACATGCCGAACCGGCGACAGCTCATCGAGTTTTTTGGGGAACGCCGCGTCTCGTGCGTCCTGTCGGGCCACGTGCACCAGGACCTTGACGCGAGCTGGTACGGCGTGGGTCTCGTGACGAGCATCGGCACGTCCGTGGCCATCCACTATCCGGAAGAGCTCTCGTTCAAGGTCATCACGGTGTTCAAAGACGGCTGGCTCGCGCGCCGGGTGTCGGTTGAGCGGATGTAGGCCATTGTCGCGGTGCCTTCTGGGCCGCGCGGACGAGAGCGGGGGGGCGAGGTTCTGATTGGGATGGGAGTTAAGACACTCGTCGAGCATTCGAGTTGGGCACGAGGGCGTGGATGAGACCCTTCTTACATACTACATCGGAGCTCTTGGCTGACCCTGCGCGAGCCCGCAAGGCCACGGCCGACTGGCACTTGGTCACTTGACGGGTCTTGGGCGCATAGGCTGGGGAACTGCTACTCGCCCCAAGAAGTGGGCGAACCCCTGGGCGAAGTGCTCGCGATAGGGAATGTTTATACGGGCCAAACGACTCTCCCGAAGCTTCTGTAGCTTCTCCGTTGGGACGCAATGAACGGCTGTGAAATCGACATAGCTTTCAGGGACATCAAACTCCTCGCTTGGTGCTAGAGGGTACATGTATCCTTTATCGGCGTAGTTGTGGAGAAAGTTTCTGAGGCGTTCAACGTCTGTTCGGAGTTTCTTTGTCTCAACAGTGGCCAGCCAATGCTTGACCAAATCGCGCAGCAGAAACGGGTACTCCGTGTCGCTTGCTGCCTCGAGCTCATCGTGAGGACCATACTGGACTTGGACAAAATCGTGCAAGGTGATTGGGGTCGAAGATGTCTTGAATGGGATTCGCTCTGTCTTGCACCTGCTTGCTAGCGCGATGACAGGGAGAATTGCCGCCCAGGGAACCGGCTCTCCGTCCTTTCCAGAAATGTCACAAGTCTGGGTAACGAGGATGAAGTATGGGAACAACGTGCCGGCTACTACGACCCACTCTTGACAGCCATCTGGTTCGGAGAGGAAAGGCAAAGGAATCCCTGCGGCTGCAGGTGCGCGCGCCAAGAGGTTGTCAAGCTCTTGGCGGCCGAAGATCCTTCCCTCCTGGGCGTCCCCCAGAACGTGGGACCCGTGCTGCCCATCTACCGTTCTGAGTATGCGTTGAGTCTCGTCGGCTGACGGTGCCACCAGGTCTATGCGGAAGATGTCTCCTTGCTCAAGATGCTCGACCGGGGGTGCGTAGAACGGGCTCTCACTCTTCTTGGTCATCCGGCTCCTCGTGACACATCTCGAGCCACGTCAGGTGGAATCCTGAAGGGGCCAATAGGGAAGAGGCGTAGATTTCCTCTCGAGGTCTCGCTAGCTCCGGCGAAACGGTCACGATACGGGGGCGCTGGGCTGGTCGCTCAGTCATGATGTCCGAAGGCCTGAATGCTGCCGTTTTCATATCCTCCGCGGACATCTTGGTGTATGCGACCAGCAGGTCCATGGCTGCCCTGAAATCATCCATCTTGGGCATAGCGGGAGGCGCGAGATGAAACAAGTCGCGGACGTAGAGGGTTTGCCCGAGCTGCTCATCAACAGCACATGCCTCGTCCTCCTCGCCTGTCTCGTGCACGATTATCTCCACATCGTGCCCGAATGCGTGATAGCGAGGTCGATATCGCCTCTGGCCAAGGATAAAGATCTTGGCGAAACCCTCGTTCAAAGGCTCGTCAAACGAGATCATCCTCGTGTCCACTGTATCAGGCATGTTTCGCGATTCCTTCAGTCAGTGATCTGGCCCGCTATCTTTTCTGAGAGCGCGAGTGCGTCAGTCCATTTGCCCAGCACACCAATGAGTTCATCGGCAGGTTCCTTGGCCTGCGTAACGTCCGCGTGGAAGTTGAAACCGAGGGAAACAAGATCCTGCCCCGGCCGCCATGACTTGCACATTTTCACTGCCGCATCTGGCGCTTTCGTCGGCTTTATGTCTAATTTGAGTCTAAGTCCAAGGGTATCGAATGAGACGTAACTGCCAAACCTAGCGCCACCATCGTCCGGTGGCGCTACCTCATCTGCAAAGGATGACGACAAGAGGGCCCGATTCCACGGCGCAAAAGCGTCGGCCGACTCAGGTGCTGCTAGGTACTTGAAGTTCAATCCAGCGGCGGTATAGGGGGTGTGAGGCAACGTGCTGACAACCCCGCCCATTACTCGCTGAATGCAATCTGCGGCGTCAGGGCAATTGAGGCGAATGGCCATTTGGATACGGTCCGGGAACACCATCAGTTGGAAGTTGTCCGTTGGAACCTGAACGAACGCTGGAGTCACGACTATTTCACCCTGAAGCTCCTTTTCTGTAAAGATCCGGCTCTTGACGAGCCAAGGAGGCCTGAAGATAGAAAGGTTGACGTCATGGGCGATAGCGACAACGCTAGCATCGACCAGGACACTCTGCATTTCATGTACCCTCCGTGGAATCAGGTACGTTCGAGCGTATCATCCGGTTCCATTCATAAGGGCCTGGGCTCGTAGCTGAATGGTTGGGCGAATGTGAGGCTGGGGGTAGCGGAAGTGTTATCATCGCTCTAGCTTCCAGCAAGCGAGCCATCGTCAGAACTCCCTGCGCCCGTCCTTGTATAGCGCGTGACTTGAGAAGTCAAACGAAAACCTTGATGGTTCGTGTCATGCACACCCCGTTGCCCGACCCACTTCTGCCCCGTTCAGGGAAATCTCAAAACCACTTCTTGACTTTGAACCAGGTGAGGGTGGCGATGGTGGTGGCGGCCATGAGGCCGAGCATGAGCCAGAAGCCGTAGCGGGGCAGGAAGTCGCCGCTGCGCATGAAGGGCACGTAGCTGAAGTTGGTGCCGAAGATGCCGGCGAGCAGGGTGAGGGGGACGCCGACGACGGCGATGATGGTGAGGATGCGCATGATCTCGTTGGTGCGGTTGGAAATCGAGGTCAGGTGCACCTCGAGCAGGCCGGTGATCATCTCGCGGTGCCAGTTGGACAGGTCGTAGACGTGGAAGACGCTGTCGTAGAGGTCGCGGAAGAAGACCTGGTGCTCGGGCGGGATGAAGTCCATGGGGTCGCGGCTGAGCCGGTGCATGACCTCGCGCTGCAGGGCGGCGACGCGGCGCAGCCGCATGACGTCGCGCTTGAGCTCGAAGATCATGGCGACGGCGCGGCGTGAGACGGTGGTCAGCAGCACCTGCTCGGCGTTGTTGATGTGGTGTTCGAGCAGCTCGATGATGGGGGTGTAGTTGTCGATGAGCTGGTCGAGGACGGCGTGCATGACGAGGTCGGCGGAGGCGCGCATCTTGCCGGAGGCGAGGACTTCGTCGCGCACGGTGGCGACGCTGCGGACGGGGTCGGTGTGGACGGTGACGAGGAAGTTGGGGCCGAGGAAGCAACTGATCTGGTGGGTGTCGAAGGTGTGTTCCTGGAGCTCGAGGGTGACGGCCTGCAGGGCGACGAACAGGTGGTCGGGGTACCCTTCGAGCTTGGGGTGGCGGCGCGGTGCGAGGGCGTAGTCCACGCTGAACTCGTTGAAGCCGTACTGCGTCCGCAGTGCCTTCTGCTCGTCGGGCGTGGGCTTCTGGATGTCAATCCAGACGATGGCGCCTTCTTCGGTCGGGAGCGCGGTGGCGCCGTCGGTCCTGGTGATCGCGCCGGACGGGTCTCGTAGCAGGCTCGTGATCACTGGCTTTCCTCCTGTTCGGCCTCTCCTCTGCGAACTCTGCGTCTCTGCGAGATCGAAAACAGGATCTCTCGCAGAGGCGCAGAGCACGCAGAGGCATTCACTACCTTTACGGGCTTGGCGTCTTTGCGCGAGAGGCTGTCCTCACGAACGGCCATTCGGGCTGGTGCTGCCAGCGCCGGTGCATCCACATCCACTGGTCGGGGTAGCGGCGGATGACGCGCTCGATGACGCGGGCCGCGCGCATGGTGTTGACCAAAAGATCCTTCTGCCTGTCGCCGGTGCGGATGAGGCGCAGCGGCGGCTCGATCATGAGCGTGTGCGTGGGGCCTTTGGCGCGCCGGCCGCGTTCGTTGCGGACGATGAAGCACGGCACAAGGGGTAGGCCCAACCGCAGCGCCAGCGCGACCGGCCCCACCGGCGTGAGCGACAGCCGGCCGAAGAACTCGACGTACACGCTTTCGACTTTCTCGATGTCCATGTCGAGCATGACGCCCAGGAAGCGGCCGGCACGCAGCGCGCGCAGCATGTCCCTGGGCTTGTCGCGATCGATGACGCGCACGCCGGCCAGGCGGCGCGTGCCGCGCAGCAGGCGTTCGAACCTGTCGTAGTAGACGCGCCGGGCGATGATCGTGATGGGGTATCCCATCGCCGAGATCGCCGCAGCGAAGAATTCCCAGTTGCCCAGGTGGGCGGTCACGGCGATGCCGCCGCGTCCCTCGGCTGTGAGCGTGTCGGCCGTTTCGCGTCCTTCGAGCCTGACCATGTCGAGGAGGCGGCGTTTGGGGAGCCTCGGCAGGCGGATGAACTCGACCGCGTTGCGCGCCAGGTGGCGGGTCATCCGCTTGGCGATCACGCGCGCCTCGGCGTGCGACATCTCGGGGAAGGCGATGCGCAGGTGGGCGATCGCGCGCCGGCGGTGGATGCCGATGGTGATGAAGGCGAAGTCGGCGAGGAACTTGAAGATGGCGTGGGCGAGGCGGTCGGGAACGGCGAGCACGAGGGCGCGCAGGGTGACGAGCAGATAGTAGGCGAGCACGCGTCTCGCGGCGCGCAGGGCGAGCGAGAGCCGGCGCCGGGCGGCGGGCCGTGAGGCGGTGCGGTTCACGCGCCGGTCCGCCCGAGCATGCGTTCGCACGCCTGCGCGACTTGCTTGACGCCCAGGATCGCCATGCACGGCGGCTTCTCCGGGCAGTCTCGTTTCGAGCATGGGGCGCACTCCACTTGCGCCTGGATTACTTCGTGTCCGGGCCCGTAGGGTCCGATGCGCGCCGGGTCGGTCGGCCCGAACAGGGCGACGACCGGCGTGCCTGCGGCGACGGCCAGGTGCATCGGGCCCGAGTCGTTCGTTACGAGGAACGCGGCATCTTGCAGCAGGGCGGCCAGCTCTTTCAAGGACGTCCGTCCCGTGGCGTCGAGCACGGCGTGGCCGGCGGCGTCCGCGACGGCGCGCGCGGCGCTTCGGAACGCGGCTGAGCCGACGCAGACGCTGCGCAGGCCGGCGTGGTCATGGATCCACGCGGCGACCTGGCCGAAGCGTTCCGGGGGCCAGCGCTTCGACGGCCAGCGGGCGCCGGGGTTGATGGCGACGAAGCGCTCACCCGCAGCAAGGCCCAGCTCTGCGAGGAGCGAGCGCGCCGCGGCACGGGCCGGCTCGTCGATGGCGAGGGGGAACTCGACCTCGTCGTCGCTTTCCGGGTCCACGAGGCTGCGGTAGCGGTCCACGGCGTGGACGGCGCGCTCGGACGTGTCGCGGCGCTCGGTGTAGAAGAGCGGGCTGAGCTCGCGGCCGTTCCGGAAGCCGATACGCACCGGCGCGCCCGAGCGCCGGGTGACCCACCCGCTGCGGAACAGGCCCTGGAAGTCGTAGGCGACGTCGTAGCTGCATTCGCGGAGTTCGTGGAGCACGGGCCCGAGCGCGCCGGCGCCGCGCAGGAACCCCTGGGTGCTCCGGCGCCGGCCGCGGTCCCACCGGTGCACACGGGCGAGCATGGGGTGGCCCTCGAGCAAGGCGGCGAACTCGGTGTTGACGAACCAGCCGATCTCGGCGTCCGGGTGGCGGCGGCGCAGCAGGGCGAGCGCCGGCAGGGCCATGACGATGTCGCCGAACGAGCTTGGCTTGACGATCAGGATGCGCATGGTTTCGCGGCGGTCATTCCGGGTCCGGCACGAGCTTGACGTGCACGCGCCTCGAGCGCGGCCCGTCGAACTCGCAGAAAAAGATGCCTTGCCAGGTGCCGAGCACGAGGGCGCCGTCCTCGATGGGCACAGTCACGGAGGAGCCGAGCAGGGAGGCCTTGATGTGGGCGTCGGCGTTGCCCTCCATGTGGTGATAGCCGCCCTGGCGCGGCACCATCCGTTCGAGCTGGGCGATGATGTCGCGCCGGACGTCGGGGTCGGCGTTCTCGTTGATCGTGATCCCGGCGGTGGTGTGCGGGACGCACACGATGCAGGTGCCCGAGGCGACGCCGGCGTCGTGGACGGCGCGCTGGACCTGTGCGGTGATGTCAACGAACTCGGCGCGCTTCCGCGTCGAAACCGACAGGTGGCTTGTCATCGGCGCTCCTTCCGTTCCTCCTGGTGCACTTGGGGCACAGTATAGGGAGGGCGATGCGGTTCAGCAAGGGCAGGTCTGTCGCCCCTCCGGGGCTTGAAGGATCCTGTGTGTCATTTCATCGTGGGCCTAACGGGCCTGCTGAAAGACCTGTGCCCGCGACGCCCCGTAGGGGCATCACGTGAGTAGCCGTAGGCGTAAGCCTACGGATCGCGGGGGCGGAACAACCAACCTTCATCGCCGGGCGACCGGCCCCCTGCGGGCCGGTCGCCCGTCGAGAAAGAGGACCTTTATCGGTCGCCTCCCGCCCGTAGGCTTACGCCTACGGCTCCTATGAATGCGCACTGCAACCGTTTTTCTTGA
>CAZJXV010000127.1:0-11578 GCA_964550015.1 uncultured Verrucomicrobiota bacterium
GTCTCTTTCCACCACACGTAACGGGCCATCATGCCTCCTTGTCGCGGGCGCGGGCGCGGGCGCGCGCCTCGAGCTCGTCGATGCGGCGCTTGAGGTTGCGGCACGTCTCGGCGTCGGCAACGGCCCGCTCGAGGTTGGCGAGCGTTGCGCGCGTGGCCTCGAGCTCGGCCTCGAGCACCTTGCAGCGTTTCACGAGCCCATCGATCCGTGCCATTGCGTGCTTGATTGCGGGGTCCTGCATGATTCACCTCGAGGCGGCGGCGAGGGCGGGAGGAGGAGTACTCCCGCCGCCGCCGCCGCCGGCGCCGCGGATCCGGCCGAGTGACCGGCGCTGGGCTGGGGTTAGGTCGTCCTCGAGGCGCTCGAGCCGGCGCTCGGGCTCGCCGGTGGTACTTTCCTCCGGGCCGGCGGTTTGTTTCCTACGGGGCCACGGCGGGAGCTCGAGGCGGTGGCCCTGGCCGGGGGCCTCGAGGCCGCGGGCCACGTCGGCGGCCAGGACGGCCGCCTCGGCGCGCACGTGACGTATAATGTCGCGTAGGTCGAGGACGGACAATCTCGGAATGTCGTATAATGAGCAGGCTGTTAACTTCGGTGTGGACTTGCCCTGGTTAGATAGTTCCCGGCCGAGGTTGTCGAGCCAGCCGGCAAATCCCTCCCGGTAGTGTAGGGCCGCCTGGGCGAACCATGAATCATACACACGGGGCAGGGCGCCGTCAACGTCGGGCATCCTCGAGGCGAGCCCGACGCGGCAGCCCTTCCACCACAGGCCGCGCACACCCGGCCGCGGACGGTGGCACCACAGGCGCTCGAGGTACGCGATGCCGTGCTCGAAGTCGTAAACGAGCCATTGCGCCTCGTGTGGCGGGCGCGCGGACATGAGGCGGGCAAGGTGGCCGGCGAGGCGCTCGAGCCGCAGACGGCCGCCCAGGGCGGCGCCGTGGAGCTCGGCGAGCGTGATCGGAAAGATCCCTTCATCGGCCATGTACGGCGAGTGGAACAGTTGCAGCACGATCGCGCGCAGCGTCGCCGAGTCGTCCCGCCGAGGGATCGGCCGGCCGGCGCTCTTGAGCTCGGCGCGCTGTGCTCGAGTCAGGCGGCCGAGCTCGAGGAACTGCGCGCCGCCCACCTGATTCGAGAACGCTTGCTCACATTCGGAAAAGACTCGCCGTGTCATATTCACCGTCCCCAAGCAGGGCCGCACGTGCACGGCTTGGGGGACGTGCACGGCGGCTGGTTCTCAACACTGGCACACCTCGAGGCCGGCTGTCAAATGAACGATGCCTCTCCAGCCTCCCGCGCCGGACGACCGGCGCGTTTCCTTCTGTCCGGGTCCTTGTCCGGCGCCGGCCTTGCAACGCTTGGTAAGAATCGAGGAGTCCCGGATCGGAGGTTCCTTTCATAGATCCAGGAACCCAGGGAAGCCAAGTGCCTTATTTTACTGCATACGGCCTCCCGTATTGGGAGATAACCTCCCAATATGGGCCGCGCCTCCTCCCAATATGGGAGGCGCCTCGAGGCGGGCAGGGCGCGCGCCTACAAGTGCGCCTAGATGTGGCGCTCATGTTCCCGTATAGGGAGGTCAGGGATCGCCGAGGCGCTTCCAGGAAAGGGCGGAACGGCGCTCGAGCTCCTCGACGGCCTCGAGCAAATCGGCCAGGACGCGGCGCACGTTCGCCACGTTGTCCGTGATCATGGCCCGCACGGGGGCGAACCGGATATGCACCGTCCCCGGCCTCGTGTGGGACTTCTCGAGGTACACGGTGGTCCCTCCAATTCGCCGGCGCATAGGTAGGATCTTGCCGCTCCGAGGGGTCGGGGGTCCAGTTTCAGCAATCCGAGGGCCTCAGCCGGCCCGTGCTGGACGTTCTCGAGGTGCCGAGCACGATTCCACGTGTCCGGCCTCGAGGCCGTCCTCGAGGCGCTGAGGGCCTCGAGGGGAAATTGACACGGACGGCCTTGATTGCGAGAATGGCCCCGGACGCTTAAACGTCCAAGATCCGGCCGGACGGGGGGTCCGTCACATACCAACCGAACGGCCGGCACTGGGAACCCGGCTCGCCTCGGCGGGCCGGGTTTTTTTTCACTTCCAGACGATGCACGTGCCGCGCATCCCGTTGTTTTGCACGCCCCACATTTGGTCTAGCTGCGACATGATGATCGCGTTGCATCCGTAGGCGCCGGCGGCCTTTTTCAACTCGCGTAGAACGCGCTCCATGTCGCTCGAGATTTCCGGCGAGAGGGCCGCACCGTTCGACACGACGGACACGGTGCCGATCGATGTGTACGGTTTCGTTTTCGGCGGCATCTCGAACACGAGCACGGCCTCCGGGTCTACGGGCTGGGCGTCGAAGTACTCCGGCGCCTCCTGGAACTTGTACGAGAAACATCCCGCGAGCAGGACGGCGAGCAGGGCGGGCGCGGTGCGGTTCATGTCCACCTCCTTTGCCGGAGGATACTACCGCCACTCGCCGGCCCGGTCTAGCGCCGGCGCTTCTTCTTCTTGAACGTCCCGTCTTTGTTCCGAGGATGCTTGCGGTTAAATGAAGTCTTGCGCTTGGACTTCTTCTTCTTCTTCTTGCGGCGTCCGTGCCGATCACGTGCACAGGAGGGAGCTACCGTAGCCGGTGAGGCCGCCCAGGGCCACGACGATCGCGCCGGTGCCCACGTCGCCGAGGCTCGAGCGTGTGCCGCTGGTACGGTTGCCACGTGCGACGCCTCCAGCGTAGCCGAGGAGGGCGACGACGGCGTTGACCACGAGGGGGAGTTGATCGGTCTGCTTGGTGCAGACCATCGCGATCCCGAGTCCCACGAGGGCAAGGCAGACGGCGCCCAGGACGATGAGTTCACGCCACTTGTCCATGAAACCTCCTCGCCGAGCTCGAGCTCGGCCTCCGGCCCGATCTCCGGGGCCGCCGGTGTGGCCGGCTCGATGCACTGCATGGTCTTCGCGGCGCACTCCACGGCCACGGCGCCGAGACACGCGGCGTTGACGTTGGGCTTGTTTGCGCCACACCCGAACAGGGCCACGAGGGCCAGGAGCAGGGCGATGGCAAGAGCTCCGATGCGGTTCACGAGTGCACCTCCGGGTTGAATGGTTCATCGTATTTCGAGTCCGAGTGCTTTTCGGGATCGTAGTGGTCGCCGCGGATCATGTCGCGCCTCGAGAGGGACGCGCGCTTCACGCGCCTGGGCGGCTCGCGCACGATCAGAGACTTGCCCTCCTTTGTCGGTCCCGCGTCCACCTCCTGGCCCTGGATCGCCTCCGTGCCATAGGCGATCATCTCTCGAGCTCGCACCACGCCTCCCACGCGCGGGATCACCACGTCCAGGCCGAACCGGGCGAGGGCCTCCTCGAGCTCGGCCGCGTCGCCCTTGAAGCCGAGGAGCTCGAGCACGCGGAGGGCCTCCTCGAGTGTCTCGACGTTCTGCTTTTTCATATCTCCACCTTGAAAGCGTGATACGCGGGAATGAGTCCATCCTCGCCGGCACCGTCCGGTGCGATGTAATCGAGTTGCCACAGGAGGTGCCACCAAAACCCTGTGGTGTGCGAGGAGGATAGATTCTGCTGAATGTAGGAAACATCCGTATCCCCGCTCGAGCACATCGCGGCCATCGCACCTCCCGACATGGCGATCGGCCTGAAAAACTCGTTGACGTTGTGCAGTGCGCTAAGGCCGTTCATGGTCAGATCGCCGCGGTAGCTTACAGATCCAGAGCTCTTTGTCCGCTTGAGTTCTTCGGCGAACGCGGGGCCGTATAAATCTATGTCATCGCTTTGCACGTCGGCCGTAACTGCCGCGTTGAAATATCCCTGATAAACCAAGGTCCCGTCATCCGATCCGACGAGCTCCTCCGTGGACACCTCGAATTGGATCGGCCAGACAAGGGGCGTGTCCGCCGTGATGGCGGACGTGTATCCACCGATCGAGTATTTGGCGAGGGCGAATGACACCCCGTCCACGTAGCGGGCCAGCGGAGGCAGGATACAGGGGATCTGCATCGGCGGGATCTTCCGGCCTCGCTTGCCGAACCAGAAGATCCGCGGCTCGAGCCTGGGCGTTCCATCGGGCACGGACACGCGGGCCGCATCGAAGATCCCGAGCCGGGGCAGGCCAGAACGGTGGTCCACCTTGATCCAGGACGGACCCTCCTTGATGATGTTCGCGGCGCGCTGGCCCATCGAAACGTCAGTCAACCGGCCGAGGGACGGTGTGCAGTATCCCGACCCGTCCACGGAGGCCGCGCGCTCGCCGAGGCCCGCATCGGGGAGAATGAGAATCTCGCAAGAGTGCGAGAGGAACCCGAGCACCTTTGCGGTGCAGTCAACGTCTAGCATCACACCACCCCGTTAAATCCCCGGAACCGCCACGGCTGGCCCTTGGACCGGAGCTTCGCGTTTGCCTGTTCGATGGCGCCCTGGTAGTTCGCCTGGGCGAGCAAGAGTGACTGCGTAATGTACTCGGTGCCGGCGGCCTTGGCGGCATCGAAAAGTGATCCAATGATGTGCGACGCGCCATAGGTTTGGAGGGATGTTTTCATTTCCCCGATCCCGGCGATCAGTGCCTCTTTCGGGATGGACTGCCAGACCTTTGCAACCCGCCTCACTATGGCGAGCTCGCGCCCGTGGCCCTCGGCGAGATATCCCTGAAGTACAGAGTCAACCGCGAAGTCCACAAAGCAGATCATGGCGCCGGCGATCCCGCCGGCGATCCCTTCGGTGAAGTAGCCGGAGAGGATGGACATGAAACCCTTGCCGGCGCGCGAGAACATGGGCTTAATGAAATCATCCCATACCGTGATCCGTTTCTGGATCGCTTGCTCGGCGCGGTGGAATCTGTGACCGATATTGTTATAGGTGCCGCTGGAATTCCCGTCGTGACGGCACATACAAAATAGGGGAAGTCTCGAGCCGATAGCGGGCACGAGAGGACGGGCCACCTTGACGAACGATACATCATTGATGTTAGGGAGCTCGGGCACCGTCAACGCCCACGTGCGGTTGACCCACTCCGGAGGCCAGCCCTGGCCCTTGCGCCGCTGACGCATCCCGATCCCCTGGACGTTGATCCACTCTCCCGTGCTCGCCACGCCTGGGCCGACGTCCGTTGCCCAATAGGTCAGGAGGTTGAGTTGTCCCGACCTGGGCGTGCTCGAGAAAAGGAGGTCCACGTCCCGGCCGCGCTCGCAGTCATACAGCCCGAGCCGCAGATCCCCGGCGAGGGACCGGACGCCGGCGACGTCGGTTCCGGCCGGGATCGGCGAGAGGGCCGCCGCGCAACGCTGGGCGATCCGGTTCGCCTCGAGCACCTCGGCGATCGCGCCGGGGCTCGCGTCCATCGCCCCCGAGCTCGAGCTCGAGCCGGAGGCAAACGAGAGCGTGCCTCCCGTCGCCGAGCTCGGCCGGTGAAACGTGGTCGGAGCTCGCGTGATCGGCGCGGTGGGGGCCTGTTGCCGCTTGGACCGCTTCACGGCCACGGCCACGCCTCCGGCCGTTGCGAGGCCGGCGACGCCGGCGCCCACGGCGATGATCAGTGCCTTGCTCACACGACCACCTTGCAGTGCCGATTGATGATCCAGGCCATGTCCGTCGAGAACTTATCGAGGCCGGGATAGCTCCCGTCCGCGGCCTTTGCGCGGGTCTTGCGCGAGAACCATTCCTTGATCCTGAAACAGTAGGAAAAGCACGCGGACTTGTCCCGGCCGTCAACGCCCATGAGCCACGCCCACGCATCCCGGTTGATCTCCTGGACGTGGCCGCGGTAGCCGGCGAGGGCCTCCTCCGGCGAGGTGTACGCGCGGAAGGCGTGATAGTACCCGCCGCTGCCCGAGCCTTTGAGGATGGTAAAGAGCTCCCCGTGCTCGATCTTGTCCGTGCTCGAGAGCTCGCCCCAGAGGTTCCACCAGTAGAGGGGAACCCGGCCGGGGACGTGCCACCCGCCTCCGCGCGCCGCGTGTGCGATGATGATCGCGCGTGCGTCGGCGTTGTCCACCGTCTTTTTGAATGCGGTATTCAGTGTCGTTATGAAGTGCGTGTGCGTGCGAAACGACTTGATCCCGTCGCGGGGCTTGCGGTAGTTGGGTAGGGCTTTGAGCTCGGCGATCTGTCTCGGCGAGAGCTTCGAAACGCTGGTTAGATCCACGGCGCCCTCCTCGGTTTTCTCCCGGCCGATCAGGGCCACGGCCACACCTGTTATTAGGCCGCCGCCCAGGAAGGCGCCGACGCCGGCCGCTATGGTCCGCGCGTCCATCGCCTCTAGATGATCACGTCCTCGGCGAGCCGGGGCGAGTAGGCCGAAACGAACGTATCCGCGCGCCGGATCTTCTCGCCCTCCCTGCCCGTGTCGCTTTCGTCGAGGCGGGTCGCGGCCACGGTTGGATGTGCCTCGCCGATCGGACCGCCGGCCGCGACGGCCGCCTCCCCGATCGCTTTCTGGAGGGCTTTCTTGTCGTGGGCCTGGATCGCGTACAGGATGAGGGCCGTCACCACGACGGCGACGGCGAGCCCCACGACCAGGGCGACGGCGAGCGAGCCGGCCGCGTAGCCGATGCCGGCGCCGATGACGATCCCGGAGGCGAGGCCGATCCCGCCGGCGAGGGCGATTTCATCCCAGTTCACGGTCTGGAGGTCGAGGTTGATCTGGCGGATCTTGGTGGCGAGCTCGGGATTTGTGCTCCCGACGTTGGACGCCACGTTCTCGACGTCCTGATAGAACTTGTCCTCGCGCTTCGCGTAGCGGATCGCCATCCAGACGACGATCACCACGATCGCGCCGATGTGGGCGCCGACGACCGCGCCCACGATCCCCTTTTCGGTCTTTGTGAGCTCGCGGGCCATGCGGGCCTCCTCTTGCTACGGGTGGATGTAGCGCCAGAGCACCGTGTTGGTCTGTGGGAACGAACCGGAGGCGCCCTTCCACGTGATCGGGCCGGGCTTGCCCGTCTTCGGGCCGTTGCGCCGTCCCTCGAGGAGCGAGAACCCGTAGTCCATGCCCTGGCCGGCGACGGTGGGATCCTCCCAGCAGTCGTCGAGGTAGTCGCGGAACGGGTGCTGCTGGACCCACTCGTTGAACATGAGGGCGCCGGGGGCCGAGGCGAGCGAGAGCTCGTCGGAGCTGACCGACGTGCAGATGTTCGCCTGGGAGGCTTGGGCGTTGATCAGGTACGCGCCCTGGATCAGTCCCTCCGGGCTCTTGACCTGGTAGTCCGTGAAGCCCGTCTCCTCCTTCCAGCACGACGCCACGTAGTTCCCGCCCTTGTCCTCCTCGAGCTTCACCAGGAGCAGGTACATGGACACGGCCATCGAATCGACCGTGAAGTCCGCGTGCAGGGCGGTGGGATCGAAGATCCAGTCCAGCGTCCCGATCCGGTCCACGGGGATCGCGTTGGGCCAGAACGAGTCGCGGATCGGGTCCCCGAACAGGAACGCGATCGACTTGTTGATGGGCTGGTTGTTGTTGACGTCGTACTCCTGCTGGTTGATCAGGAGCTCCGTCCGCAGCCGCTCGTACATCGCGATCCCCTTGCCCTTGAGGTCGAAGAGGCTGATGTAGTCGGACTTGTCGTCCTGGCCGGGGCGTGCCACCTCGAGCTTGAACCTCGTGAACCCGCCGGCCACGATGTCCTTGAGCCAGTACTTGGCCGCGTTCGCCACGTCCACCTGCCCGACGATGTGGGCGCCGACGCCGACGCAGTGCCACTTGAGCGTGCCGCCGGCATCCTTCTTGATCGCCATCGAGACGTTCTTGGCCTCCGCGAGTGCCGCCGCCGTGCCGCTCTTGGTCGAGAATGGGCTCTGAAGTGTTCCGAACATCTTTCAACCCTCCTGGGCGCGCGGCCCTACTTGGTGAGGAACTCCCCGATCTTGGTCCGCGTGGCCGGGATGGCGACGCACACCCCGAGGGCCACGACGGCGCCCAGGGCGATCCCGCCGATGATCACGCCGGCGACCGCGGTTCCGCTTGTCTTGCCTGCCATGTCGATCCTCCTTCGATGCGGCTAGTCGTTGGCCGCGACTGCGAGAGCGATGCCGCCGACGATCAGGCCGAGAACCAGGGAGGTCCCCGTGCCGATCACCATGAGGGCCGTTGCGTTGGCGAACGCCTGTCCCCAGTTGACGTTGGACATGAATCAGCCCTCCTCAACGGACTTGTTGATCTTTGCCCATACCGCGACGGTCATCCCGCCGAGCACGATCAGGCCGGCGCCTCCGGTTATGGAGGCGGCCCGGACCACCTTGGACCCGTCGCCGGCGATCCCGGCGATCAGCGGGAAGGCGCCGAGCACGGCGGTTGCCGATCCGAGGGCCATCATGGCGGTGGAGGTCCTGTCGAGTTGCGCGCGGGCCGTCTTGAGCTTCGATATCAGTCCCACGCCTAACCAGTGACATGATAAAACTACCGATTGCAAGGGCAGGGCAGGGCAGTTTGCACACGTTGTAAACGGTCAGTTCACGTCAATAACACTGCGGGAGGATTAGTTCGCGCGGAGCTCGGGAAAGAGGGTCTCGAGGCGACGGATGATCCGCAGTGTGGGGTTGTCGCGGATTCCGCGCTCGAGGCTTGCGATGTACTGGATTGACACCCCGGTCATGCGGGCAACCTGGGCGATGTAGAGTCCTCGAGCTCGGCGAGCTTCGTACAGTCGCCGGCCGAAACTGTGCGCCGGCATGGCGAGGCGGGCCTGGACGTTTTCAGGCTTCACGGCCTTTCCTTTTCTCGGCGAGCTCGCGCACGATCGCCTCCTGGTCTGCGAACCACACGGCGAGGGCCGCCTGGACTTCGCTCACCACGGCCTCCCGCCTCGCCTCCGGCAACCGCCGGAGCTCTTTGTCCACGGCAAAGAGCGTGCCTTTGGCGAGGGCCAGGGACCTGAACTTGTGCTTTCTGGCGATGCCCTCGAGCATGATGCCGAGCTCCTGCAAACTCGTGACTAGCCGGCCCTGCTTGAACGGTCTACTGTGCGCCTGTTTCATGTGCGATGATCCATTTTACCTTGTGGGTTTGTCGGGGATCTTCCAGCCTCCGCGCGGCCTCAAAAACAGAGTCGCCGAAAGTCTGCTTGATCCATCGTAGCTGGACGGCCGAGCCCATGTAGAGGATATAGGAGAATTCCGAGTATTTGCGGATATTGCGATCTAATTGCACGGGGACCTGGGCGGCGAGGTAGAACGACGGGCCGCCGTGCCGGTGGACCTTGATCCGTCTCAGGAGGTCCGGGTCGTAATTGTCGGTCAGGGCGACGCCGGGATCGGACGCCTCGCCGTCGAAGTACACGCCGTAGCGCACGCCCCGGAGCACGCGCCACGCCTCGGCGAGCGTGCGGACTTTCACGACGCCGGCGGGCGCCGGCCTGGGGTCCGGTGTGTCTCGGATGACCGCGCGCCAACCCCTCGAGACGAACCGCTCGGCGAGCGTGCGGATCAGCCACGACTTGCCCGAGCCGGTGATCCCGTAGATCGTGCGCACGTGATAGAGCTCGCGGTGTGCGGGCACGTCTGCCGAGTAGACGACGGGCTCGAGCTCAGACAAACTCGACGCCATCGAGTGCATCCCTCTCGACGTTGCCGGCCGGGGCCGGGGCCGGGGGCACGGCGGGATCGTGGCCGGCCGGGTCCACCTCCTGGATCGGCACGACGTCCTCGGCGGCCTGGGCGGCGGCCTTGCGAGCCCTGGCCGCGCGCACGGCCTCGACGATCGGGGGGATGATCCGGGCGGCCGCTATCTCGGCGAGGTTGATCCAGAAAACGACGCCATGCGGGAGGCGGGCCTGATTCTCGGCGAGGTAGCCGGCGCCCGACCACTCGAGGCCGGCGCGCTCGTCCTCGTCCAGCGGGTCGTGTGCGATGCGAGTGCACACGGCGCTCACGACGCGCACGAGGCCCCGTGTCTCGACGGCCGCGGCGCTCACCTCGGCTTGTGTCGGCCGGTGCGGTGCGTCGTCCTGGGGGCCGTTCTCGAGCTCCTGGGCCTCGTCCTCGGAGAGCACCTCGCCGTCGAACGGTCCCTCCGGGGCCGGGGCCTGGGGTATCTCGCCGAGGCCGTCGCCGAGGTCGTCCGCCGGCGCCCGTGGCGAGGTTGGGGGGGGACCTTCCACGGGCGCCGGGGACGCAGGCGCCGAGGGCGCGGGGCCGCGCGTGGCCCTCTCGTGTGCCGTGGCGCCGGAGTGTTCGCGGGGGGAGGCAGTTCCCCGGCGAGCTCGCCGGCGCAGCTCGGCGTGGAGGGCGCCGCTCAGGCGCTTTCGCTGGACGCCGTGCCGGCGCGCGATCTCGGCGAGGTTCGCGTGCGGGTCCTGGGCGCGGGCCTCGAGGGCCTCGGCAACGGCTCGTTTGAGTTTGTCATTCATTGCGTGCCTGTTTGTTTCCGGTTGCAAACAAGTCGGTCTGCCGGGGGTCACCTCGGCGCCGGCTGCGGCCCTTCCACTCGGCGCACGCCGGCGAGTTCGAGAACACCTCCCCGTAAAGCGGGCAGTTGCACTTGCGATCGAACCGTGCGGGCACGTACTCCTCGCCGGTCCTCGAGCACGTGCCGCACCGTCTAGCCACGGGGCACCTCCGAGCCGGGGACCACGCGGATCAGTTGACGGGCTTTCACGTGGCGGTCGATCACGGCGTCGAACGCCTCGCACGCGTCGCCCAGGGCCACGGGCGGGAGCTCGCCGGTGAGGATGTCGCGGACGACGACGTTGACAAGGTTTTGGTGAGCTCCGAGCAGGAGCAGGATCGCGGCGGCGTGTCTGTTTTCGTCGGTCATGGTTGCCTCCCGTTGCGGTAGCGGTAGCGGCCCTGGGCGACGCGCTCGAGCACGCCGGCCGCGGTCATCTTCGATAGGTGAGAACGGATCAGGGTGCGGGCCTGGGCGTCGAGGGCGCCGAGCTCGTGATACACGTCGCCGGTGGTGAACATGGCCTCCCGGTTCACCTCGAAAAGCGCGCGCACGCGCTGGGCGAGGGGCTCGCGGCCGAGGTAGCGGCGCGCGGTGGCGCGGCCCGTGACGCCGGCCGTGAATCCCTCGATAAACGCCTCGAGGCGGCCGAGGCGCTCGGCCTGGGCGGCGAGCTCGGCGCGCAGGGCCTCGAGCTCGGCGGCGCTCACGATCCCCCTCCGGCCGTTCTCTCGTCGATGGTCTTGATGGCGAGCCGGAGCAGGCCGGCGCACATGGTCACGTTCGTAACTCTGCGCTCGAGCTCCATGCGACGCCGGCGAGGGTAGAGAACCCACAGGAATCGCGCGGGGAGCTCCGAGAGGTAGACCTCGAGGGCGTCGGCCGCATCGAGTGCCTCCTGGCGCGTCATCAGGGGCATGGGCCATGCCTTTTCGCTCACGATGCCTCCTTGTCCTCGGCGCCGATCTCCGGCGGGTCGGAGAACGGGGCCGGCGGTTCGATGCCCAGGCGCCGGAGCTCGGCCTCGAGCCGGCCGAGGTCGTCGGTGAGCAGGATAAGGGCGGCCGTGTTGACGTTCATCGTGTACTTGAGAATCCAGATCCCGAGCCTTGCCACGACGCACTGGACCTGTTTGTACTCGGGAGTCTCTTTCCACCACACGTAACGGGCCATCATGCCTCCTTGTCGCGGGCGCGGGC
>CAZJXV010000128.1:0-11540 GCA_964550015.1 uncultured Verrucomicrobiota bacterium
TCCGAGCCCCGGAGGGGCGGCAGAAGCATCTGCAAAGCTGCGACGGCTTCTGGGGCTTGACGGCGTTTTTCAGTAACCTGTTAGACCGATCGCGGCCACACTCCCGGCGCCTCACGGGGCGCGTGTTCGGCCGAGGTTCAGCCGGCGTCGCCAATGTTTCCGGTGCCCCCGGACTCCGAGTCGTGGATCATCCACAGAGCGCGAAGGGCCAAAGAACTGGCCGAGGCCGGCCAACGGTGTGACCTGACCGACCCTCAGTCAACGCGCAGGACCGGATGTGTCCTGAGATCCCGGTCCAGAACTCCCTTGCTTGCACTCCGCGCGGATCGCCTCCGCGCGCGCTCGCAGATCAGTCGCCTCTGTCCCCAGATCCATCTTCTCGAGCAGTTCAGCGTAGTCATCAAGCAGTTCAGCGACGTGGGGATGGCTCGCCCCTTCTGCCTGTTCTCGGATCGCCAGCGCCCGTTTATACAGCGGCGCGGCTTCGCCATAGCGTCCTTCCGCGGTATAGAGGTTGGCCAAAGCGCCGAGGCCCCTGGCGACGTCCCTGTGCTCGGGCCCGAACGCTCGCTCGCTCGTCTGCACAGCACGCTTGAACGCTGCTTCTGCCTCGTCGTGCCTCCCCTGTCCCTGCAGGCTCTCCCCCAGAGGCAGGATGGCCTCGACGAGGCCCTGGTACTCCGGCCCCCGCTTCTGCTCGAGGATCGCCAGCGAACGAGTGGCCAATGCCTCAGCATCCATCCATTTCTTCTGCTTACAGCGAAGCAGCGACTGGCCGGCCAGCAAGAAACCCTCGCCGGCATTCTCCGGCCCCTCACCCTCCCGACTGAGCGCAAGCGCACGATCGTGCAGTTGCTCCGCGTCGCTAAGCCTACCCCACTCCACATAAAGGTCTGCAAGGCCGCCAAGGATGCTTTGGGCATTGTACCGCTGGCGCCCGCTCGCTTTCTCCCAGATGGGCAGCGCTCGCTTCAATAACGCCTCCGATTCGGCGAAGCGGCCCTGGGTCCGCCAAACCCGCGCAAGGGCCTCAAGGCTGTCCGCCAACAGCGGATGATCGGGCTCGAAAGCCTTCTCGGCGATGGCCAAGGACCGCTCGCACAACGAGGCTGCCTCCTCACGATAGCCCAGTTCATCACACAGCAACCCAAGCTCGATGCAGGCTTCAGCGATTTCCTCAGACTCGGGCCCCAGCGCCCCCTCCCTGATCGCGAGCGAACGCCGCAAATGTGACTCGACTTCCTCGTACTTGCCTAGAGAATCTCGTACCTGCGCCAGGGACGAGAGGATCCTGGCTACGGCGGGATCCTCCGGTCCGAACTCCTTCTCAGCCAACTCGAGCGATCGCAGCGCGCACCGCTCCGCCTCGCCCAGCTTTTCCTGGGCTGTAAGGACATCGGCCAAGTCGTGGAGGCAGGCGCACAAGGCCGCACGATCCGGCTCTCGGTCTTTCTCATGGACCCCCAGCGCCTGCCTGTAGAGAGTCTCGGCCTCAGGATAGTCGTTACAGGCGTAACGCGTTGCCCCCAAAAGGCGGCAAGTTTCGGCGACGAGCTTGTGGTCCGGACCGAGCCGCCGTTTCCGAATCGCCAATGCCCGCTCGTAGAGCGGGATCGCCTCTTCGTACTTGCCCTGCTGCCCGTAGGTGGAGGCCAGCGCTTGGAGGCTCTCCGCCACGGCTGCGGTGTTCGAGCCGTACGCCCGTTGCCGGATCTTCAGGATTCGCTCACAGAGTTGTTGCGCTTCAACATAGTTGTCCTCGCACCAGTAAGCGTAGGCAACGCCGATCATCGGGGGCACCGTGTCGTGGTGATTCGGGCCGTACTTAGCCTGCGCAATCTCGAGAGCGCGTTTGTAGTCGGACACGGCCTCCTCATATCTCCCCGTCGAGGCGTAGAGGTAAGCGCGATGCCCTACGGCTCGGGCGACGGCCATTGGGTCCGAATGGGCGGTCCTCTCGGCAGTCTGAATCAATGAGTCGCACACTCGCTCGGCTTCCTCTTCCTTTCCAAGCCGCGGGAGGACCTCCACCAAGAGGCCGACAGTTCGGGAAACTTCCTGGCGTCCCCGCTGTCCCATTCTCTTTCCGACATCAAGCGCTCGCGTGAGGACCGGCTCGGCCTCGACGTACCGGCCCTGGGCCCTATAGAACCAGCCCAGGCTGTAAAGGCTCCAGAACAGTTTCGCGTTCTCGCGCTTCGACCGTTCCGCTATCTCGAGTGCAGCCGCGAACTTCTCTTCCGCCTTGTCGAAGCGTTTCATCTTGCTGGCCGCAATGCCTGCTTTGGTGTACCAGTTCCACTTCCACAGGCGCTCCACCAGAAACGCGAGCACAAGAAAGAGAGCACCCGCCGCGAGCATGAGAACGCGTCTGACCATCGCAACCACCTCGCTGTCCTTTCCCGGAGCACGAGCGCTTGAAGTGCCACGCGCTACAGACGGGATCCCAGCCGACCAGCGCTACCCCTCTCTATGAACACCAGCGCCCAGTCATGACACGCCGGGATGCCGCCTCAATCGTGCGCCGAATCGTACTGGAGGAGCCGGCGTTCGCCCGTGAGCGAACGGATGTGCGTCGCGTCCTGGGTCACTTCGAGCGTGCCGAGGTACCCGCCCTGCTCGTCGCGCACGGCGAAGTAGCGGATGTGGACGAACGTGCCGTGGAGCTCGATCCAGAACTCGGCCACGTCCTGCCGCCCGCTCCGGAAGTCGCTGAGAATCTTCTCCACCACGCCCACGCTGCCCGGCGGATGGCAGTGCTGCACCTTGCGGCCGATGATAGCCTTGCTGCGCGCGAAGACGCGGTCGGGCCCCGCCGAGAAATACGCCACCCGGTCGTCGGCGTCCACGAACGTCAGGTCCACGGGCAGCGCCCCAAACAACCCGCGCAACTGCTCGAACGTCAGGCTCCCCGTCGGAAAGACGAGGGCGCCCCCCTCCGGCACCTCCACCGGCGCCTCGGGACCGACGGCCTTGGGCGGTGTGTAGCCCTCCCGCGGCTCGACGAGGCACCAGCCGTACTCCGGTGACTGGCTCCAGATCTCGGCCCACTCGTCTTCGGTGAGCGTCTCGAGCGCCATCGGCAGCAGGATCTTCTCCTCCTTGTAGATCATCTCGGTGACGGCGTTGAGCGCCGGCTCGGCCACGTCTGTCGCCACGCGCTTCCACTCGCCCGCCGTCTTGTGCGGCGCCTTCAGGGCCGCCCCCAGCGCCTTGAGCAGCCCGCGCACCTCGTCGTCCTTGGCCCACATTACCTTCGGCGGCCCCGTTATCCCGTGCCGCTCGAGGCACGAGAACAGCAGATTCTCCTTGCGCCGGTAGTGCTTCTCCACGTCCATCAGCTCGTTGAACGCCTGCCGCCACCGCCCCAGCGCGGCCGCATCAGCGAGCTCCTTATCGGCCTGCTTCGAAACCTCGGCAATCGCCGCACGCATCTCCTCAACAACCTTCTGGACGGCCGCATTCTCGATGCGGAACGTGTCCACCGGGTGCCCGGGCTCGATCGGTCGCTCCTTCGGCTCGGCCATGACTTCCCTGAGCACCTGGGCGTGCAGGTCGCACATCGAGCGCACCTCCTCGACCGGCATCCCCTCGGCGATCAGCTCCTGCTCCATCTCAGCGATCTCGCTCGCGTCCGTCTCGCGCACCAGCGCCGCAAGCTGCGCCTTCACCTCCTCGGGCGCGCCGCCCTCGTGCAGCCGCTTGATCACGTGCTTCAGCGTCCGGATCCGCTGCGCCCGGTTGTCAATCAACTCGCTCATGACCGCTCCTTCCTGGTGGCCAACAACAAGCTCAACGCTGGAGCCCACAGTAGTGTTCCCTCATTGTAGCCGCGCATGCCACCCCGCGTCATCCCGTCTCGGCCCCCCGACCGCCGGGCATCGGGAAAGCGCTGCCAAAACCCCTTGACGCAGGCGCCGCAACCGCGTATACGAATAGCCCCTCGTTGGGCGATGGGCCTCCGGGGGCGGGCGCAGGCGCCCGCGCGAGAACGTCATCAGGAGAGTTACATGCCGACGACCAAGTCCGCGACCAAGCGCCTCAAGACCTCCAAGGAGCGGCGCGAGCGAAACATGGCCTACAAGTCCAGGATCCGCACCCAGCACCGGAAGGTGCTCGAAGCCATCCAGGCGGGCAACCGGCCCGAGGCCGAAAAGGGTTTTTCGGAGCTCGCCTCGCTCTACGACAAGGCGGTCAAGAACCACGTCCTGAAGCTCAACACCGTGTCGCGCTACAAGTCGCGCATCGCGGGCAAGATCAACACCCTCCCCGCCTGAAAAAATAGGGACAGGCACCTATTTTTCTGAAGATCCTGGACACATCCGGTACATTCTTACGCAGAAAAATAGGCGCCTGTCCCTAGTTTTTCTAGTTTTTCGTCACTCCACCAGAACGGAAGAGAACTGGCGGCTAGCGTTTGCGCCGGCAGCCTCCTGGAGCATCAGTTGATTGTAGTGCTCCTCGCTGTGGTTCTCGATGTGCTCGATCTTGCCGTTCATGGTCTCGACAATGAATCTGGACTGCCTGTCGAAATGGATGAACATGGCGGCCAGGTTCACCGCCTGCTCGATCGCCCGGGGGTTCCTGAGCAGGACGGTGAGCAGCATTTTCCAGTACAGCCGGCCGGTCCTTCGGTTCAGTCCCAATTGACGGCACACCTTCAGGAACGCCTTGAGCGTCCTGAGTCTTTTGAAGAAGGACGGCCGGTACTTGTTCGCCGGTTTCAGGTGGAGGCCGGCATGCGTGACTCGCGCGAAATAGTGCCGCGGCTCATAGATGTGCTTGAGGACGCGGGCATAGTCGGTCAAGATGTCCAGCCGCGGCCGCGCGGTAATAAAGTTCAACCCGCTCGTCATCTGGTCCACGTCGGTGTGGTGATTCCTGATCGTGGAGCCCTGCTCGAAGAGCCGGCCTTCCCGCTCCAGGCGTTGCGTGAGCTGCGTGTTGGGCAGCGCGTACAGCGTCCCGAGCATCGCCATGCAGATCCCCGAGCTTTGGATACACTCGATCATGTGGTCGGCGATCCGCTCGCTCTCGTTGTCAAACCCGAGGATGAAGCCCCCGTTGACCGTCATGCCGTAGGCTGAGAGCTTCCGGACGCTTCGTGCGACAGGCGTCTTGAGGTTCTGCTTCTTGTGGATGGCCGCCAGGACGGCCTCTTCCGGTGTCTCAATGCCGATGAAGACAAACCGGAAGTCCACGTCCCGCATCATGCGCAGCAGTTCGTCGTCGCCTGCGAGCTCGAGCGACGCCTCCGTCGTGAAGTAGAAGGGATATCCGTGCGCCCGCGACCACGCCCGCAGCGCGGGCAGCAGTTGCTTCACCCTCGTCTTGTTGCCCACGAAATTGTCGTCAACAAAGTCAACGTGGCCCCGGTAGCCAAGGTCGTAGAGCGCCTGGAGCTCCGCAAGCACCTGGGCGGGTGTCTTGCTCCGGAACTGCCGGCCGTAGAGCTGGATGATGTCGCAGAACTCGCAGTTGAACGGACAGCCGCGCGAGAACTGGATGCCGACCTGCACGTAGTCGCGGAAACGGATCAGGTCGAAGCGTGGGACCACCGCCTGTGTCATGTCCGGCCGGTCGGCCGACCGGTACGTGCCGCTCGTGGCGCCGCGTTCGAGGTCCTGCAGAAACAGCGGGATCGTGGCCTCGCCCTCGCCGAGCACCCGGTAATCGGCCGCATCGTAGAGGGCCGGCTGTGACGTCGGGTCCGGCCCGCCCACCACGACGGGGCAGCCGTGCCGGTGGGCCCTCTCGATGACGGCGCGTATCCCGTGCTGCTGGGGCAGCATGCCGCCCGTGCAGACGATATCGGCCCACTCGAAGTGCGCGTCGAGCAGCGGCTCCACGTTCGCGTCAACGAGCTTGAACTCCCACTCCTGCGGCAGCAGCGCCGCCACCGTCATCAGCCCGAGCGGCGCCGCCGGATACTTGGCGCCGACGAGCTTGCACACGTCAACGTAGTTCCAGAAGCTGGAGTCCGAGAATCGTGACTGGATCAGAAGGCACCGGGTGCCCGGTTCATATGGTGTCCGCACAGATCGTCCTTGGCTTGGTATTGGCGCACCGTAGCAGAAACGGCCGAATCGCGCAAGCCTAAATCAACGGTCCGGGGCCGCGGCTAATACCCCGGCGGCGGGGTCTCGCTCATGGCGGCAAGCGAGACACGGGTCACGAGCGGCACGAAGCCCTGGGCGCGCGAGGCAGCGTACACCGTCTGGGCGTTGGCGGCCTTGAGGCAGTAGTCGCACGTGAACACCGGCAAGCCGTGCGCACGGTATTCCTTGTACTGCTCGATCAGCCGCGCAGTCGCGTACTCGTCGTCATATTCGTTCGGGAGGTCGCCGCCGTCGGCGTCGTCCCAGTCGGCGTCGGCCTCGCCCCGAAACCAGGTGTCCTCGAACGCGACGGCGTCTATGGCGCTGCGGTAGCGGTCGTCGAGATCGAGCAGGTAGGGCGCGTTCTGGGCTACGATCAAAAACTCGGGGTCGGTCTGCTGCGCCGTGTTCCGCAGGTGGAAGATGAAGTTGACCATGGCCTTGACCGGATCCACCCCGGCGGCCTCGGCCGCGGCGATGACGTCGTCGTCGTCGTAGGCCTCGACCCAGTCCATGTAGATCCCGTCGTAGCCGTCGGCCAGCGCGCTGGCGACGAGGTCCAGCACCACGGCGTGCCAGCGCGTGTCCCAGTAGGCCACCGGGTAGTTCTCCTCCCACCCGTCGGGATCGGCGGTGACGATGAAGTCGGGGCTACCGCGTTTACCCTTGCTCGGCGCGCGCCAGTCCGTTTTCCAGTAGGTCCGGTACGACTCGGCCTCGCCGATGTCTATGTAGGCGAGCACGAGTCGCCCGGGCCGCCCGGCCTTGATGCGGCGCACGGCCCCGTGCGAGTCGAAGCCCGCGTCGTCACGGTTCGTATTCGTCGGCTCGATCACGATGAGGTCGTAGCCGCTCTCAGCCAGCGCCTCGACCGCGCCCTCCTCGGCCACGTCCTGGATCTGGTACATCCAGGTCTTGACGGCGTGCAGACGCGCCAGCCGCGACCCCGGCACGGGCGCCAGGACCTCGGGTTCTTCGTCGCCGTCTTCGGCGTCGCCCGCTTCGACGCCGGGCTCTGGCTCGCCGTCATCGGAGCCGCCGAAAATGTCCCACGGCATGCAGCCAGCGAGGGCGACCATGAAAAACAGCACAAGGATCGTTCGGAGGGCGTGCATTCTCATTGCTCTCTCCTCCGTGTGTAGATCGTGTGCGCCTTTGGCCCGCAGCGAACGTCAGGCCCTTTCCTCTCACTCGCCCTCGCGCGTTGAGGGGCTGTTCGCGCGTATGAAATCGCACAGCTCATCCATCCGGCCCGTGTAGTAAAGCTTCTGTAGGGCGCGCTTGTCCAGGCCTGAATGCGCCAAAAAATCCGCAAAGACCAGCTCGCGCAGCCAGTACCCGTTGTGATACTTGTCCCGCAGTCCTTTCGCATTGAGCAACTGCGCGTACCCGACCGGCGTGCCGATCTCCTTGAGTTGCGCCAGGCCTTCTTTCGTCGTGGGCGGCTGCCACGCCGTCCTTGCATTCTCGCTCTTGTTCAGCCCGTAATCCTTCGCCGTCTTGTACAACTGCATCGCCGAACGCCACATCGCCTCCGCTGTATTCGCGTAAAGCAGCATCATTGTGTCGTAAATCTCTTTGTTCGGCGTGCCTTCGAAATCATCCGCCGTCAGCGGCTTCCCGTCCCACGTCGCCACCTTCCATCCACACGGCTTCGCGTCGACGCGCGGGTCTATCAGCTCGCACATGTCAATGGCCTTCTTCTCGTTCTCGTCGGCCAGTTCGAGCAACGAGACCCTGCGGACCAGCTTTTCATTGATCTCCTGCTCGCCCTTCCACTCGAGCGTCGTGTACTCAATCGCGTCTATGAACCCGTTCGCGTTCTCGTCGAGATACCGCACGTGCGGATACCTCAGCCCGTCGGGCGGCACGGTCCCTCGGGCGTATGGCGCCGGTCGCCGCTGCCCTTGTAGAGCGCGTAATAGTCAATGTCCCAAAACGCCCTTTCCGCGTGGTACAGGTGGAGCCGGCCGTCGAAGCGCCCGACGTAGAGCTTGCCCTTGCCGCCGTAATCCAAATCGATTTCAATGCGGTCGCCGATCCTGTCCGAGTACCCGCGCCACCCCGGCTCGTGCTTGCCGAACATCTCCTCCCAGCGGCAATCGTCGTCGTCCTCGTCGAACAGCAACCACACCTGTTGCCATCCGTCATAGGCCGTGGCGATCGCATGACCGTCGAGGTACGGCAAGTAGAACCGCTCGGGTTGCTGCCGCGTCGTGAGCATCCGTTCGGAGAGATACGCCGCTTCCGGCAACCCCTTGATCGCATTGATGGTGTCACGGAGGTTCGTATAGTCCATCCCGGGGCTGCCGTACCGGGCGAACGTGAGCTGCATGTCGAGCGAGTGCCAGCGCTCCTCGTTCGTGTTATTGTTCAGCTCGAACGCGATCTCGTACTCGCCCAGCGTCCCGCTGTATACCCGCACCTTCTCGTCGTTTTCGGCCATAATCACGTCGGCGGCCCGCATGACCATGTCCGTCTGGCCGTCGAAGTCGAAATCATACCAGGCGATCGGCGTCTCCCACGCGGTGCGCGTATCTTTGGAGTAGCTGTTCAAAAAGAAGCCGGTGCCCTGGACGTTCATCACGTACTTGACGCCCGGCAGGTAGCGCTGCTCCTCGTCGTAGAAAAACGTCTTCCAATTCAGAAACGACATCTCCCGTTCGCCGTCCAGGTTGACATGCAGCTTGTTCGACCACGAGCCGGGGCCGGGAAACAGGTGGTAGTATTCGGCTTCCGGGGCGCCATCATCATTGAGGTCCATGGCCTTGTAGTAAAAGTCCTCGTTATCGTCGAATCGGCCCGAAGAATTCCTGTCCACGAGAATTGTGTAATCGCCCCATGTGGCTCGTTCATCGTTCCAGAGCTGGGGCGGGTCCTGGCCGGCGTTGAACGCTGTGTTGAAATACGCGTTCCAGTCCCGGCCCTCGTCGTCGGCGCCCCATGGAAGCTTCCCGTCGTCGCTGACGAAGGCGATCACCTTGCCGTTCCAGACCGTGACCAGCGTGTCCGGCGTGCCGTTCCCGTCGAGATCGTTGTAGCCCCACGTCAGCGTCGGGCGGTCGGCAGCGTCATATTTCAGTTCCAGCGGCTTGGTCATATCAACGGACAGTTGCCCCTCCGACGCCGCGAAACACGGCACGCCGCCGCAGACGGCTAGAGTAAGGGTCAACAGAATCAGCACGACTCTTGGACGCTCAAGCTTCGTCATCATTCCGCCCTTTTGCCTTGTGTGCCTTTCGATAGCCCCAGAATACGGTCTTCGTGATCGCGCGGGCAAGGCGCGGGAAAAAATGGGGACTGGCACCTATTCTTCGTAGATGCCGGACACATTTGACACGCCTTGGCGCAGAAGAATAGGTGCCTGTCCCCATTTTTCGTTGCGCATCGCAAACAGCCTCGTGCCGGCTCTGGGTGAGAAATGCGCGCTAGCGCCCGTGCGCGTCGTCGATCTCGAGGGCCTCGTCCAGATAGACGTCGTCGTCGGTGCCTGGTATTCCGTCGAAGCCCGGAAAGGCGGCGGAATACCCTCGATCGCTGGCGTTGTCCAGCCAGTACACCAGGCGTTCCCCCGAGCACGGGTCGTCCAGGCCGCGCTCCCCCTCCTCAAAAAGGCCGTACACCTCCGGCGAGTAGAACTCCGCCACCGACGGCAGACGACCGTGCTCCTCTCGGAAGCCCTCGACCACGGCGGCCACTGTTCGCAGCGCGTCCAGCGCGAGCAGCCGCGGTTCCATCAGCGCGCTGCGTTCCTCGCGACGACTCCTGGACGCGCCCCGGCGCCCTGCCACCAACAGGACAACGCCCAGAACGAGAACGAGCGCAACCACCAAAAAACCGATCCTGTGCCTAGTCCATGTCATGGTCTGCTCCTGGCCGTGGCGTCCTGTAACAACCAAGGCGCCGGTTACGGGGCCGAAGCGGCCTACGGCGCCCGGGGAGGTTAAAAGAGCCCGGGGGCCTACGGCGCCGAGAAGCGCACCTTGCCCGCAGCACTGTACACGCCCACCCCGTCGGCCGTCACCTTCGCGCGCAGCTTGTTGTCGGCGTCCAGGACGCGCAGACCGGTATCGGTCAGCGTCGCCCGCATCTTGTCCTGGACATCCACCACCATAAACTGACGCGCCTTGATGACGTCGGGCACCTTGTTTGGGATGTCAATCAGCGCCGACGCCGGCCGCGGCGCCAGGACGTGGCTCGTAATCGCCCCGCCCAGCACGCTGCACACACCGACGGTCAAAACAACAATCGCAAACTGCTTCCGGCTCATTTGAGTCCTCCTGCATGTTGTGGAAGCGAGGCAAGCGCCAGAACGAGAAGAGAGCAAAGGAAGATATCGTCGGCCTCGACGAAGTCATGCTCATACCCGTCGAGTAACCATGCATCCTACAAGTTTTCCCTCACAGCAGCAAAGCTTCTAGAATCCTGTCGTGAGCCAACGAACGAGCCCCAAATAAATGTAGAGAATAGCCAGATTGAAAATGAAGAGAAACATGCAAGCGATGTAAAACGCCGTCACCCGCTGGACAAAGAGATCGACTCGATACACACCTGGGCGAAGCGCTTTCGTGGTCTCTGACATGCGGAGCCTTCGCCACATGCCCCTATATGCCACATACGCGGCCCCTGCAGCGAAAACGAACGCAGTGACGCTTACACCTGCTGTCCCGGCTCGGAGTCCGGTCAAGCGGCCAGCAGTTGCCAGGTCAGCAACAACGAGGGCGGCAAGGAAGGACGAGCACCCAACGACTACACCCACAACACAAGCACGCAGCTCGCCCACTTTGGACGCAAGTCCCTGGTTCGCCACCGATGTGCCAAGAGCGTCGGCACCACACTCGGGGCACATACCAGTTCGATCGAGTCGCCACTCGAAATCGGTGCCGCACTCAGGGCACTTCAACTGAACCGAATAGTCCATTGAGCTCCTCTCCGTTCTCGGCGTCAATCGCGCCAGCGCAACCGCCGGGATCGGCCTCGCTCGGGCGGCTATTCCTCTCCCGCCTCTGCCTCCTCGGGCGCGTCGTCGGCCGGTACCTGTGGTATCGGGGCCGCGTACCTGGGGTAGGCGTGGCCGACCTCAGCTAGGGGTTGGGCGCCTCGTTTGTCCACCTCGCCCTGGATGAACGCTGCTTGCCGCTGCGGGTGCTGACTCTGGTGGTGTGGAAATCCCGACAGTCTCACCGGACCACAGGATAGCACGGGGGAGGGATTCGGGCAAGGCATGGTTCGACGAGCTCACCACAGGTGGTTCGATGGTTCGACGGGCTCACCACAGGCAGGTTCGCCGCTGGCCGACAAGAAGCCAGGTTGCCCCGTAGGGGCTTCATAGAACAGCCCAGGGCAAGCGCAGCGCCGCCCTGGGTCTGCGACGCCCAGAGAGACGCATACCCTGCTATGAGGCACCCTCGTCAAGGGGTGTTGTTCTTTGTATCTGTTTCC
>CAZJXV010000129.1:0-11524 GCA_964550015.1 uncultured Verrucomicrobiota bacterium
CAATGAGGGCAAATGCAGCCGGCAGCACCTTCATCAATCCCTCCTCTTCCCGGGGCGTGCATGAGCGGCCAGGCGGACGCCGAGATGTTCGGCTGGTGCACAATCCCCCGGTGACCTCGCTGTACAGGGGGAGCGCGAACAGACTCTCGCTCCCTCACGTTCTTCAACGATACCACGGCACTATCGCCACGTCAAGAAAAATATCATCAGAGTGGCAGAACCGGCAGGTGGTGAGAGGGGGTGGCTGGCGCAGGTGGCTGGGGCAGGTGCTCCTTGTTTTCCCTGCTGAACTTGGTGCAAGCAGAGCACTCGGGAATAACGCGGCGGGTAAGCGGTGAGACGAACAAAACAAACCAACACCCGGGCGGAGCCACAGCCGGCACGTCAAGTGTGCCATCCCGTCTGGCTCACCGGGCCTTCTTGATTTGACCCCGCTTCATCTCATGTGACGAGTCATTTGACGCGAAGAAGCCTCCTCCAACACTGCGACCAACCCACTCGACACATTCGCCGCGTACGGCTACGAGTGCGTCCTTGGCAGCATCGCGCCCGCCAGTGGAACCCACCGCGTGTCCAATGCCCCCCGTCAGCGCTCACGCCTCGCTTCGCCGGTGATCACCCCAAAAAGAAAGAGGGCCGCGCGAGGCGGCCCTCCCTTCTTAGCCTTCACATGATCAGTTGCCCGCCGGCTTCACCACGTAGGGGCGCATCATCTCGTTGTCCTCGTGCTCCAGGATGTGACAGTGCCACACGTACAGCCCTGGCAGGTCGAAGAGCGCTATGATACGCGTCACCTCGCCCGGATTGGCGATGACGGTGTCTTTCCAGCCCGTCTCCCAGGCTTCCGGGCCTCGAGCCGGATCGCCCGTCGGGAAACTCAGCGGATCCGGCGGCGGACCGATCTTCCCACCCGAAATGTACACCTCCTGCGCGGCCGCGTAGGCTTCCGCATCGAACGGGATGCGGTCGAGCACCTGGAACATCACCAGGTGCAGGTGGATCGGGTGCGCATCCTCGGTGAGATTGACAATGCGCCAGATCTCCGTGTCGCCCGCCGTCGGGTCCTCCGTGATCGGGTCGCCCCACGTGAGCGGCCCGTCAGCACCCGTGCCCAACAAGGCCGCGATCGGGATGTCGGCCAAAGTGGACACCTCCTCGTTCAGCGTCACGTCCCGCGCCGGCAGCGCCGTCGTGAGCGGACTGATCGGGGGCAATACCGCCGGGATTTCACTTGTGTCCGGCGCGCTCAGCGCCACCACCTTGAAAAGCATCACCTGACCCGTAGTCTCGGGATCGGCCGGGTCCTGCTCTTCTGCAGGTCCCTTGAACGGTTCGTCCGGACCGAGGTTGAGCAGCACGACCTCGTCGCCCTCGCTCAGCCCCGAGAAGTCAACGACGACGTCCGCCCGCTCCGCCGGCGCCATCAGCAACTGATCGAGCACGACGGGCGCGCCCGGCAGGAGGCCGCCCTCGCTGCCGATCTGGGTGAACGCCAGAGTCTCATCGTCGAACTTCAGGATCAGGAACCGCGCGTTGCAGCCGTTGAGGAACCGGAACCGGTACTTGCGCGGCTCCACCTCCAGATACGGCCACGTCCGGCCGTTCACCACGATCGTATTGCCGAAAAACTCCGGGTTCCAGATCGGCGACACATCGCTCCCCGCGTCGGGGATGTACGGCCCCGCGAAACCGTCGAAGAATTCGCGGCTCTCCGGGTAGAACAGCGACCCGTTCTCGTTGAAACTCCGGTCCTGGACCACGATCGGGATCTCGTAATACCCGGTCCCCGGCGCATCGCCGAGTCGAGGCGCCGGGCCCGGCAAATTGAGACCGTCCTCGACGTCGTCACGCAGAAGCCAGAAACCCGCCATCCCGGCATAGACGTTCAGTCGTGTGATCCCCAGCGAGTGGTCGTGATACCAGAGCGTTGTCGCCCGCTGATCGTTGGGATACTCGAACCACGCCGAGCCGGGCGCCGCCGGGCGGACCGTGCCGTAGTGCGTCCCCTGCGTGAAGTAGCCCACCGGGATGTCGCTCGCGTCGGGCAGGTACCAGGCCTCGGGGTAGCCGTCACTGATGTCCGGCACGTGGGCCCCGTGGACGTGCGTCACGATCGGGACCGGCCCCAGATACGGCGTTGGGTCCGTGCCCCGGCTGTCGCGCGGACCCGGCGGATTGGCCCAGTGCAACGTCTGGTCCACGGGGAACAGGTGCGGAAGGAACAGCGGAGACATACTGTCGGGATCGTCAACCAGTTGGTTGACCCAGCGCACCCTGACCCGTTCGTTCGTCCTGGCCTCGACCGTAAAGGCCGGGAAGTTGAACGAGGACACTACACCGGGCCCCGGCAACGGGTCACCCATACGGCCGTAGCCCCACACGGTCGTCATCGGGAAGCCGGTGGGGAGCACCTGCTGCTCGAATTGCCGGACCGCAATCTGGTACTGCGTCGCCGCATTGCCCTTTCCGTTCTGGCCGCCCTGGCCTTTCGGCTTCATGACGGGCGGAATGACCAGCGGATCGACGTACTTCGTAACACTTCCCGGATCAAGTGGGCCCGCCGCCTCCGCACGCACGACCCCCAGGTTCACAAGAAGAAGGATCGCGGCGCCGGCTATCGCGCCCGTCCTCAAAAACGCCTGTCTCGTTGTCATTGGTCTTCTCTCCTGTCTCTCCATGTGTCTTCCATGACTCAACTCAACTTGATTTCCATGTTGCTGTGACAGCTTCGCCGACCTATCTCAACAGGGAGAGATCTCCGCTAAGAAATCTCCGCTCGGGGGTCACGGAACCTTCTCGCGCTCCCCGGATCATTGCCGCACGTTGCATTGCAAACTGTGGAAGCCGCCCGATTGGTTCCCGCCCACGGCCGTGCGCCGGCTCGATCGCCCCAGCGGCCTCGACTGCCGGCGCAACACGCACACCGAACGCAGTCACAGTCACTCTGAGACACTGGTGAGGGGAGACACTCTGAGACAACAAAGCGGTCATCCGATGGATGACCGCTTTGTTGACCTGCCGATGACTCGCCGGGCGTCGCTCGCCGCCTACCACGCAAACGCTTCCGGCGCCGGACCGCCGGGGCCGGGGAAAACCTCGTCGAGCGTCGCCAGCGCCTCCGCCGAGAGCGCCACCTCGGTCGCGCGCATCGCGCCGTCGAGCTGCTCGAGCGTGCGCGGGCCGATGATGGGCGCCGTCATGACCGGGTTCGCCAGCAGCCACGCAAGCGCCACGTTGGCCGGGTCCTCGCCCAGCTCCGCGCACAGCGCCTCCCAGCGCTCGAGCTTCGGCCGCTGCTTTGTGATCGATTCCTGCATCCGTTCGGACGCCCGCCGCCCCGTGGTGATCTTCTTCAGCACGCCGCCGAGCAGCCCGCCCGCCAGCGGGCTGTACGGAATCACGCCGAGCCCGTACGCCTCGCACGCCGGCAGCACCTCCATCTCCACCCCCCGGTGGTTCAGACTGTACCTGCACTGCTCGGTCACGAGGCCCATGAAGTGCCGCGCCTTCGCCGCCTCGCACGCCTGCGCGATGTGCCAGCCCGCGAAGTTCGAGCTGCCGACGTAAATCACCTTCCCCTCCCGCACGAGCTGCTCCATCGCCTGCCACACCTCCTCCCACGGCGTCTCGCGGTCGATGTGGTGCATCTGGTACAGGTCGATATGGTCCGTCTGGAGCCGGCGCAGGCTCCCCTCGCACGCCCGCCTGATGTGCAAGGCCGAGAGCTTCGACTCGTTCGGCCACTCGCCCATCCTGGCGTACACCTTCGTGGCGAGCACGGTCTTCTCGCGCCGCCCGCCGCCCTGGGCCAACCAGCGGCCGATGATCTGCTCCGTGACGCCCTCGCCCATCTTCTGTCCGTACACGTTGGCCGTGTCGAAGAAATTGATGCCGACCTCGTGCGCCCGGTCCATGATGGCGAAGCTGTCCGCCTCGCTCGTCTCGCTCCCGAAGTTCATCGTGCCCAGACACAGCGGACTCACCTTCAGCCCCGTGCGCCCCAGTCGTACGTACTCCATGATCTCCTCCTTCCGTGCTATACCCCTACTCTAACACACTCGCTTATGGTATCCGTTCCCTGCGGGCCTCACAAGCACCCGCGCCCGAGGCGCACGAGAGAACGAGCGCAGCATGGCTTCAAGAACAGTTCCCGCGATCCGTATCCGGTCCTGCAACGACAGCGCCGTTCGATCCGACGGCCGCTACGTGCTCTACTGGATGACGGCCTTTCACCGCACCTCGTCCAACTTCGCCCTTCAGCGCGCGGTCGAGTGGTGCCGCACGCTCGGCAAGCCGCTCCTCGTGCTCGACGTGCTGTCCTGCGGCGATCCGTGGGCCGGCGACCGGCTGCACCGCTTCGCGCTCGACGGCATGGCCGAACTCGCGCACCGGCTCGCGCGATCCGCCGCGCGCTACTACCCCCACGTCGAGACGGAACCGGACGCCGGCGTCGGCCTGATCGCAGCACTGGCCCAGCAGGCGTGCGTCGTCGTGACCGACGATTTCCCCACCCGCTTCACTGAACAGACGGCCGCTGCGGCCTCGAGGGCGTCCCCGGTCCTCGTCGAGAAGGTGGACGCCAACGGCCTGCTGCCGATGCGCGCGGCCCCGCGCGCGTATCCGACGGCGTTCGCCTTCCGCCGCTTCCTGCAAAAAGAGTTGCGCGCGCACCTGGCCGAGCCCCCGAAGGCCGACCCGCTCAAGGGCGCGCGTCTGGCGCCCCCGCCGCGCCTTCCGGCCGCGATAACCAAGCGGTGGCCCACCGCCTCGCGGGCGCTCCTCACCGCGCAGCCTGCTGCGTTGAGCGCGCTGCCCATCAGCCATTCAGCCGCGCCGGTGCCCGTGCGCGGTGGCATGGCGCCGGCCAGGGCGGCGCTGAAGCGTTTCGTCACCACGCGCCTCGACAGCTACGCGGCGTTGCGCAACCACCCCGACGATGACGCGACGAGCAACCTCTCGCCCTACCTGCACTTCGGCCACATCTCGCCCCACGAGGTCTTCGACGCCGTGATGGCGCACGCCGGATGGTCGCCCCGCCGGCTCGCCGCCAGGGCGACCGGCGGCCGCAGCGGCTGGTGGCGCGCGGGCGAGAACGCGGACGCGTTCCTCGACCAGCTTGTCACGTGGCGCGAGCTCGGCTACAACATGAGCTCCAGGCGCGCCGACCACGACGCCTACGACGCCTACGACGGCTACGACTCGCTGCCCGAGTGGGCCAGGCGGACGCTGGCCAAGCACGCCAAAGACAAGCGGCCGTACCGCTACTCGCTCGACGAGCTTGCCGCCGCGCGGACGCACGACGCGCTCTGGAACGCGGCCCAGACGCAGCTCGTGCGCGAAGGCCGGATCGTCAACTACCTGCGCATGCTCTGGGGCAAGAAGATCCTCGAGTGGACGGCCGCACCGGAGGAGGCGCTCGCCACCATGATCGAACTCAACAACCGCTACGCCCTCGACGGCCGCAACCCCAACTCGTACAGCGGCATCTTCTGGATCCTCGGCCGCTACGACCGGCCGTGGGGGCCCGAGCGACCCATCTTCGGCACGGTGCGTTATATGAGCTCGGAGAACACCGCCAGAAAACTGCGCTGCCGCCGGTACATGGAGAAATACCATGCCAGATAAACCCAAACTCGGCGTCAGCACCTGCCTCCTCGGCGAGCACGTCCGCTACGACGGCGGCCACAAGCGCGACCGCTTCATCACCGACGAGCTCAGCACGCACTTCGACTTCGTCCCCGTCTGCCCCGAGGTCGAAGTCGGCCTCCCCACCCCGCGCCCGCCGCTGCGCCTCGTCGGCCCGAGCGACCCGCCCCGCCTCGTCTTCGCCGAAAGCGGCGAGGACCTCACCGACCGGATGGAGGCCTGGGCGCGCACGCGCGTGCGCGAGCTCGAACAGGAAAACCTCTGCGGCTACATCTTCAAGAGCAAGTCGCCCTCGAGCGGCATGGAACGCGTCAAGGTCTACGACAAGAACGGCGTGCCGGCCAACACCGGCGTCGGCGTCTTCGCCCGCGTCTTCATCGAGCACTTCCCCCTGCTGCCCGTCGAGGACGACGGCCGCCTGCACGACGCCCGGCTCCGGGAAAACTTCATCGAGCGCGTCTTCGCCGTCGCGCGCTGGCAGGAGCTCCTCCAGCAGGGCCGTACGCGCGGCCGGTTAGTGGAATTCCACGCGCGGCACAAGCTGCTCATCATGGCCCACAGCCCCAAGCACCTCACCGAGCTCGGCCGGCTCGTCGCCGCAGCCAAAGACTACCCGCCGAAAGACCTCTACCAGCGCTACCACGCGCTGCTCATGACCGCGCTCAAGCCCATGGCCACCGTCCGCAAGCAGTGCAACGTGCTTCAACACGTCATGGGCTATTTCAAGAAGCAGCTCTCGCCCGACGAGAAACAGGAACTCCTCGAGACCATCGAACAGTACCGGCGCGGCACCATCCCGCTGATCGTCCCGATCACCCTGCTCAACCACTACGTGCGCAAATACGGCCCCGCCGACCGGACCGTCGGCGAGTACCTCGCCGAGCAGTACTACCTCCACCCCCACCCCGCCGAGCTCAGCCTCCGCACCCACCTGTAACCACGACAAGCGCCTCCTAACGAAAAGAGCTGCCCGGCGCTAGCGCTGGAACGTCCTTTCTGGTAATCTGGCACCACCCTGAGCTAGAGAGGTTCCGCTCGCTTCCGGAAGGGGCCACGAGGTGCTGCATGCCGGTTAGGCTGACCGACACCGAGATCCAGCGTCTACTTGCCGAGCCAAAACCGCTCCCCGAGGACTTCCGCAGCAGGCTTGTAGCGAAACCCAAGCGGGGGCACAAGGAACAGGAGCTCAGTGTGACGGGAGCACGCAGATCTGGATTCCGATTGATTGTCAGACAGAGCAGCTTCAATATACTGGATTTCTCGGTGATTCTTGCTTACGTACCGCCTCGGTCGGCCAAGCTCTTCAGGCTGCGCCGGTGCAACGGGCGACATCAGCACACGAACAAGATTGAGGGCGACACGTTCGACGGTTTTCACATTCATATCGCCACGGAGCGGTACCAACAGGCTGGCTTTGAAGAAGAAGACGCGTATGCTGAGCCAACGAACCGATATTCAGATCTGGCAGGCGCTATGGACTGCCTGCTGAGAGACTGCGGCTTCGTAGTCCCAACGTCAGGGCAGAGGGACCTATTTCAGGAGGGGTCCTTTGATGAGCGTTGAAGCCATTCAGCAAGATTTCAGGAGAAAAGTCGTCGAAGGGATCCGCCTCGAGCCAGAGGGGATCGACCGCTACCGCGTCCTCACACCCCTGATGTTCGATGATGGGGACCATCTCAGTATCGTCCTTAAGAGAGAGGGAAGTCGCTGGGTCCTGAGCGACGAAGGCCATACGTATATGCGGTTGACATACGCCGTCGATGAGAAAGACTTGCACCGTGGCACCAGGTCGAAAGTCATATCCGGGGCCCTCGATTCGTTCTCGGTCGAGGACCGTGAAGGAGAGTTACGTATCCAAGTCCCGGATGGCGATTACGGCGGAGCGCTCTACAACTTCGTACAGGCGCTCCTGAAGATCACGGATGTGAGCTTCCTCACGCGGGAGCGGGTTCGATCTACGTTTCTCGAAGACTTCCAGGCTCTCGTCGAAGAGAAGGTGCCCGAGTCGCGTCGCGCGTTTGGGTGGCACGATCCGGAGCACGATCCGGAGGGCAAGTATCTTGTGGATTGCCGGATCAACAGCATGCCTCGTCCCTTGTTGCTGTTCGCGCTCCCCGGTGATGACAAGGTCCGTGACGCCACAATCTCGATCCTGCAGTTTGAGCGCTGGAACATGGCCTTTCGCGCTGTGGCCATCTTTGAGGATCAAGAGCAGATTGCCCGCAAGGTCCTTGCCCGGTTCAGCGACGTGTGCGAGAAGCAATTCAGCAGCCTTGTGACGGCAAGGGATCGGATCGTCAGGTATCTTGAGGAGGGCATGCGCTAGCGTTCGCTCACGGCCCAGCCGGCTTCCTGCGAGGAAACACGCCCCGCCGTCTAACTCGGGCAACGCGCTTCCGGGCGTGACCCGTGCTGTTCAAGCCCCGCGCAGCCACCTCTAGGCGACTGCCGGAACGCCCGGCCTACTCCGCTTCCTCGTCCCCCTCCCCCTCGATGACGGCCGCGCGGGCCAGCCCCTCGTGGAAATCGCCGGCGTCCTCGAACTTCGCCGCGATCACGCGTTTGCCCGTCGTGTCGATGAACGCCGGCTTCATCATGACCGCGATGCGGGCGAGCCCCTCGCGGAAATCGGCGAAGACATTGAACCCCTCCGCCTTGATGACGAAGTTGCCGCCCGTGTCGATGAAGCCGGTGTCAGTGCCGCGCGACGCCCGCGCCCGGCCGTCGCAGAACGGCTGGGCTTTGCGCAGCGTGTCCTTGATGACCACCTCGCCCGTCTTGTTGATGTAGCCCCAGTTGATCGTGCGCTTGAACGCCGCCAGATCTTCCGAGAAGTCGCCGACCGCCTTGTACTGCGGCCCGATGACCATCGTGCCGCTCGTGTCGATAAACCCCATCTTGCCCCCGACTCGGACCGCCGCCATCCCCCCGGAAAAATCGTGCGCCCACTCGAACGTCGGCTCCACCACGTACTCGCCCGTCTTGTTGATGAAGCCGTACTTCTCGCCCACCTCCACCACGGCCAGCCCCTCGGAAAACTCGTTGGCCCGGTCGAACTTCGCCTCGATGACGAGTGTGCCCGTCTTGTCTATGTAGCCGTACTTGCCCGACCACCCGCCGACCTGCACCCGCGCCAGCCCCTCGGAAAACCACCACGCCTCGCTGAACTTGAGCGGGATCACGAGCTTGCCCGTTGTGTCCATGTAGCCGCACCGGCCGCCGGCGACCCACACGTGCGCCAACCCTTCGCGGAAGTCGCCGACGTCCGTGTAGCCCGTCTCGAGCACGATCTCCCCCTTCGCGTTGACGAAGCTGACCCGGCCCCCGAGCTCCGTGCGCACCCAGGCGAGGCCGTCGGAGAAATCGTGGACCTCGGCGAACTGCGGCTCGATGACGAACTCGCCCGTCTTGTCAATGAACCCCCACTTCGGCACCGTGACCTCGAACGCCCGCGCCCCACACGACAGGACGACAACGGCCAGGCACACAACGCACGCAATCCATCTCTTCATCGTTCTCGCGCCCCCTCGTTCGGAGTTGCTTTTCGCAAACGCCTTGAGTCCCTCACCAGGAGCCGCCGCACGCGGCGCCTCTCGCCGCCGACGCGCCCCGGAAACAACGGCCGTCGCCCACGCCCAGCGGCTGCGGCGAGATTAGCAGAGACGTGAACGTTGGAGCAAGCCGTCTCCGGAGCAGACCGTCTCCCGCCCGGCGCAGGTCCGAGGCGCGCACCGCGGCCGGCGGCCGGCGGCCGGAAAACGCCTTGACTCCGTCCCGTGGAAGCGGTTGCATTGCCCGATCACGGAGCACGACCCATGAAGATCGAACGCCCCGGCATCGTCCTGCGCGCGCTGGCCGCCGCCGCCACGCTCCTGGCGCTCACGTGGGTCTTCTCCCCAACCTCGGCCCAGGCCGCTCAACCGGCCAGGCCGGTCCGGATCGAGGTGCCGCTCTTCGAGGGCGGCGAAGGCCTCGACGTCTTCCTCGAGATCGCCCGCGCCTACGAAAGGCAGCGCCCCGGCGTCGAGGTCAACCTCTACGGCGACCCCCGCATGGACACCAAGGTCCGCGTGCGTATCCTCGAAGGCACCGACCCGGAGCTCACCAACGCCGCGCTCGATTACTGGCCCCTGATCCGCGCCGGCCGCATCCTGCCCCTCGACGAGTTCCTCGACGGACCCAACTGGGAAGGCGACGCCACCTGGCGCGACTCGTTCCTGCCCGGCAGCCTCGACTACTACAGCTACAAAGGCAACACGTACGGCGTGCCGCTGATGTACCATGTGTCCGCCATCTGGTACAACAAGGTCATGTTCGAACAGCACGGCTGGACGCCGCCGGCGACCTGGAGCGACTTCTTCACGCTGTGCGAAGCGATCAAGGCCGAAGGCATCGCGCCGCTCGCCTTCCAGGGCCGCTACCCCGACTACGCCCACATGCTCATCGCCGCCGCCTACTATCATCTCGCCGGGCCCGAGGCGTTCGAGGCCCAGAACGAGCTCGAGCCCGGCTGCTTCGCCAATGCCGAATTCGAACAGGCCCTGACCCTCGTGCAGAAAACCGGCTCCGAATACTTCCAGCCCGGCGCCATGGGCATGAGCCACACCGAGGCCCAGCTCCAGTTCTTCCTCGGCCACGCCGCCATGGTGCCCTGCGGCTCCTGGCTCAAGAGCGAGATGATGGGCAAGATCCCCGAAGGCTTCCGGCTCGGCACCTTCAACTTTCCCGTCGCGCCCGCCGGCAAGGCCGACCCCACTGCCCTGGCCGTCGGAGGCGGCTACTTCCTCATCATGAAAGACAGCGCCAATCCCCGCCAGGCCGTGGACTTCCTGCGCTTCATGACCTCGCGAGAGATGGCCGCCACCTTCTGCCGCCGGCGCGACATCCCCGTCGCCGTCAGGGGAGTCTCCGGGCAAAACCTCTCCGAGGACCTCCACGACCTCGCCGGCATGATCGAGACCGCCCGGGCAACCTACGGCCCCAGCAGGCACACGAAGGTCATGCACCAGCACTGGAGCGACGCCTGCCTCAACCTGCTCAAGCGCAAGCCGATGACGCCCGAGCACGTCGCCGCCGAGCTCGAACGCCAGGCCGCCGGCATCCGCACACGCTGGGAGGACCCCGACAAGGTCACCGTCCGCCACGTCTGGAAGCCCATCGCCCTGCTGACCGTCTTGGCGTCCGGACCCGTCGTCCTGATCGCCTCCGCCGTCGTCCGCGCCCGCGCGAAGCGTCGCCGCACAAGACGCCGCTTCCTCGCCCCCTCCGCGCGGCTCAACTGGCGGGCCGTCCTCACGTTCATCGGCCCCGCCGCCGTGCTCTACACCGTGTTCGTCGTCGTGCCGTGCCTCAAGTCATTCGCCTGGAGCGTGTACCGCTGGGACGGCCTGACCGAGATGACCTACAAGGGCCTACTCCACTTCAAGCGGCTCCTATTTGAAAGCGACGGCTTCTGGATCGCGCTCGGCAACAACCTGTTCCTCATGTTCGTCATCCCGCTGTGCGTCCTGCCGCTCTCGCTCTTTCTGGCCGCATGCATCAGCCGCGGCCTCAGGGGCGCCAGGGTCTTCCGCATCGTCATCCTGTTCCCCAACATCCTCGGCGTCGTCGCCGCGACGCTCCTGTGGATGCACATGTTCAACCCCCAGGGCGGCGTCGTGAACCGGGCCCTCGTCGGCATCGGCCTGACCGGGTTCAAGAACTTCGCCTGGCTCTCCCCCGAGCACCTCTACACGGCCCTCATCCCGATCTCCGTCTGGGGCGCCTGCGGCTTCTTCACCATCCTCTTCCTGGCCGCCATGGAACGCATCCCCCGGAGCCTCTACGAAGCCGCCGCCATTGACGGCGCCTCGACCTGGTGGCAGTTCTGGACCATCAC
>CAZJXV010000130.1:0-11484 GCA_964550015.1 uncultured Verrucomicrobiota bacterium
CGCCGTTCTCCCTCAGCACCTCGCCCGCCTCGGGCACCTTGCCCAGACGCGTAAAGAGGAACCCACCCAGTGTATCATATTCCTCCTCCTCCGGGAGCACGATGCCCAGCTCGTCCTCGATCTCCCCGATCCCCATCTTGGCGTCCACGATGAACCCGCCCGTGCCGTCCGCCTCGTACAGCGCCGACTCCGTGTCGTACTCGTCGCGGATCTCCCCGACGATCTCCTCCAGAAGGTCCTCGATCGTCACCAGCCCCGCCGTACCGCCGTACTCGTCCACCACGATCGCCAGGTGCATCCGCCGCTGCTGGAACTCGCGCAGCAGCTCGACCACCCGCTTCGTCTCCGGCACGAACATCGGCTCGTGCACCGCCTCCGTGACCGTGCGCTCCCCCAACGGCCCTTTCCCCACGTGCGCCAGCAGGTCCTTGGCGTAGAGCACCCCGACCACCGTGTCCAGATTGTCGTGATACACCGGGATGCGCGAGTGGCCCTTGTCCACAACGAGCCGGTGCGCCTCGACCAACGTGGCCTCGTCCTCGAGGCACACCATGTCCACACGCGGCACCATCACCTCGCGCACGATCGTGTCCCGAAACTCGAAAATCGACGTGATCAGCTCCCGGTCGTCCGCCTCGAGCTTGCCGTTCTCCTCGGACGCCTCGATGAGCTCACGCAGCACACTCGGCGCCTCCGACAGCGGGAAGATCGAACCCTCGATCCCAAACGCGCCCTTGAGCAGCCGCACCACCCGGCCCGCCACCCACGCCACCGGATAGAACACCACGTGCAGCACCCGCACCAGAGGCGCCAGCCGCCGCAGCCACGCCTCCGGACGGGCCTGCGCCAGATGCCGCGGCACCAGCTCCGCCACGAGCAAGATCACCGCCGACCCCACGCCGAGCGCCAGCACCACCTGAAGCCACAGCGGTGACACCACCAGGCGAAACAGAACGAAGAGCACGCACACACCGGCCAACTTGGCCAGATTGTTCACGATCAGGATGGTCAACAGGTACTCGTCGCTGCGCTCGAGCAGCACAAGGCGGCCCGTGGCCCTCCCCCCGCCTTCAGCGCTGCCGCCCCTCTGCGCGACCCGCAGCCCCAGCAGCGACTCCCGCGCGATGCCGGCCGCTGCACTCAGGACCACCAGCACCGCGTAGAGCAGGAATAACTCTGTCTCTTCTTCCAAGACTCCTTCAGCTCCTTCTCAGTCGCCAGTATGCACGACGCGGCCACGCAAGACAACCCCCGCCGCGGCCGCCTGGCCCAGCAGCTCCTCCTCGCGCCGGCGCATCCGTGCCCGGGCCGGCTCGCCCCGGTCGTCGTAGCCAAGCAGGTGAAGCAACCCGTGCACCAGGTACAGCGACAGCTCCGCGAGCGTATCCCCCCCGTGCTCGCGGCTGTAGCCGATCGCCCGCTCGGCCGACACCACCACGTCGCCCAGCAGCACCGCCCCACCGTGCTGGGCCGCCTCCGGTCCGGCCGCCTCTGGCCCGGAGGCCTCCTCCATCGGGAACGCAATCACGTCGGTGGGTCCCTCACGGCCAAGGTGGCGGACATTGAGCGCCGCGATCGCCGCGTCGTCCACGACCGCAATGCTCACCTCCGCCCCCGCGGGCGCACCCTCGGACTCCAGCACGAACTCGGCCAGCCCCCGCACGCTCGCCTCATCGAGCTCAAGGTGCTTTTGTGAGTTGCTGATCAGAACGGCTCTCGCCGCGGCGGCCGTCGGCCTCTCCGGACCCGTGGGCCTCCCCGGCCCCTTCGGCCCCCTGAGCCTCGCCCTGGTCGGCCTCTTCTTCACCCGCCTCAACCTCAGCCTCTTCCTCGCCCGGCTCGCCCTCCTTCGGATACTTCACCCGCTGGTGCAGCGTGCCAAGCACGATATGCGTAAACGACTCCCGGATGCGGTGCAGGTCGCGCAGCGTCAGGTCACTCTCGTCAAGCTGCCCGTCGTTGAACCGCGCCAGGATCAGCTCGCGCACGAGCGTCCGGATCTTCGTGGCCGTCGGCTTCTCCATCGCCCGGGCCGCCGCCTCGACCGCATCGGCCAGCATGATGATCGCCGCCTCCTTGCTCTGCGGCTTCGGGCCCGGGTAGCGGAAGTCCGCCTCATCGACGCCCGCGGCCTCCCCGTTCATCTGCTCGGCCCGCTTGTAGAAAAAGTACACCAGCGACGTGCCGTGGTGCTCGCGAATGATGTCCAAAATCGCGGGCTTGAGCCGGTACTTCACCCCCAGGTCTATGCCGTCCTTGACGTGGCTCGTGATGATCAGGCTCGACATGGACGGAATCAGCGTGTCGTGACGGCTCCGCGCGTGCTGCTCGTTCTCGCTGAAATACGCCGGCTTCTTCAGCTTGCCGATGTCGTGGTACAGCGCCCCCACCCGCGCCAGCAGCGCGTTGGCGCCGATCGCCTCCGCGGCCGACTCCGCCAGGTTGCCCACGATGAGCGAGTGGTGGTACGTGCCCGGCGCCTCCATCACCATCCGCTTGAGCAGCGGGTGGTTCGAATCGCCCAGCTCGACGAGACTGATGTTCGTCGTGATGTGGAACAAAATCTCCAGCGACGGCAGCAGCAGCCACGCAAGCACCGTCGCCGCCACGCCCGCCGCCAGGCCCCCCACGCCCTGGCGCCACAGCACGTCCGCCCCCAGCCCGCGAAGCATCCCCACCACCGCAATCACAATGAAACTCAGCAACCCGATGATCGCCCCCGAACGAATGAACTCCTTGCGGTAGCGGATCGTGCGCGCATACAGCGCCGCCGCGCTCCCCGACATGATCCCCAACAACACGAACGTCGGGTCGATCGTGATCTCCGCCGTCAGCGCACTGTAGTGAATGCCCGAGATCACCGACAGCACCAGCATCAGGAAAAACGCCAGCCGCAGCCGGAACACCATCGCCACGATCATCACCGGCAGCGCCACAAACACCGGAAACTGCACCACGTACGGCCACCACCGCCCCGGCGGGTCCGTCAGCGCGATCGCCTTGGTCAGACCCAACGCCATGACCGACACGACCCCGATAAGCGCCAGCTTCGACGTGCGCCCGAAGACCCGCGGCTCGAACCGCGCCAGGTACAGCGCGCTCAGCCCCAGCAGCACCGCCATCGCCACCGCCACGGAACCCCGGTACAGGTACCGCGTCTTGCGCGCCCCCTCCGCCCGGAGCTCCTCCTCGTTGAGCGCGCGCAGCTTCTGCACGTGCACGTCCGTGGCCTTCTCCCCCTTGCTGATGATCGTCTCGAGCCGGCCCACCTCCGTGTACTGCTTCGGCACCACCGCCGCCCGCTTCTCCCGCAGCAGGCGCGTCGTTGCCGAATCGTCCATGAACACCGCAGCGCCGTCCGCGATCACCTTGAGGATCGCCACCACCTCGTCCGGCTCCCCCTCGAACGCCTCCTCCACCGCCTCGTCAAGCCCGTGGCCGAACGCCGTGGCGCTGATGCACTCGTGCTCAAGCGACGACGGAGGCCGGTAATCCTCCGCGTAAAACGTCCGCACGCTCGCAAGCCCCAGCACCACGCCGCGCAGCTGCCCCACCCGGCCCGCGTACTTCGGGTCCGAAAGCACCTCGTTGATCTGCACGGAGTCGAACTTCGGAAACAGCCGCACCGCCTCCTGCTCGACACGCTGGCGCCGCCCGTCCGCCGCCTCGGAGTTGCCCGTCTCCGCGTTGGCCTCGGCCGCCTCGGCGAAGAACGCCTCCAACGCCTTGAACACCTCGTTGATCTTCGCCTCGTCGAGACGCGAGATCGCCGGCACCTTCGCCCGCTCATCGTCCATCACCTGGCGGCGCTTCTCCGCGTCCTCGTACGTAAACGCACTCGTGGCCACGATATCCTGCTTCGCCTGCTGCCCCAGCGAGAGCCGGGGCAGGTACACCCGCCGCGCCACAATCACCGTGAGCGCCGCGAGCAGCACCAGCCCCGTGATCGCCCGCGGGATCGCCCCGCGATCCAGGTAGTCGAGCACCGGGTGGCGCGCCCCGCTCGCGCGCTTGACCGCGCTCGTCAACCCTCGCTTGACCAGACGACGACGCTTGAACACCCTCATGCGTCCTCACCTCCTGCGCCGCGGCCCCGGGGAAACTGCCGCTCCTCGTAGGCGCGCACGATCTTCTGCACGAGCGCGTGCCGCACCACGTCCCGCTCGGTCAACCGGCAGAAACGGATCCCCTCGATCCCCTCGAGGATGCTGCCCACCTCGATCAGCCCCGACACACGCGACGCCGGCAGGTCCACCTGCGTCACATCCCCCGTCACGACCACCCGCGAGCCGAACCCCATCCGCGTCAAAAACATCTTCATCTGCTCGCTCGTCGTGTTCTGCGCCTCATCCAGGATGATAAACGAGTCGTTGAGCGTCCGGCCCCGCATGAACGCCAGCGGCGCCACCTCGATCACCCCCGTGTCGAGCGAGCGCTTCACCTTCGGGATCTCCATCATCTCGTACAGCGCATCATAGAGCGGCCGCAGGTACGGCGACACCTTCTCGTACATGTCCCCCGGCAAAAAGCCCAGGCTCTCGCCCGCCTCGACCGCCGGCCGCGCCAGGATCATCCGCGCCACGTCCCCGCGCGTAATCGCCGACACCGCCATCGCCATCGCCAGGTACGTCTTGCCCGTGCCCGCCGGCCCGATCGCGAACACCATCTCGCCCTCGCGCATCGCGCGCACGTACGCCTCCTGGCCCTCCGTGCGCGGCACGACCACCCGCCGGCGCGACGGCACCTCGATCCGCAGGTCCGCCTCCCCGGCCCCTCGCGCCGGGCCGCCCCCGCGCTCGGCCGCCCGCGGCACCGCCCCATCGCCCGCAATCTGCCTGAGCGCCGCCTCGAACGCCACGCGGTCCGCCGGCAACCCCCGGCGCCGCTCCTCGAACAACCGCCGGAACAGCGCCTCGGCCCGCTCGACGTTCTCCCGCTCGCCGATCACGCGCAGCAGCGTGCCGCGCGCGACGAGCTGCACGCCGAGCCGCGCCTCCGCCAACCGCAGCCGCTCCTCGCCCGGCCCGAACAGCTCCCGGGCCCAATGATGGTTCTCGAATCCGATCTCCGCTTTCGCCATCTCGTGCGCGCCGCAACCGCCTCCGTCGTCCAAAACAACGCAACTCTTGGACAGCCTGCCCAGACACCGTGCCAGACAGTGTGCCCAAGAGCAATCCATCGCCGCCGCGGCCGCCACCCGCCGCCGGCGACGACGCCTCACGTCGTGTCCAACAACTCCTCGTTCAGCCGCACCGGCCCCACGAACACCGCCCCTTTGTCCACCCGCAGCGCCCGAGCCACCACTTCCCCGTAGCACCGGCCCGTCGCCCCCACCACGAGCGACGAACCACTCACCACCGGACCACGCACCTCGCCGTCGATCTCCACCGCACCCGCACTGATCCGGCCCTCGACCATCCCCCGCGCCGCCACGTACAGACGCCCGCACGTATACACGTCCTCCTGCCGCCGCGCCCGGATCTCCATGTCACGAAGCTCCACGCGCTGCCCGCATTTGGGGCACATCGTCGAGAGCGCCTCCCGCGCCGCCGTCACGTCCGCGCCGCACGTGTAACACCGCACCACGCGCGCCCGTGCGCCCTCGACCCGGCCCCCCCGCGTCGGCACGCTCGCCGCCCGCCCGCCGCGCACCGGGAACAGCTCGTGACAATGCTTGCACGTCGCATTGATCGCCGTCTTGGGCGTCGCCGTCTCCTTGCCGCAGTGCGGGCAGGCAATCAGCACCGTGGGCGCGGCATCGCCGCCAAAGGAGGGAAGCCGGCTCGACCGGCCGGGCGGGGCCGACTCGTCCACCGAGAGCCGCGTGTGACACTGCTTGCAGAACGCCGAGAGCGCTGCCTTGTCCAGGTGCTGCCGCCGGCCGCACTTTGGACACTCGACGAGCCGGGCCTCCGGAGTCCGTTTCCTGAGCCTATTCAACATGGGCTGGAAACCCCGCAAGGGGCCGCGTCGGGCCCTACGAGGCGCCGAAACTCAGCTCAACCGCCGGCTCCGGCGACTCCGCCGGCTCCGGTTTCTCCTTCTCTGTCTCGACCGCCTCGGCACGGCTCGCCTGCTCCGAGCCCACCTCGCACCGGCCGACGAACACCACCCCTTCCTCGACGATCAACTTGCTCGCCGTGATGTCGCCCACCATCTGCGCGGTCGAACGCAGCTCGACCCGGTCGCCGGCCCTGATGTTGCCATTGACCTTGCCCTCGACGACCGCGCCGCCGACCGCGATCTCCGCCTTCACATCTCCCTCGGGGCCAACATGGACCGTGCCGGAACTGGCGATCTCGCCCTCGAACTTGCCGTTGATCCTCAGTTCACCCCCGAACTTGAGACACCCCTTGAACTCCACATCGCTGCCCAGAAAGGTGCCTCCGCCCTCCGGCGGCGGCCCAACCGGGCGGTCCCTGTTCAACATCGGCTCCTCCTTGATGGGTTCCCGACTTGAAGGCCCGTCGCTCGCCGGCCCGCCCAGTGTCGAACGCACCGGCCCGGACGGCCCCGAACTCTGCCTTCCCTTCCGAAACATCTCGCTTCCTTTCGATTTCCCCGCGAAGTCAGCCACATCGAGCAGATCAACCGGCCTGCACAGCGCCAACACCGTACGAACACGCACCACACATGTCAAGCAAAAGCCGCGCCACCCCTAACAGCCTGCTGAAAAAAACGGCCTCACCCGGATCGTGCCGCAAAAGGGGCCTCACCCGGATCGTGCCGCCATGAGGGCCGGAGGCCCGCCCTTGGCGGGCAAGCCCGACAGCGCGTAGCCCGGCGCGTAAGGGCCTGTTGAAGAAACCGCCACCAGCACGTCCTCCACGGCCCGACCCACGTCGTCCTATGCCCCGAAGCACCTCCTGCACGGCGCGACCCACGTCGTCCCATGCCCCGAAGCACCTCCTGCACGGCGCGACCCACGTCGTCCCATGCCCCGAAGCACCTCCTGCACGGCGCGACCCACGTCGTCCTATGCCCCGAAGCGCGACGCACGTCGTCCTATGCCCCGAAGGGGCCGAACGTGAGTAGCCGTAGGCGTCAGCCTACGGGCAGGACGCGACCGATAAAGGTTTTCTTCCTCGACGGGCGACCGGCCCCGTCCGGGCCGGTCGCCCGTCGGCGAAGCTTGCTTGTTCCTCGCTCGCGCCCCGTAGGCCTACGGGCCTGTTGAAGAAACCGCCACCAGCACGTCCTCCACGGCGCGACCCACGTCGTCCTATGCCCCGAAGCGCGACGCACGTCGTCCTATGCCCCGAAGGGGCCGAACGTAAGTAGCCGTAGGCGTCAGCCTACGGGTAGGAGGCGACCGATAAAGATCCTCTTTCTCGACGGCCGACCGGCCCCGTCCGGGCCGGTCGGCCGTCGACGAAAGTTGGTTGTTCCTCGCTCGCGCTCCGTAGGCTTACGCCTACGGCTACGCACGTGGTGCCCCGACGGGGCGTCGCGGGCACAGGTTTTTCAGCACAAGCGTAAGCCCCAGGTTCACGACGAGAAAACACACAATCCCAGCCCCGGAGGGGCGGCAGAAACATCTGCAAAGCCGCGCCGGCTTCCGGGAAAAATGGGGACTGGCACCTATTCTCCGTAGACGCCGGACACATCCGACACACCGTGGCGCAGAACAATAGGTGCCTGTCCCCATTTTTTCCATTGCGGATCGCTCGCCGCCCGCCCGGCGCCGGCTCTCCGCGAGAAATGCCCCCTAGCCCTCCGGCTCGGCGCCCGCCGCCCCCAGCCGGCCCCGGCCCCGCGCAAACACGCTGACCGCAAAACCGATGATGAACACCTCCAGCGCAAACACCACCGCCCCGATCGCGAGCAGCACCAGCCACTTCCTCTCCGACGTGTCCGCCGCGAAGCTCCGCGCAAAGTCCCTCAGCTTGAGCACCATCGCCCACCCCGTCATGAACAGCACGAACACCATCGGCGCCGCCGCGTACACGAAGTTCGTCCTACGCCGGTACAACCACACGCTCACCACCAGCAACGCCAGCCCCGCCAGCAACTGGTTCACCGTGCCGAACAGCGGCCACAGCACCAGGCCCCCCTTGCCGCCCGGCGCCGCCAGGAACACCAGACCCGCCGCCGTGCCGACGGCGATCGCCGTGGCCGGGTGCCGCCTCGCCACCCCGGGGTACCCTGCATGCCGCGCCAGCTCACCCACCACGTAGCGCTGGATCCGACACGACGTGTCGAGCGTCGTGCCGGCGAAGCTGATAATAACCACCGCCAACAGCGTCGTGCCGACCGCCGCCGGCAGGCCCAGATAGCGCAGAAACGCGCCCGCCCCCTCGATGAATGGCTTAAGCTTGACCGCCAGCAGCTCACCCCCGGCCCACTTCGAGTAGAAGCTGCCAAACGCACCCGCGTCAAACGCGCCCACCCCGCCCGCGAGCGCGATCCCCGCCCCGCACGCAACGATCACCACCACCGACAGCGTCCCTTCGGCCAGCATGCCCCCGTAGCCGATCGCCGGCGCGTCCGCCTCGGTCCGGAGCTGCTTCGACGTCGTGCCCGACGCCACCAACGAATGAAACCCGCTGATCGCACCGCACGCGATCGTCACGAACAGCAACGGAAACATCGGCGGCGCGCCCGCCGGGTTCGCCCGCACCGCCGGCGCCACGAACTTCGGCACCGGCGCCGCGCCGAACAACGCCATGACGCTCACCACCACCAGCCCGAGCATGATCAGCCCGAGACTCAGAAAGAGCTGGTGCGAGTTGATGTAGTCCCGCGGCTGCAGCAGCCGGTGCACCGGCAGCGTCGAGGCCACGTACGAGTACGCCAGCAGCACGACGATCCACACCTCCACCGCGCCGAGGTCCCACACACCGGGGATGCGCACCCTGATACTCTGCAAGCCCGCCGCCCACGACGCCGGCAAATAGGTCGCGCTGAGCCAGACCGACACCATCATCAGCACCAGCGCCCCGATCGACCACAGCGGGATGCTGCCCCATCGCTTCGCCACCACCGTGCCCACCCCAAGCGCCAGCGGCACCTGGAACCAGATCGGCAGCACGCTTGCCGGATACCCCTGAAACAGCCCCGCAATAATCAACGCAAACACCGCAATCACGATCAGCACCATGAAAAACACCACCAGCAGAAACAGCACCCGCACGGCGGGGCTGATGACATCGCCCGCGATGTCGCCCACCGACGTGCCGTCCCGGCGCGCCGAAAGCACCAGCGCCCCGAAATCGTGCACCGCCCCGGCGAAAATCGAACCCAACACCACCCACAGCAGCGCCGGCAGCCACCCCCAGAACAACGCGACCGCCGGCCCCACGATCGGCGCCGCCCCCGCAATCGACGTGAAGTGGTGCCCGAACAACACGATCCGCCGCGTCGGCACGTAATCCACACCGTCCTCGAGCCTCTTCGACGGGCACATCGCCTCCGGATTGATCCGGAAGATCTTCCGCCCCAGGTACCGGCCGTAGAGACGGTACGCGGCAATGAAGCCCACGAACGAGAGCAACGCGATCCACAACGAGTTCATCGTCTCCCAACCTCTCTCAGACGACCTCTCTTAGACGACCTCCGCTCCACACCAGGCCGGCGCCCGCCTGGCAAACGAAGGTGCCCGCCTGGCAAACGAAGGTGCCCGCCTGGCAAACGAAGTTGCCCGCCTGGCAAACGAAGTTGCCCCTCTGCCCAACGAAGGCGCCCGCCTGGCCAGCGAAGTCTAGCCCAACCCACTGCAAATCACAATGATCGAGACAATCCGCCCCTGGGAGCGCCCCAACCACAACATTTTGAGAAAAAAAAGCTTGACACCACTATATCTTGTGCTAGTCTCCGTCTTCGCCAGTTAGTGAGGTGCTCAACGAGTCTTTATTCTTTCATCACTTAAGGGAACCACAACCAAGGGGGGGCAGCGTGCAGGATTCTCCGGCCGAAAGCAGAAGTCTCTCCTCCATCGAGGGAGCCACAGACACCCTGCCACTGACAGACAACGGACGGCGCGTGCTCGAGCGCCGCTACCTCCTGCGCGACGAGAACGGCACACCCACCGAAACCCCTGAAGAGATGTTCCGGCGCGTGGCCGACAACATCGCCCAGGCCGACGCCCACTACGACCCCGGGGCCGACCTCGACGCCGTCACCGAAGAGTTCTACGGCATCATGACGCGCTTCGAGTTCATGCCGAACTCGCCCACCCTGATGAACGCCGGCCGCGCCCTCCAGCAGCTCAGCGCCTGCTACGTCGTGCCCGTCGAGGACTCCATGGAAAGCATCTTCAAGGCCATCCGCGACGCGGCCATCATCCACAAAAGCGGCGGCGGCACCGGCTTCAGCTTCTCCAAGCTCCGGCCCAAAGACGACATCGTCTCCACCACCTACGGGCTCTCGAGCGGGCCCGTCTCATTCATGCACGTCTTTGACGCCGCCACCGACGCCGTCAACCAGGGCGGCTTCCGCCGCGGCGCCAACATGGCCATCATGAACTACACCCACCCCGACGTGCTCGACTTCATCGGCTGCAAGCGCGCCAACAACCGCATCACCAACTTCAACATCTCCGTCGGCATCGACGAGCAATTCATGCGCATGGTCGCCGACGACGACTCCTACAGCACCATCAACCCGCGCGACGACACCCCCGTCGCCACCGTCCGCGCGCGCAAGGTCTTCGAAGCCATCGTCGACAACGCCTGGCACAACGGCGACCCCGGCATCGTCTTCCTCGACCGCATCAACCGCGACAACCCCACCCCGCACGTCGGCCGCATCGAAAGCACCAACCCCTGCGGCGAGCAACCCCTGCTCGGCTACGAGGCCTGCAACCTCGGCTCGATCAACCTCGCCCGCTTCGTGGACGAAACCGGCATCATCTGGGAACAACTGCGCGAGACCGTGCGCACCGCCGTCCACTTCCTCGACAACGTCATAGACATGAGCCGCTTCCCCCTGCAGGAAATCACCGACATGGTCGGCGGCAACCGCAAGATCGGCCTCGGCATCATGGGCTGGGCCGACCTCCTGATCGCCCTCGGCGTCCCCTACAACAGCCAGGAAGCCATTGACCTCGCCGGCCAGGTGATGGCCTTCGTCCGCGACGAGGGCCGCCGCGCCAGCGAAGACCTCGCCGAGGCCCGAGGCCCCTTCCCCAACTTCCCCGGCAGCACCTTCGACCGGCCCGGCGGCCGCCCCATCCGCAACGCCACCGTCACCACCATCGCCCCCACCGGCACCATCAGCATCATCGCCGGCTGCTCGAGCGGCATCGAACCGCTCTTCGCCGTCTCCTTCGTCCGAAACGTCATGGACAACACCGAACTCATCGAGGTCAACCCCGCCTTCAAGCGCATCGCGCGCGAGCGCGGCGTCGACAGCCCCGAACTCATGGAGCGCATCGCCCACGAGGGCAGCGTCGCCCACATCGAAGACGTCCCCGACGACGTGCGCCGCACCTTCGTCACCGCCCACGACATCAGCCCCGAATGGCACCTGCGCATGCAGGCCGCC
>CAZJXV010000131.1:0-11448 GCA_964550015.1 uncultured Verrucomicrobiota bacterium
TCACACCCATTCCTATACCGGCCCGCGAAATTACACAATCTTTGGTACTCCACCGAAAGGAAGGATAAACCACGGAGGACACGGAGAGCACGGAGAGCACGGAGAGCGCGGAGGGCGCAGAGATGGAACCGGTGTCTTGGCGCTGGCGCTTGTCGGGCTTTGTGGCTTGCATGGCCTGTGCGCAAGTGGTAGAGGACTCGGAACTGAATTCATTCCAGGCAACGAGGGAGCAATAGAATGGACGCGACGGAGATCGGTTTAGTTCTCTACACGGTGCGGGACCGGGCGGAAAAGGATTTTGCGAGGACGCTGCGCGAGGTGGCGGCGATCGGCTACCGGCGCGGGGAGCTGTGCGGGACGTTCGGGATGGAAGCCGCGGCGCTCAAGGCGCTGGGCGACGAGATTTCGCTGAGCTTTCCGTCGGCGCACGTCGGGCTGGGCGATCTCGCCGAGAAGTTCGATACAACGGTGGACTACTACGCCGGGGTGGGCGTGACGACGTTTGTCATCCCCGGCTTGCCCGGCGATCGCACCGAGTCAACCGAGGCATGGCGCAGGACGGCGAGGGAACTCTCGGAGCTGGGCGCCCGGCTCAAGGAGCGGGGGATCGCGCTGCTGTACCACAACCACGCCGCGGAGCTCGAGCCGATGGGCGGCACGAGCGGCTGGGACATTCTCGTGGCTGAGGCCGACCCCGAGAGTCTCGGCTTCGAGGTGGACGTGTACTGGGCCGCCTACGGCGGACGCGACCCGATGGCCATGCTGTGCGCGGTAGCCGGCCGCGTGCCGTACGTCCACGCGAAGGACATGGCGCCGGACCGCACGATGACGGAAGTCGGTCGGGGCACGCTCGATTTTCCCGCGTTCGTCGCGGCGAAGCGGGAGCTCGGGGTCGAGTTGTTCTTCGTCGAGCACGACGAGCCGGCGCCGCCCACGATCGAGAGCGCGCGCGTAAGTTTCGAGTCCCTGCGCAGGCTGTAGGCAAGAAAGCCGGGGCTATTCTTTCGGCGGCTCGACGGTGACGTTGTCGCGGACGACGTTGCCGGCATTCTTTTCGACGACGGGCGCGGTCGTGGGCGGGATGAGGCGGTTCTTCTCGAACACGTTGTCGTTGCAGCCGGTGCAGATCACGATCGCCGCGCCGCGAATGGCGCGGAACTCATTGTTGCGAAACACGTTCTCCTGCGCCCCGTTCTTGAGGAGGATGGCCTTGCCGGGGATCTCGACGAACGTGTTGTTCTCGAACAGATTGCCCCGGACCTCGCTGCCCCACAAAGAGATCTCAGCGTCCTTGATCACGTTTGCGCGCAGCACGTTGTTGCTGCCGGCGCCGCCGAAGGTAATGTGCCCCCAGGCGCGGCCGTTGAAGCGGTTTTCCTCGACGAGGTTGTGCGGCGATGACAGCCCGAGGCCGCCGTTGCAGTGCAGAAAACTGCAGTGGCGGACCGTATTGTGACCGCGCTTCGATTTGAGCACGACGGCGTGGTCCGAACGCGTGAAATCGCAGCCCTCGATGGCGGTGTCGCCCGAATCGTCATGCACCTCGATCGCGGAGAACAGCGCGTGATCGAACCGGCAGTTGCGGATCGTGTTATGCGTCGCCTCGCCGCGCAGGTCTATATGAAGGCCGAAATGGGCGTGATCGAAGGTGCAGTCCTCGATGACGTTCTGCGACGTGCGGAGGATGATCGAGCGGTAGTTATAGTCGAAAAGGCATTCCTTGAACCGGACGTTGCCGCGGTACAGAACCGTCCAGGCGTCCGCATCGTGCAGCCGGCAGTTCGAAAGCCTGGCGCGGCCCTTGACTTCCACCGGGTAGAGCGCCCGGCCGTCGCGTGAGCGGAAGGTCGTTGCCTCAGCGACGAGCTCGCCGCGCTCCTCGATGATGATCTGTGGCTTGAGGGCCGGGCTCTTGTCCAGAAACAGCACGCAGTCGCGGAGCGTCAGTCGGGACCGGGGCGCAATGCGCACCGGGCCGCGGACGAGAATGCGCTTGCCGTCGTAGCGCGTTCGCCCACGGATATCCGGTGCGTCGAGGGTAAGATCGAACTCAGCCTTGGACGGGTCGGCGTCCTGGGCATCACCGATGCCGTCGAGGTCGGTGTCAGCGTTATTCGGGTCGAGCTTCCGCTCGAGCTCCGTGGCGTCGGGAATGCCGTCCTGATCGGTATCGGAGGAAAACGGGTTCGTAAAATGCGTCTCCAGTTCGTTCCAGTCGTCGAGGCCGTCATTGTCCGTATCGCGCTTTTCGAGGACGGCCTTCGCCGGTGGATTTAGCCATAAAAAGGAAGTCATGGCGGGCGAGCAGCGCGTGATCGGCTGGTTGCGCGGGGCAAGCCATTTCCATGTAAAACGGTAGGCGGACCCCGGCTCCTTGTATGGCTTGGCGAAGTCGAGGGTGATCGGTTTCTCGAACGTCGTGCGGGTGCAGTAAAGGCGGAATCGGTACGCGCTGCAGCGGCGGCCGCCGGGTGTGATCTCGATGGTGGTTGTGTCGTCAAGCTTGTCGTCGTAGCCGCCGTTGGCGTCAACGCCGATGGTGCCTTTGCCGTCCACGGAGTAGAGCCACGCGCGCGTGTACATTTCGCGGACGCTGTATGGTTCGCGGTCCTCGAATGCGGCGTCGAAATCGTACTGCGCCCAGATCCCGCACCACACCTCGTCGAGGGTGTCCGGAGGCTCAGGCAGGAGACGCCCCGCGTCGGGCTGGTACGGCTTGAAGGGCTGGGCGTGCGTTGGCCAGCCCTCGCGGAGGTAGAGCACGATGCCTTCGTCGCCAACGGCGGCGGCACCGACACACATCACTGCGGCGATAACGAGGGAACGGATCATTCGGCTAGACCTCCATAATGACGGCGACGGAGCGCGGCGGAACGACGACGCGGCCGTCTGTTTCCTGCGGTTCCGGTTGTTCCGGCGTCGCCAGGACCAGGCGCGGCGAAGGGGTTTCGAGCTGCACGAGCGCCTCGATCTCGCTCGTTTGGTCGTGGTTCGCGACGGCGACGGCGCGCTTGCCGGTTTTCGGCTGCACGAATACCGAGTACGGTTCGTGCGGCGTGCCATTGACGGTGACCGACGCGCCGAGGACGTGCCGGAACTCGGCGTCCCACAGGTATTCGGCGTACCGTTTTCGGAGCGCAACCACCTTCTTTCCGTATTCGATTGTCGGCGGGAAATCGTCGAGCGCACCTTTGAAATTGTACGGTTCGTAGCTGATGATATAGCGATAAAGCAAGCAGAGGTTGATCGTGTCCCTGTCATTGAAGCCCGCGACGGCTGTCATGATAAGGGCGTGCGGGTCAATGTAGCGCTGGGCCGGCACGTGGCCGGCGCGAATGCGGAAGTAGGTCAGGGAATAATACCTGAACTGGTGCTCGTAGAAGGCCTCGCCGGCGAACAGGAAGTCGGGGTCTTTCTCGTCGGCGATGGCGCGGAAGCCGTCGGCGAGCGGTTCGTCCCCGGCAAAGAGGCACTCGGGCACGTGGTGGCCGTGGGTGGGGTCGAAGCAGTAATAGGCGGCGCCGTGGTGGAAGCCTTCGTCGTAGAGCATGCCGGCGGCGCCATACTGGAAGTTCTTCTCGAACTCGCGGCAGGCGATCTCGCGCCACGTCGGGCTGTTGTGGCACATGGACGAGAAGTTGTGCACGTTTATGCCGGAAAGCTGTGCCGGGGTCTGGTACTGGTAGCCGTTGCTGCGGTAGGCGTCGCCGTACGGGTCCTTGGCGGCATATTGGTGCAGCTCGTTGCGGTACCAGTCCGTCGTGATGTCAGCCCAGGTGTACTTGTTAAACAGGATGATCTTGACGCCCATCTCGTGGATCTTCGCGATGGCGTCGCGGAATTCTTCGAGCGTTCCGAGGCGCGGATCGAAGTCGTGTGAAGGATTGCCGCCGTCCTGACCGCCGTGGTTCCAGCCGACGAGCTGGATGGCGCGGACGCCGTGGCGCGCACAGGCCTCGCCGTACTTGACGAGGTCGGTGAAACGGCATCGGAGCTCGCTTTCGGGAGAATTGATGTGGAGCTGGTGCCAGGAATGGACCTCGCGGGCCCATGCGGGGGTGCGCGGGTATTTCATCCAGCCGGCGACCCATTGCTTGTAGTTGTCCACCCCCTTGTGCCACGTGCCGACGTAGGGTTTGAGGACGACGGGCGACATGCGCCACGTCTCGCCGGGCGCGCAGAACGGGAATTGGATCGCGGAGAACTGAAGGTGGGCAGGCTTGCCGGCGATCTCGTCGCCGGGGGGCGCCGAGAACGTCAGCCAGCTCTCATGGCCCGGCTTGAGCTCAAAGCTGAACTGGACGAGGGTCCTGACGTTCTCGTCGTGGCAACCGGCGTAGAGGCCTTGTTTGTCGCTCGCGATGAGGACGAACTGGTTCAACGGCGACGTGGCCATCTGCGTGGGGCTGTCGACGCCCCAGTAGCCTTTTTCGCTGGGGAACGTGGGAAGCAACGGCACCTTGACGAGCTCGCAGTGGCAGTTGCGCCGGTCGAGCGGCTCGTCGCCAGACGGCATCGGGATATCGCCAAGGCAAGGATAACTCAACGATTCAACGACATACGGGGAGCGGTTTTCGATCTCTGCGTTGAAGGTGAGCCCGCTCTCATCGAGTGTGACGGTTGCGGTGAGGCGAATGTCAAGCGGCCCGCAATGTTCGGGCTTCAAATCCTTCCAGACGAGAGTCAGTCGTTTCTTGTCCTTGGAGAGCTCGCAGATGGCCGCGTTGTGGTTCTGTCCCAAGACGAAGTTGTTGCGGCGGTCGGGCAGCGGGACGAGAAGGCGGAAAGAGAGTCCGAGCGCCTCCCGATTCTGGATGCGCCATCCGGTTGCCTTGCTTTCGAGCCCGACGAGCGCACCCGTCTGCGAGTCGAAGGTTGCTTTGAGGACATCGTTCTCCAGGGCGACCGCGCTCATGTTGTTCTCCGTGTTGACCGTGCCGGTTCGTGGTCACAAGCCGGAGGTTCCGTAGCACATGCGGCCGCCCCGGGTCAAGCGGGGAGGGGGCCCGTTCGTGTCGAGAACGGGGCGCGGGAAGCTTTCTCTTGACAGGCCGGCGATAACGTGTCATGATATGGCAAAACCTCGGCGAGGGAGCGGAACGATGTGCGGTGAGAAGACAGAACACGGCACGTGCCAGAAACCGGAGAGGCTCAAGGGCAAGCCGGAGGAGTGCTCGCCCGAGCAGATCAAGGAATGCCACGGCGACGTGGCAAAGCACCCCTGCGCTCCAAAGACGGGCGAGTCCTCGTCCTGAGACGCGCGGGCGGCGCCGGCTTGGCTGGGCCGGCGCACGCTAGACCGGAGCAGACTAGATCAGGACGGGCTCGCAGAGGTTGGTGCCCTTCGCGGCGGCGCGCCCGCAGATATGACAGACGTACTTCGCGTTCTTGGCCAAGCCGGCGACGTCGTTCATCCGGCGCTTGGACACGAGCTCGCACATGTGCCTGGCGTGGCCGGAGTGCTGCTTAAACAGCTTGTGCTCCGGGACGACGCGTGCGTTGGAAGCTCTCTTTGCCATCTCTCGCTCCTGTGTCTCTGTCTTGTCAGTGTGACACTGCCCGTCCGAAGAGGTCCCTGCCGGCTCCGGCGGGCTTCTGCCTGCTTACTGAGAAGAACAAGAACCGGCGCTGAATTGTTCCACCTTTCGGTCTTTCGGCGAACCCAGGCGCCCGGGTCAAGGACTCTCTATGGGCATGCCCCGGGCCGGCGAGGCCGGGGAGGCGACAGGCCTGAAGCCTGTTGCGCTCCGCCCGGGTTTCTGGGATACTCCGACGAGGAAGGGGCGCGCCCATTCGCCGTCCGGGCAACGTGGTGTGCTCGCAATTGATGACCACAACATCGAGGTGCTCGCATCATGGCGCTCAAGACGAATCCTGATTGGCCTGCTTTGACGCGGTACGACACGAACCACCTTGCGCGGATCGCCATGCCGCTCGGCGGCATCGGCACGGGCACGGTCTCGCTCGGCGGCCGGGGCGATTTGCGCGACTGGGAAATCGTCAATCGTCCGGCGAAGGGCTTCGCGCCGAAGCATTCGTTCTTCGCACTCTACGCGAAACCGGCCGGCGGGCAGGCCGTCACCCGTGCGCTCGAAGGCGCGTTCCAGGCGCCCTACGACGAGGGCTTCGACGGCTGCACGGTGCCGAACCACGGCCTGCCGCGGTTCCGTGCGTGCCGCTTTCACGCGGCGTACCCGTTCGGGCAGGTGCTGCTGTCGGACCCGGACGTCCCGCTCGACGTGCGGCTCGAGGCGTTCAATCCTTTTGTTCCTGCCGACGCGGATTCCAGCGGCGTCCCGGTAGCGGTCCTGCGTTTCGTTTTAAGCAATAAAACCGCCCGCTCGGTTACGGCGTCCGTGTGCGGCAGCGTGCAGAACTTCATCGGCACGGACGGCGTAAAGGGATCACCGAAGGGGAATTCGAACTCTTTTAGAAGAGCCGAACGGCCGGGGAAGCTGCAGGGCATATTCATGAGTTCTGCGGGGGTTGATCCGGCGGCGGAACAATTCGGGACGATGGCGCTGGCGACGACGGCGGCCTCGGGCGTGACGTACCGGACCGCGTGGGCCGACGTCGGGTGGGGCGACGAGCTGCTCGATTTCTGGGACGATTTCAGTTCGGACGGAAAGCTCGACGAGCGGGAACGGGGCAACGTGGATGCGCCATACGCGTCGCTCGCCGTGAGCGTGCGCGTGCCGGCGGGCGCGACTCGCGCGGTCACCTTCCTGTTGACCTGGCACTTTCCGAACCGGCAGACGTGGACGCCGGCTGCGCAGCAAGAATGCGCGGCAGGCGAGTGCTGCGATGTCTCGGCCGACCGAATTGGCAACTATTATACAACGCAATACCGGGACGCATGGGACGTGGCCGTGCGAACGGCCGCGTCGCTTCGGACGCTGGAGGCGGAGACGATTGAGTTCGTGCGAGCGTTTTGCGAATGCGATCTGCCAGATGTGGTGAAGGAGGCGGCGCTGTACAATGCGAGCACGCTGCGCACTCAGACGTGCTTCCGCACCGAGGATGGGCGGTTTTTCGGGTATGAGGGATGCGGGAGCGACTGCGGGTGCTGCCACGGCTCGTGTACGCACGTATGGAACTACGAGCAGGCGACGGCGTTTCTGTTCGCCGAGTTGTCCAAAATGATGCGGGAGGTCGAGTTCCTGCACGCGACGAATGACCGCGGGCGGATGAGCTTTCGCGTCAACCTTCCGCTGGAGCGAGCACAGGAACTCGTCCAGGCGGCGGCGGACGGGCAGATGGGCTGTCTGCTGAAGCTGTACCGCGACTGGCAGCTTTCGGGCGACGACGCGATGCTGCAAGCGCTGTGGCCGAAGGCGCGCAAGGCGGTAGAGTTTTGCTGGATCCCGGGCGGCTGGGATGCGGACCGCGACGGGGTGATGGAAGGCTGCCAGCACAATACGATGGACGTGGAGTATTACGGGCCGAATCCCGAGATAGGGGTGTGGTACCTCGGTGCGCTGCGCGCGGCGGAAGAAATGGCGCGGCATGTCGGCGAGGACGACTTCGCGTCGACGTGCCGTGACCGCTTCGAGCGCGGCACCCGGTGGTTCGACGCGAACTTGTTTAATGGCGAATACTACGAACAGGATATCCGCCCGCCCGTGACGCAGCCTGCGCCGGCGGAGGGTCTCCGGCTCACGCAGAGGGAAGAGGACCCGGCTGATGCGCCGCACCAGGTCGGTGCGGGGTGCATGGCCGACCAGCTCGTCGGGCAATGCGCGGCGCACGTGTGCGGGCTGGGTTATTTGCTCGATGCGAGCAACGTCCGAACGACGCTCAAGAGCATTATGAAGTATAATTTCAGGAAGAAGCTGCAGGGGCATTTCACGCACCGGCGCTCCTACGCCGTCGGCAGTGACGCGGGCCTCCTGGTCGCTAGCTATCCGCGGGGATCGCGGCCGAAGTATCCGTTTCCGTACTACAGCGAGGTGTGGACGGGCCTGGAATACACGGCGGCGGCACATATGCTTTATGAGGGACACGCGGCCGACGCCCTGAAGTGCATCGCGGCCGTGCGGGCGCGGCACGACGGGGCGAAGCGCAATCCGTTCGATGAGCCGGAATGCGGGCATCACTATGCACGAGCGATGGCGAGCTGGGCGACGGTGCTGGCGGCGAGCGGCTTTCGGTATTCAGCGGTCAATCACACGATCGAATTCGGCGCACCGCGGAGGCGGGCACGGATGTTCTGGTCGAACGGATACGCCTGGGGGACCGTTGACCTGAAGCGGGCGGGCGGCGGGTGCGAGGTCGCATTGACCGTGTTGCACGGGTCGTTGAAGCTGAAGCGCGTAGTGCTACCGGGCGTCGGGTCGGACAAGCTTAAGACGGCGAAGACGATTTCGAAGGGCAAAACAACGGCGTTCTTCGTCGGCAAGAGATAAGGCCGCGGTGGTGAAGATTCTCTTCTTGTGCACGGGCAACTCGTGCCGCAGCCAGATGGCGGAGGGGTGGGCACGGCACCTCAAGCGCGGTGTCATTGAGCCGTATTCCGCCGGGATCGAGCCGCGCAGGCTTGACCGACGGGCGCTGAGTGTGATGGCCGAGGCCGGCGTGGACATCTCGGCGCAGCGGTCGAAGCACGTGGACGAGCTGAGGGACGTTGCGTTCGATTACGTGGTGACCGTGTGCGGGCACGCCCACGAGAACTGCCCGGCGTATCTCGGGAAGTCGAAGGTTGTGCACGTCGGGTTCGACGACCCGCCACAGCTTGCGGCGACTGCCAGGACGGAGGACGAGGCGCTCGCGCACTACCGGCGCGTGCGTGACGAGATCAGAGCGTTCGTCGAGACGCTGCCCGATGCTCTCGACGAGAGATGAGAATGGCCGGCCGTCAGCCGCCCTTCAAACGGGCCGAGTCGGTCGTGCTTATTCCTCTTTGGGGTCCATGTTGTTCGCCTGCACGAGCTCGCTCTCGATGCTCAGCGCGGCCAGCGAGGACACCGCAAAACGATCTGTCTTGGAGAACCAATCAATGTCGTTGACGTAGAGCTTCTCGAGGTCAACGATGAACTCGCGCGTGTCCACGTTGACGGTCGCGACGGGGAACCAGGGCCGGTCGTTGAGACCCATGGGGCCGCGGCGACGGTACACGCGGTAGGCGATCGGCGTCTCCAGGTAGTTCCTCTCGCGGACGGCGGGCGCACGCCAGGTCACGCGGGCGACCTTTTTCGTCTTATCCGTATATTCCCAGCGGACGTTGACGGGCGGTTTTGGGGAATCCGCGGAGCCGTAAGGTGTCCTGAGCGTCATCGTGTATTTGTCTTTATGCCCCGTGTACCAGGCGAGGTTGAAATCAATCGCCTCGAGCCAGAACCACGTTGGCCGGCGATTCTTGGTCACCTTGACAAGCATGAGGCACCGTTGCCCGACAATGGTGAGGTTGCCGAACGGGTTTGGCTTGCGGTGGTAGCCGTTGAGGGTCCTGACTTCCTTTGCCTCCCTGTTGGGAAGGCGGAGAAAACCGTCCTTGTCGGTTGTGCCGACGATGACGGGATCCTTCGAGACCGGCTTACGGAAAACCCCGTCCTCGACGACGGGATACCACGTGACGCCGTGGTCCACCTGCGGCTCGGCGCTTGGGTCCACCTCGGTGCCGCGCTGGAACACCTCGACGGTTGCATTGGGTACGCCGCGGCCGTTCACGTCGAGGATATGGAGGTAGTTCTCGGCGGGCATGGCGAAGTAGTGGTCGCCGAAGTGTCCGCGCGGCTTGGTCATGGTCATGTTGAGATACATGGCGGAGAGCTCGCTGAAGACGTGAGCTCCATGCCAGTGCATCATGGTGCGGGGGTGGTTCTGGAAGTGCGCGATCGGCTCGCCCGTGTCGGGCCAAGTGTGCCACTCGTGGCCGCGGTGGTCGAGCTGATAGTAGTCCACGAGGCCAAGTTGGTGGCCGAGCTCGTGCGGCAGTGACCACTCCGTCCGGTTGCGGTATTCGTGGGCCGGCGTGACGGTGGTGGGCTTGGGCTTATTTCGTCTCTTGCGCACGTACCAGATCCAGCCGCCCTGGTCGTAGCCGGTGCCGTCGTCGTGGAACCGCACGTTCGCGGCGGTCTCGGGGTCGACGGCATCGAGGTAGTAGATCTTGTCGAGCCGGACGCGCGCTTCGATCCCGTTCGGCGCGGACGGGTACACGGATTCGGCGAAGAGCAGGTTCATAATGTCGAGGTGCCAGCGGTAGTAGTCCTCCCACGAGAACGTGCCGTACCCCGTCCGGTTCTGGTGCCACGCTTCCACGCGCTTGCGGTCAACGATGTAGAAGAAGGCGAAGGCCCACATCGCGTCCGTGGCCGTGTTGTTGATCGCAGCAACCTCGTCCTGATCGGTGATGATCGCGAAGGTGACCGTGTGGCGGCCGTCCTGCCAGATGTACGTGTGCTCAAACGTCGCCTCCTCCATTTCTGCGAGGGACTTCCTGTACGTGCCGCGGGCCGCCTCCCGGTCATCGATCAGCCAGCGGTATTCGAAGGGCTTTGATTTGACGAAGCCGAGGTTCTTCACGTGCGCCGTGAACGTGATCTCCTCGCCCGGCTCGTACTTGAGCTTGAGGTCCTGGACGATGTACTCGGGATGGAGGTACTTATCCTTGCCCTGCTCCTCGAGCTCCTTGAGTCGCTTCTCGATCGCCGGTGTCAGGCGTCGCTCTTCGCCCTTGCGGCGCGGGGGCCGCGAGCCGATGCAGGGCGCCATGGTCACGTCATACTCGATGCGGCCGTGGAGGCCGGCGAGCTTCGGGTTCATCTCAATGAACGTCACCGAGAGGTCGGGAAGCGGCGGCTGTGCGTCCCATGTCTCGTCGCGCAGGGTGATCGGGTTCTTGCGGCGGAACCGTTTCTCTTCGCCGCCGATGAGCTTCAGGTACCTGCTGCTGAGCGTGGGGGCGATCCGGCTGCGCGGGATGACGCGGTAGTCGGGCGTGCCGACCTTCTCGAGACTGTCCCATACGATGAACCGAACGCCCTCGTCGCGGACGTAGCAATCGAGCAGCGCGGATCCGTCCTTGAACTCGAGCAGGTCGCCGAAAGCGGCAGGCGAGGTGAGAAGGGCCACGGTCAGAATTGTCACGACAGCGCACGGCGATGACTTCACGATTTTCCCCTTTCACCTTTTCCGGTTGTTCGAAGGACCGTCGGCTACTTCTCCGGCTCGACCTGTTTCGCCTGGACGAGCTCGCTCTCGATGCTGAGCGCGCCCAGGGCGGAGACACCGAACCGCTCGGTCCTGGAGTACCAGGCGATGTCGTTGACCATCATCTTACCGAGGTCAACGACGAATTCACGCGTGCCGGCATTGAGGGTTGCGACAGGGAACCACGGCCGGTCATTGAGCCCCATTGGGCCTTGGCGACGGTAGACGCGGTACGCGATCGCCTTTTCCATGTAGTTGCGCTCGCGCACCTCCGCCGCCTTCCAGCTCACCCGCACG
>CAZJXV010000132.1:0-11421 GCA_964550015.1 uncultured Verrucomicrobiota bacterium
CACCCATTCCTATACCGGCCCGCGAAATTACACAATCTTTGGTACTCCACCCGGGAGCAAGTCGTTCGAGATGAAGTACTGGTATGCCCCGTGGTACAATTGCCGCTTGGGCGGCGTTAGGGCGGCGAACAGCTCCTCGGCGGAAAGCTCCGCGGGCCACAGCGCCCGGAGCGCATACGCCTTCAGCTGGTCGTTCTCGTCGGCGTCCCCGGCGCTAAGCAGAGAGCGAAGCTGGCGTTTGGCCGCCGCGTCGCCGATCTCGGCGACGGCCCGAGCAGCGCATTCTCGAACGCGTAGCTCCTCGCCGTCGCTGATCGCAATCGTCAGAAGTGCAGAAACGAGTGTCTCAGCTTTGCATGATCGTGCAATGTCGATGGCCAACGCCCTGGTCTCTCGGCGCTTCTGTGTATCTTCGATGTACGGTCGCAGCTTGTCCTCGAGACCGGGGTGAGCGAGCACCTCATACCGATCGCTCAGGCCAAAGTCGTGGATCTCAGCTCTACCGCTCTCCTCGAGCTGAAGGAGCGCCTCGGTAAGCCGGGCGCGCACGCCCATCGCCAACTCAGCGACCTGACGTCGTAACAGCAATCTCGGATCGATGGCCGCAATTCGTTCCATGATCTCGGGTATAGCGACGGCCAGCCACACAGCGGTCTCACGAAGCTGCGGGACGAGGTGCGGCGCTTCACCGGGGGCGGCAGGTCGGAATACCAGATCGGCGATCTGTTCCGGCAGCAGCTCGTGCCGGATCAAGTATTGCGCCGCGAGGAACTCCTCATAGCTTTTGTGCCCCCACCCCAAGAGCTGTCTGCCACGCGAGGTGAAAAGGCCGGTTCCCAGAACCTCCTCGACGACGTGGCGGTCGACGCGCAGCGTCGAGCCATCCACTGGTTCCGCTGGCTCTCCAACCATCTCCGATACTGTGATGACACCTCCGGCAAGAGCGACGCTATCACCAACGTCCCTGCATATGGCCGTTCGCCGGCCAAAGAGCGTCAGCGCGGCAATCCGCTCGGCTACCGCAAGCCGTTGTTCGTATGTGAGGTCCCCTTCCTCTTGCCGGCGATGGCCTCGCGCAGCGCAGAGCCTCAGACAGCCCTGCCTGTAGAGTTCGGCCTGAGTGCTGGGGATCGCACCTGTTTCACGGTAGGCGTCCAGGAGCATCTCGAGGGTGATGGGCTTGATCGCGAACGGCACTGCGTCTTTGTCGATCACTTCTGTTCCGAAGCCACTGGCATCCACGCCCCTTTGCTCTGCTGCGATAAGCATATCCTTCCGGCGCAGCGGCACGAGCTCGTAGAGGCGGACATCGGCATCGCCCCAGAGCTCTCTCAAGTCCTGCTCGAGGAAGCCGGGCCAGACGGCCGTGCGACAAACAAGGCGAAGACGGAGTCGTGTAAGGTCACATTTGCGGAGCTGCTCGACCAGAAGCTTCGCGACGCTGCGCATCTCAACGATGCACTCGTCCAGACTATCCAAGAAGAGTTCGAGCACATCATCGGACTCGGCCCAATCGGTGAACGCGTCGCATCCGAAGATCTCATCGCGAATGCCTGTGTCGGTGTTGTACTGACCTAGGTCGTCGTGGTGCACGCGGCCCCCCGGCGCCGCGTGCACCCCTTCGCGCTCCCTCACAAGATCAGCGAGGGCGAACGTCTTGCCGGTCCCGGGCTCGCCGAGCAGCACAAGGCACGGCACTTCGGCAATCGCGTCGAAGGCAACCAGATCTGGCTGCAGGGCGCGACCAAACTCACCCTCGGGGTCGACCAGAAAGCCACGATCGGCAAGGCTGTATTTCCCGTCTGGTGGGCACCAGAACCTCTTCCACTGGTACCGCGTTCTATTGTGCATGGGAGAGCTTCCTTCCACGGTGCGGCTTGCACACCGAGCGCTTGGCATCATTGGGGCAGACGCCAAACGCCGTCTTGAGATCAGATTCCGAGGCGCGAAACGCTACCCTCTCATGCCTGACCAATTCTGGTCTTCCCGGCGGGCGAATGCAAGTGGGAACCGGAATGCGTTGTCCCCCCCAGTCGCCGCGCCCTGGAATACTGCTCCCGACACCGCTGAGATGAACAGGCACCTGACCACTTCGCCGGTGCGTACGTCCCGGGCTTGTGGGCCCACCGAATCTCGAAGGCTTGGGGATTGACAGCCGGATGAAGAAGGGCTATGAAGGGCACGGTGCCCACACCCCACCGGGTTACGAAGATTTGGGGCTTGACAGCCCGATGGAGAAGGGTTATAAAGACCGCTGCAAATGCCGAGCCAGCGCACAGAGAGGTGAACGGGCGCTAGATCGAAGCGCCACACTATGACGACATCGCGGCCCGCAGGGGGCTGCAGGCGGAAATCCGGGTCTGGAATCTTCCTTCCCTCGTTCGTATTCCCTTGAACTCTGCCTCTTGACTCCAGCGGGAAAGCGGGTATACTCTGCGACCCTGGCCGGGGTGTCCCGGCCGCCGGGGTGGTAGGCAACAAGGCAGGACACGAGGAACTGGGGACCGGCGAATGAACATTTTCGTGGGCAATCTGAGCTACAGCACGACGGATGATTCCCTCAGGACTTTCTTCGAGTCGTACGGTGAGGTGTCATCCGCAAAGGTCATCACGTCCAGGGAGAGCGGGCGTTCCCGCGGCTTCGGCTTCGTGGAGATGCCCAGCGACGACGAAGCGCGCGCCGCAATCGAAGGGGCCGACGGCACGGAGCTCGACGGGCGGCCGCTCAAAGTCAGCGAGGCCCATCAGAAGAGAGAACGCGGCGAGCGCGGAGGTCCCCCTCCCAGCTCGGATCGTTGGTAGTCCTGCCCTTTGTGGCTTTGATTTTGAAAAAGTGCCCCCGGATACCAAGGGGGGCCCAAGTACCGGCGACGCCGAACGGCCGGGCAGCCGCGAGGCCCTAGAGGCCATGGTAACGAGACCATGATCGGCTGCGCCGCGCGAGTTCGGGCTGAGTGACTGTTGGCCCTGCGGCAGCAGGTCCCGGTGCTGCCTGCGGGGCTGCCACGCACGAGGGAAAGAAAGCTCTACGACAAGGCACCGAACGACGAGAACGTCGCGGCCCGGCTGGGGCCGCAGGCGGGAATTCGGGTCAGGAACACATCCTTCCGCTCTCGTATTCCACCACAGTCTGCGACTTGATTCCAGCGGGATATCTATAGCAGGTGCAGTCACGCACACACTGTCACGGCCATGATCATGCAACACAACGAGCAACAGGGAAAGGACCAGGAGGTCAACGGATGAACATTTTCGTGGGTAATCTGAGCTACAGCACGACGGACGAGACCCTCCGAGAGCTCTTCGAGCCCTACGGCGAGGTCTCTTCGGCCAAGGTCATCAAGGACCGCGAGACCGGGCGCGCCCGCGGCTTCGGCTTCGTCGAAATGCCAAACGACGAAGAGGCCCAGGCCGCAATCTCCGCCGTAGACGGCAAGGAGATCGACGGTCGCGCCATCAAGGCCGACAAGGCCCGCGAGCGGACCGACCGCGGCGATCGCGGCGGCCGCGGCGGCGGCGGACGTCCGCCACGGCGCGATCGCTGGTAGCTTCGACCGCTGTAGCCCAGATCTCGAGACCGCGCGCCCCCGGCCCTCGCAAGGTCCGGCGCGCGTCGGTGAGAAGGACTTCGACAACTGATCCGCGGTAGACGACGACCTCCTGCTGGATTGTGTGGCCGTTGACCACTTGATCGCAGGTTCGAGCTCTGCTTGCGAAGCCAGTCAAGAGAATGTCCACGGGCCCCGGAGAGAACACTCTCCGGGGCCTTTCTTTGCGCCTTTGCCGCCGGCCCCCAATGCTCTCAAGGAATTGGTTGACGGCCGCAGGACACTCGGCTTTTATAGAAGCCTTTTCGCCGGGAACACCTTCTGCAGAACGGGAGCCTCAATGTCTCAGATCGTCGTTGCGGACCTCGTCAAGACATTCCGCGTCGCCGAGCGCTCACCCGGGCTTTGGGGGGCCCTGGCCGGTGTGGTTCACAGGCGGCACCGCACCGTCACCGCCCTCAAGGGCATCTCGTTCTCGCTGCGCGAAGGCGAGCTCGTCGGCTACATCGGGCCCAATGGCGCCGGCAAGTCCACGACGGTCAAGGTCCTCGCCGGCATCCTGGTGCCCGACTCCGGCCGGTGCGAGGTCATGGGCCGTGTGCCATGGAAGCAGCGCATCGAAAATGTGAGACGGATCGGCGTGGTCTTCGGCCAGCGGACGCAGCTCTGGTGGGACCTGCCCGTCATCGAATCGTTCGAGCTCCTGCGCGATATCTACCGCGTGCCGCAGGCCGACTACGAGCGCAATCGCGACGAGCTCGTCGGCCTGCTCGAGCTCGCCGGCCTGCTGGACACACCCGTCCGCCAGCTCAGCCTGGGCCAGAGAATGCGGTGCGACCTGGCCGCCGCCTTGCTGCACAGCCCCCGCATCCTCTACCTTGACGAGCCCACCATCGGCCTCGACGCCGTCAGCAGGCTCGCCGTCCGGGACTTCACCAAGAAGCTCAACCGCGAACGCGGCGTCACCGTTATCCTCACCACTCACGACATGGACGACATCGAGGCGCTGTGCGACCGCGTGATCGTCATCAACGAGGGCCAGATCTTCCTCGACGGAACGCTCACCGAGCTCCGCGCCCGCGTGACCCCCGAGCGGCGCCTCATCGTGGACCTCCGCGACGGCGACGAGCAGATCAGCGACCCCGACGCCCGCGTCATCGCGCGCGAGGGAGCGCGCATCACGCTGAGCTTCGACCCCCAGCAGATCGCGCCCGCCGAGCTCATCGCCCGCGTCACCTCAAGACACGCCATCCTCGACTTGTTCGTCGAGACCCCCCCATCGAGGAGATCATCGCACGGCTCTACGGAGAGGCGAAGGAATGAGGGCGTACTGGGCTATCTTCAGCGCGCGCTTCCGGACGCTGCTCCAGTACCGCGCCGCGGCCGTCGCGGGCATCGGCACCCAGGTGTTCTGGGGCTTGATCCGGATGATGATCTTCGCCGCCTTCTACGCCTCCACGAGCGCCACCCAGCCGATGTCGTATCCGGAAGTCGTCACCTACATCTGGCTCGGACAGGCCATGCTTCTGATCACCCTCTTCCGCGTTGACTACGACGTTCGGGCGATGATCGAATCGGGCGCCGTCGCCTACGAGCTGGCCCGGCCTCTTGACCTCTATTGGCTGTGGTACTGCCGCTCGCTTGCCGCGCGGACCGCGCCCGTGCTGCTGCGAATGGGACCGGTCATCCTCGTCGCGGCGCTGTTCTTCGGTCTTCGAGCGCCCGCGTCACCCGCGAGTGCAGGGTTGTGGGTAACCTCGACGTGCGCCGCCGTGCTGCTGAGCGCCGCCGTGGCGACGCTGCTGACGACAACCCTGCTGTGGACGGTCGCGGCGGACGGCATCAACGCCGTCGCCTTTGGGCTCATCTGGCTCTTTTCCGGCCTCGTCGTGCCCCTTCCATTGTTCCCCGACTGGCTCCAGCCGGTCCTGAACGTGCTGCCGTTTCGCGGCATGATGGACACGCCGTTCCGCATCTACATGGGCCACATTCCTCCCGATCAGGCGATCCTCGCCATTGCCCATCAGTTGGCGTGGACGGTCGCGTTCGTGATGCTGGGCCGCTTCATGGTCGGGGCCGGGACCCGAAAGCTCGTCGTGCAGGGAGGCTGATCGTGGGTACGGCGGCGAGCGACAGCGCAACTCGGAGCCGCAAGGACGCCGTGCTCGACGGCCTGCGGCTCTACTTGCAGTACGCCCGGATTTCGATCAAGGGCCAGATGCAGTACCGGGGGTCATTCGTCATGCTCGTGCTCGGCCACGTCAACGCGACCGTCCTGGAGTTTCTCGGCATCTGGGCGCTATTCGACCGGTTCAGCCGGCTCCGCGGCTGGACGCTGGCGGAGGTGGCGCTGCTCTACGGCATCGTGCATGTCGCGTTCGCGATCGCCGAAGGCGTCGGCCGCGGCTTCGACGTCTTCGCCGGCATGGTCAAGGGTGGGGATTTCGACCGCGTCCTGCTGAGACCGAGAAGCACGGCCCTGCAGATCGCCGGCAGCCACGTGCAACTCATGCGGATCGGGCGCCTGCTGCAGGGCTTGGCCGTCCTGTTGTGGGCGGTCTTCGCGCTGGAGATCGCCTGGACACCCGCGCGCATTGCCCTCACGCTGGCCGCCATCGGCGGGGGCACCTGCACCTTCATCGGCCTCTTCGTGCTTCAGGCTACGCTGGCGTTCTGGACCATCGAGTCGCTGGAGATCGTCAACACCGTCACCTACGGCGGCGTCGAGACCGCGCAGTTCCCCCTCTCCATCTACAAGCGCTGGTTCCGGCGGTTCTTCACCTTCATCGTGCCGCTCGCCTGCATCAACTACTTCCCGACACTCTCCATCCTGGACCGCGCCGGGCCTATGGGCTTCCCGCAATGGGTCTCCTATCTGTCGCCCGCGCTGGGCGCCGCCTTCCTGCTCGTCTGCCTCCAGGTTTGGAAGTTCGGCGTGCGCCACTACCGCTCGACGGGAAGCTAGCCCTTGCCATTCCCCGCCGTCTTTGCGACATTGTGGGCCGATTCCCCGTTCCGCCGGGCTGCGAAGCGACGACCCGCGCACACAAGACGCAAGCGCGATGAGTGAAGCGACACCGCCCGAGACGAGGACGCCGCCCACGAGGCAGCGGGGCAAAAAGAACTGATACCACGCGGCCGCCTATGCGCGGCCGGCCAGGATCGTCGCAGACGCTCGCGGCAACGTGAAAGAACCAACAACGCGCCGAAGAAGGGACCCGGCCATGTATCGCACCAACCGCCCGATAACCGCAACACGCTTCGGCCTGTTGACCGCACTGCTGTGCCTCGCCGTTGTGCCGGCCGCTGCCGACGTGACACTGCCCCACGTTCTCGGCAGCAACATGGTCGTGCAACGCGACGTGCCCGTGCCCGTCTGGGGATGGGCCGAACCCGGTGAGGCAATCACCGTCACCCTGGGCGAATCCGAGGTCGCCGCAACAGCCGACGCAGATGGCCGGTGGACGGTCGCGTTGCCCGCCATGCAAGCCGGCGGGCCCCATCAAGTCACGGTGCGCGGCAAGAACACGATCGAGCTCACGAACGTCCTCGTCGGCGAGGTCTGGTTCTGCTCCGGCCAGTCCAACATGGCTTGGGCGCTCGCGACGACCAAGAACGCCCGGGACGAGATCGCCGCCGCCGACTACCCCAACGTCCGCCTCTTCCACGTGCCGCGCCAGACGTCGGGCCTGCCGAGCCACGATGTCAAAGCCTCCTGGCAACCGTGCACTCCGGATACGGTCCCCAAGTTCTCGGCGGTCGCCTACTTCTTCGGCCGCGAGCTCCATACGCAGCTCGACGTGCCCGTCGGCCTCATCAACGCCTCGTGGGGCGGCACGCGCATCGGGCCGTGGACCCCCCCGGCCGGGTTCGCCTCCGTGCCGAAGCTCCAGCACCTCACCGAGAAAATCGAGCAGGCCACGCCCAACCACCACAAGGCAGTGGCCCACGCGCTGGAGGCCATCGAGGCCTGGCTCCCCTCCGCCAAAGAGGCGCTCGCCGCAGGCGAGCCCGTCGAGCCGCCGCCCGCCTGGCCCAAGCACCCGCTCGAAGGCCCGTGGTCCCCCACGGGCCTCTACAACGGAATGGTGCATCCCATCGTGCCGTTCGCCATCCGAGGCGCCATCTGGTACCAGGGCGAAGCCAACCTCGGCGACACCATGATGTATCACGAGAAGATGAAGGCCCTCATCAACGGCTGGCGAAAGACTTGGAATCAGGGCGACTTCCCATTCTACTTCGTCCAGCTCGCACCCTACAACTACGGCGACGGGCCCCTCCGCCTGCCCATGATCTGGGAGGCCCAGACCGCCACCCTCGCCCTGCCCAACACCGGCATGGCGGTCACCACCGACATCGGCACCGTGCGCAACATCCATCCGCCCAACAAGCAGGACGTCGGCAAGCGCCTCGCCCTCTGGGCCCTGGCCAAGACCTACGGCCAAAGCAGCCTCATCTACTCCGGCCCGCTCCACAAATCCATGACCGTCGAGGACAACAAGGCCCGCATCAGCTTCGATCACGTCGGCAGCGGCCTCGCCTCGCGTGACGACAAGCCGCTGACGTGGTTTGAGATCGCGGCGGAGGACAAGAAATTCGTCGAGGCCCAGGCGGCCATCGATGGCGATACCGTTCTCGTCTGGAGTGACGAGGTCGCCGTGCCCGTGGCCGTCCGCTTCGGCTGGAACCAGGTGGCCCAACCCAATCTCATGAACAAGGAGGGGCTGCCCGCCTCGCCCTTCCGCACCGACCAGTGGTGAGGCCGGCCCATTCCGCTTGACGATCCCGCCGCGACCAAGGCCGGAGCCCCGCAGGGGCGAGTGAGAGTAGCCACGGTCGAAGCCGCCCCGAGCTTGTCGAGGGGCGGCTGAGCCCGTGGAACGCAAGCCCTGCAGAGATAACAGAGCCCCGTCAGGGGCGACTGAGAATCCGGCCCGCCCATTCCTCTTGACGATCCCGCCGCGTGCGGCCTATCGTGTCGTATGGTCGGCCCTCGGCCGTCTTCGAGGCATTGACATCCTCAGCGGAGGGAACGCCGATGACTACAAGACAGTGGTGTCGTCTCCCAATCCTCGGCCTTGCCGTCCTCATCGTTGCCGGATGTGGCGCCGTCGTGGTGGGCGCCGCTGCCGGCGCCGGCGCCGTCGCCTACGTCAGGGGCGAACTCGAGGCGACCGAGGAGGCCCCGCTCGACGACGCCGTCAGGGCGACGGAAGCAGCACTCAAAGACGACCTGAAGTTCCCGATCCACAGCAAAGAAGCCGACGCCGTCTCCGCCAGGTTCACCTCCGAGACCGCCGCCGGTAAGGATATCGCCATCAATCTCCGAAAGACCTCCCCCACCCTCACCAAGATCCGCATCCGCGTGGACGTCTTCGGCGACGAAGACCTCTCCCGCCTCATCCTCGACAAGATCAGAGGCCACCTGTAACATTGGCCTCATCTGACAACCGCCGCGCGGGACGCGGAACTGCCGAAACAAGACTTGTGGCGCCCTCATGAACAACGGCCCCTTCTCCGCACACGTTTCTCCTGACTGGGAGGCCTTTCTCCGCTGCATCCGCCACGAAAGGACCCCGAAACGCGTCCACCACATCGAGCTGTTCCTCGACGGTGAAGTCCAGGACGCCGTCTGCGCGCGCTACGGCCTCCTCGACGGCCTCGACGAGGCCGATGCCTTCTTCGAACTGAAGCGCCAGGTGCGCCTCCAGCGCTTCCTCGGCTACGACTACGTCCGCTGCGGCCTCGACGGCCTCGACATGCCCCTCAACTGCCTCTCCGCGAGCGACTCCGCCGAGCTCCAGCGCCGGGACGGCCGCGCCTACATGAACGAGCACAAAGGCCCCATCACGACGTGGGACGAGTTCGAAGCCTATCCCTGGCCCGACCCCGCCGCCGCCTCCACCCGCTCGCTCGAGTGGTACCAGACCAAATTACCCGACGACATGTGCATCATCGGCAGCGGCGGCTTCGGCCACTTCGCCGAGTACCTCAACTGGCTCATGGGCTACGAGACCCTGTGCTTCGCCCTCTACGAGCAGCGCGACCTCGTCAAGGCCGTCAGCGACCGCCTCATCAGCATGTACGAGGTCGTCATCAAACGCATGCTCCAGTTCGACCGCGTCAAAATGACCTGGGGAAGCGACGACATGGGCTTCCGCACCGGCCCGCTCATTAGCCCCGACGACCTCCGCGCGTTCGTCCTGCCCGGCCACGCCCTCATGGCCCGCCTTTCGCACGAGGCCGGTCGCCCCTACGCCCTCCACTCCTGCGGCGACATCCGGTCCATCATGGACGACCTCCTCAACAACGTCGGCATAGACGCCCGCCATTCCTTCGAGGACGTCATCGAGCCCGTCGTCGACGCCAACGAACTCTACGGCGACCGCATCGCCCTCCTCGGCGGCATCGACGTGGACTTCCTCTGCCGCGCCGACGAGCAGCAGATCCGGGCCCGTGTCCGCGACACCCTCGACAAGTGCCTCCCCGGCGGCGGCTACTGCCTCGGCTCCGGCAACAGCATCGCCAACTACGTCCCCCTCCAGAACTACCTCACCATGCTCGACGAAGGCCGCAAGTTCAAGGTGTGAGCGGGGCCTCTCTACCAGCGCACCGCCCCGCAAAGACTGCCCGAACAGAAGCCGGCGCTGTTGCTCCGCCTCTCCGCCGCCCATGCAGAGCGACTGACACGCCTTGCCGAGAAGCAGTTCGGGGTCTCACAAGAATCACTTGACGAACTAGCGTGCCAGGCGACACCATCGCACGTCGCTTCGCCTGTCGCGCTTGTTCTCTTTCGGAGGCAACCGCATGAGGTTGGCCCTGGGACAGATTCGCACTCGCTTCACAGGGTTTCAGCGCCTGGCGGAGCTGGCTCGTGATCTCGACGCTGAGGACTGTGCAGAGTACAACCTAGACATGTCGAATGTGACGTGGCTCGACGCGAACATGTGCGCTCCCCTCGGAGGGGTCCTTCGCCGGTGCCGCGACAAGGGCGCATCAGTCAGTCAGTCAGGCCTTGCGGGATCGCCTAGGACGATCATGCGCAAAAACCATTTCCTGAAGCTTTTCAATGTCGACCCGCTCGCAGACACGTATGACACGACCATCAAGTTCAGGCGCTTCGAGGCGGATCGAAGCGGGTTCGAGGAGTTCCAGGCGTACGTCCTGGAGCACTTCAAGCAGGGAAGCCGGGGTCTGCCCACGATGACCGCTGCATTGCTCAGGCGGTTCAGAGAAAGCCTGTTCGAGGTGTTCGAGAACGCCGTCGAGCACTCCTACACGCGCCACGGGGTCTTCGCCTGTGGTCAACACTTCCCGAAGAAAGCTCGCCTTGACTTCACGATTGCTGACATGGGAATCGGTATCAGGGAAAATATCCGCCGCTCGCTCGGTGTTGAGCTGCCACCCATACATGCGCTTGACTGGGCGGTTTCGGGCAATACGACACGCCGGGGTAGACCGGGCGGGCTCGGCCTACAGCTGATCAAGGAATTCGTCGCCCTTAACGGCGGCCGGCTGATCGTTGTGTCCGATCTTGGCTTCTGGCAACTATCGCAGGGCAGCTCGCTCTACAGCAGAGAGTTGCCTTGCCATTTCCCGGGAACAGCTGTAACAATCGAGGTGAGGACGTCGGACACGCGCTCGTACTGCCTCAGTAGCGAACTGGATCCCAACAGCATCTTCTAAAACCGAAAGGCGGGATGCCATGGCAGAAAAGCAGCTCATCAGTCTCACGGGCATCGTAGGGAGTGGCTTGTGCGTGGCGTCTGAGGACGGTGCCAAGGTCGACGCGGCCATCAGTGACGCGCGTGCGGACGGCAGAGATGTTGGGATCTCCTTTCAAGGCGATGAGGACCTCACATCTGCGTTCGTC
>CAZJXV010000133.1:0-11392 GCA_964550015.1 uncultured Verrucomicrobiota bacterium
ATCCTCGAGGTCGCCGGCTGGCTCAAGGCGCCGCTGGAGGGCAATGCCTATGCTGAGGCGTTTCGGGCGCTGATTAACGAGATCGGCGACGAGTTCGATCCGACGGCGAAGTGCTTCGAGGAGTCGGACAGCACGCTTGGCCATGAGGTGCTCACGAAGACGCGGGCGCTCGCCGAGCGGGCCGACGAGATGATTGACCGCCTGCTCGAGGAGAAGATTCCATGTCGTCAGGCGGTCTCGTACACGCTGCTCGCGCGCTACCTCAAGCGGGTGGCGGCGCATCTGGCGAACATCGCCTCGAGTACGGTGATGCCGCTGCACAAGCTCGATTTCTTCGACGAGAAGTGGCATACAAGGGACACGAAGTGAGCCTTTCAGGCTCACGCGCGCCGGTACGGTCGAGAAAGGCTCAAAGCAAAGGAGCAGGGGAGAGACGCGTGGCCCGAACGTACCTTGTGACCGGCGGGGCCGGGTTCATCGGCAGTCACTTCATCCGTCGCCTGCTTGCCGCCGCCGCCGACATCCGCGTGATCAACCTGGACAAGCTCACCTACGCTGGCCGGCTCGAGAACCTCGAGGCGGTCGCCGACGATCCACGCTACCGCTTCGTCAAAGGGGACATCGCCGACCCGAAAGTGGTCGGCGAGCTCTTTGCGGGCGGCGTGGACGTCGCAGTCAATTTCGCCGCCGAAAGCCACGTGGACCGCGCGATCGCCGACCCGGGGCATTTCATCACGACCGACGTCTACGGCGTCTACGTGCTGCTCGAGGCGGCGCGCGAGCATGGCGTCGGGCGATTCGTCCAGATCAGCACCGACGAGGTGTACGGCAGCGTCGAGCGCGGCTCGTCGGTCGAGACCGACCCGCTCATGCCGCGCAACCCGTACGCGGCGAGCAAGGCGGGCGGCGACCGGCTCGCCTACTCGTATTTCGCCACCTACGGCCTTGACGTGATCGTCACCCGGGCCTCGAACAACTATGGTCCCTACCAGTACCCGGAAAAGTTCATCTCGCTTTTTGTGACCAATGCCATCGAGGACAAGGAGCTGCCGCTCTACGGCGACGGGCGGAACGTGCGCGACTGGCTCCACGTGGACGACCACTGCGCAGCCATCACGTTTCTCATCGAGCACGGCACGGCGGGCGAAACCTACAACATCGGCGGCGGGAACGAGCGCGAAAACATCGAGGTGGCGCGCCTCATCTGCGACGAGCTCGGCAAGCCGCACTCGCTCATCCGCCACGTCACGGACCGGCTCGGCCACGACCGGCGCTACTCGCTCGAGACCTCGAAGCTCGCCGCCACCGGCTGGAAGCCCACGACGCCATTCGAGGAGGGCCTGCGCGCGACCGTGCAGTGGTACGCCGAGAACCGCGCCTGGTGGGAGCCGATCAAGTCGGGCGAGTTCCGCGACTACTATTTAAGGCACTATGGAAACCGGTAGCGTGCTCGTCGTGGGCGCCCGGGGAATGGCGGGCGCCGATTTTCTCAAGTGCTGGCCCGGCGCGACGGGCCTCGACCTTCCGGAAGCTGACATTACCGACCGCGACTCGTGTCGCAAGCTGCTGGCCGAGCTGCGGCCGCGGGTGGTCGTCAATTGCGCCGGGGCGACCGGCGTGGACTGGTGCGAGACGAACCGCGCTGAAGCGTTTTCGGTGAATGCGGCGGGCGCGGGGCATCTCGCCGAGGCCGCGCACGAGGCGGGCGCCCTCGTCGTCCAGTTGAGCACGGACTACGTCTTCGATGGCACGGCCTCAGGCAAGTACGCGGAGACGGATCCGACGAAGCCGCTGAGCGTCTATGCCGAGAGCAAGCTCGAGGGCGAGCGCGCGGTGTCGCGGGCGACGCCGCGGCACATCATCGTGCGCATCGGATGGCTCTTCGGCCACGCGGACAAGAGTTTTGTGAGAGCAATCCTCCGGCGCGCGGGCGACGGCGAGCCGGTACGCGTCATTGACGACCAGGTCGGCTGCCCGACGTATTCCTACGATATCGCCGAGGCGATCGGGCGGCTTGTGGACGTGGGCGTGACCGGGACCTTTCATTTCACGAATGTGGGGCCGTGCACACGCCTCGAGATGGCCCGGCACATTTTCGAGCGCGCGGGGATGGATACTGCGCGGCTCGTGGCGATCACGTCGAGCGAACTCCCGTGGGTGGCGAAGCGGCCGGCGCGCGCGGTGCTCTCGACGGAAAAGTACCGCACGGCGACCGGCGCGGCGCCACGCCACTGGCACGCCACGGTGGACGACGCGCTCGTTCGCGACGGCGTGAGGCTGCACGGCACGTAGGGCCGCGAGCGGACAAGGAAAGACCCTCCGGAACCGTCGTTCCGGAGGGTCTTTTGTGTTTTCTCTTGATCGTCGCTTGGCTTACTTCCGCCGGCGCAGCCGCAACAGCGCGAGCAGGCCGAACCCCCCGAGGAGAAACACGCTCGGCTCGGGAATCGGAATCCCCGTGATGACGAACGCTAAGTTGAGGGGCTCCTCAGGATCCTCAAAGCACGGATCGAGCAGCCTGGACCAAGACATCCCGTCATCGCTCCACACGGCGGTGTCTGGCGCCTTGTTTTCGTACGAGGTCTTCCAGCCGAAGTCCGCGTCAGCACCCGCTGGACTGGAAACGTCCGCGCTGATGCCGAGCCAGTAGATAACGGGCTCATCTGGCGTGCCTCTCTGCTCGAACCAGTCTTGTTCGTCCAGGTAGATGTTCACCTGCCACAAGATGTCGTGGTCATGCCGGGCATACTCCTGGGTGTTCGGGTCGTACCAACCCTGGTCCACAAAGTCATCCTCTCGGATGGTGACTTGCCCCGAGTATGAGGCGGGATCAATTTCCGCCGACCACAAATCTTTGCCGGGCTTGCTGTAGTCTTCCGGGCACGTTTGCGGAACGTCGCTGTAGATGGTCAGGTAGAGGGTGTCAATTGTGCCGACGATGTCGCCCTTCCACGAGCACCAGAAATGGATGTCAGTGATCCAGCCGGTCTCTTTGCATTCGAAGTCATCGGCCAGGGTCTTCGGCGTGGTAACCCTGACATCCCACCCCGTCGGGTCTGGGCGTTGGAAGAACTTGGTGTTCGGATCGGGATCGCACCAGCACCAGTCCGCGAGCGCTGCGAGCGGCATGGCACAGACCGCAAGCACCGCGACGATCAGAACAAGACGTTTCATAGCTGCCTCCCTTCCTTCCCCGTAGGCAATCGTTATCTATATGTGCGAGCAGAACAGCATCTCCACTCCCCGCAGCAGAGGATCAGCTGCTGCAGAGGAAAGGAACAACATACTGCTGCAAGTGTCGCAATGGGGGACAGACCCCCGATACCCCAGAAAACGCAGCTTTGTAACACACTTGTTTCTGGTTGTCAACGATTTTTTCGTTGACCGGTCATTTTGTGGGCTAAAAGATGGTGTCCGGGCCGTTCCGGTGCCGAGAGAGGGCCGTAGGACCGCTGGGCACAGAAAAGCCCCTCCGGAACGCTGTTCTGGAGAGGCTTTCTTTCTTTGTTTGTAGCCCAGGCTGCTTCTTGCGGCGCGCTCCGAGCAGCGCCAGCAGGCCGACGCCCGCCAGGATGAACACGCTCGGCTTTGGGATCGTCGTGATGACGAACGCCAGATCGAGCGACTCCGCGGTCAGTGGGCCCTTGAGCGGGGCCCACTCGCCCAGGTCGTCGTCCCAGTAGACCGCATCGTCCTCCCAGTGCTCGTAGGAGGTCTTCCACCCGAAGAAAGAAGTTCACCAATATCTTTATCTTTGGCGTTTGTCAATAAAACAGCGTGATTCCAGGTATTCTTCTTTCCTTGTTGGAACCTCCCCTCCTTGATGGAGGTGACTCTTCGTCGTGATGCGATAACCCGTCAATCTCCCTGGACGCGACTATTCCCGAAGATTTTCCTTGCTTTTTCCCACGAGATGTGGCATTATGAAGCTTGAAGATTGCTGAGGGTATCGGGAGTCTTCCCTGCAAGCCAGAGGTGTTTCGTCTGCGCAGCTGCGCTCTGGCCCAAACGGCTAAGCGTGTGTTCCCCCTTTTTGGGCGGACGAACGAGTTGCTGGTTGCCTCTGCGAGGGCGGGGGGCGAATCGAGCCCCTGGTTCCGAGGGCAAGGAGCCTGGATACCTTCTGGCATGAATAGCTTGGAGGTTCCGCCTAGGCAAGGCACAGGCACGCAGCACATACATCCAGTGCGGAACCCGCACCCGGGCGAGGCAACTCGCCCGGTCTTTTTTTCGCCTCGCGTGGCCGCGCCGCGTTGCAGATTGGTCGTGGTCGTGGTAGCGTGAGTGGGACCTGAGCCTCGGACCAATCTCCAAGGGAACTTGGCGGCGGGAGGCCGGCCACACGTGGCGGAAACCAAGCGGACGTTCATTGCGATTGAGCTCGACGGGGCGGTCCGGGCGCGCTTCGAGGCGCTTCAAGAGGTGTTGCAGCGTGCGCGTGCGGACGTGCGGTGGGTGAAACCGGACCGGGCCCATCTGACGCTCAAGTTCCTCGGCGAGGCGACGCTCGATCAGATCGAGACGATGCGCGTGGCGCTCGACGAGATCGCTCCCGACGAGGCGCCGTTCGAAGTGGTGTTTCGCGGTCTCGGTGTTTTCCCCGACGGGCGGCGGCCGCGTGTGGTCTGGGTCGCCATCGTCGAGGGGGTCGAGCGGCTGCGCGCGCTCGCGGCGGCGATTGATGAGCGCGCGGCCGCGGCCGGCTTTAAGCGGGAACGCCGGGGGTTTTCCCCGCACGTGACTCTTGGGCGGTTCCGTTCGCCTTCGGGGTGGGACCGGCTGCGCGCACTGATGGAGGCGAACGCGGCATTCGACGCCGGCCGGATGACGGCGGGCGAGGTGCGCTTGATCCACAGCATCCTTTCGCCCCAGGGACCGACTTACGTGCCGCTGCATGCCGCGAGGTTTCTCGTGGCCGGCTAGGGCGGGTGTTTTCGATCCTCGCTTCCGTGTGCTATTGTAACAAGGGTGAACCGACGAGAAGGAAAGTAGGCATAAGCCGACGAGCAATAGGAGGAGGCGACATGGCACAGAAGACACAGGTGAAAGGGAAGGCCGCGGCGGCTCCCGCGGCTGAGTCGAAGCCTTCGGGGGGCGATCCGGCGAAGAAGAAAGCGGTGGACCTCGCCGTTGGGCAGATCGAGAAGCAGTACGGCGAAGGCTCGATCATGCGCCTGGGCGACGATGCGGCCCGCGCGAAGGTCGCGGCCATACCGACGGGCTCGCTGGCGCTGGACGTCGCGCTCGGCATCGGCGGTGTGCCGCGCGGGCGGGTCATCGAGATCTTCGGCCCGGAGGCGTCGGGTAAATCCACCTTGGCACTGAGCATCATGGCGAACGCGCAGCGGCTCGGCGGCCTGGGCGTGTACATTGACGCCGAGCACGCGGTGGACCCGGCGTACGCGAGGAAGATCGGCGTGAACCTCGATGACCTGCTCATTTCGCAGCCCGATTGCGGCGAGGACGCGCTCAACATCGCCGAGATGCTCGTGCGCTCCAATTCGATTGATGCCATCGTGGTGGACTCGGTGGCGGCGCTCGTGCCGCGGGCCGAGATCGAGGGTGAGATCGGTGACACGCACGTGGGCCTTCAGGCACGGCTCATGTCGCAGGCGCTCCGCAAGCTCACGTCGGCGGTTTCGAAGTCGAGGACCTCGGTCATTTTCATCAACCAGCTCCGCGAGAAGATCGGCGTGATGTTCGGCAATCCGGAGACGACCCCGGGCGGCCGGGCGCTCAAGTTCTATTCGTCCGTGCGGATTGACCTGCGGCGCACCGAGAGCATCAAGTCGAGCACCGGCGAGATCACCGGCAACCGCGTCAAGGCGCGGGTGGTCAAAAACAAGGTGGCGCCGCCGTTCCGGCTCGCCGAGTTCGACATCATGTATGACGAGGGGATCTCGGCGGCGGGTAATATCCTTGACCTCGCCGTGCAGAACGGGATCGTTGAAAAACGTGGCGCCTGGTTCACCTACGGCGACGAGCGGCTCGGGCAAGGGCGCGAGGCGGTCAAGAAAGAAGTCAAGGAGAACGAGGCGCTCGCGACCGAGCTCGTCGCCAAGGTCAAGGAAAAGTTGCAGATCCCTTAGGGGTGTGAGCGATGAAGGTGGCATCGAGGAGGCGATGGGCCGGGCGTGTCCTGGGCGTGTTGCTTGGGCTGCTCGGCGGGTCGGTCTGTGGCTGGGGCGCGGAGGTCCAGGAGGGCCCGAACGCGCACGCGCTCGATCTGCAGCAGGCGTTCGCGAGCGTCTTCCGGGAGGTCGAGCCGGCGATCGTGACCGTGTTCCTGGAGACGGGCGAGCTCTCGGCTATGGAGATCGCTCGGTACGGTCTCAGACGGATGCCGTTGGGGCTTGGCTCGGGTTTCATCGTTGACAAGCGAGGCTACATCGTCACGAACGAGCACGTGGTGAGCGGCGGCAAAAGGCTCTCGGTGCTCTTGAGCGACGGCACGAAGTACGACGCCAAGCTCATCGGGAAGGACCAATTGCTCGACATCGCGCTGATCAGAATCGTGCTCCCCAAGGCGGAGAAAGGCAGGACGTTTCCCGTCGTCCGGCTCGGGGATTCGGACACGGTGCGCGCGGGGATGTGGACGATCACCGTCGGCAACCCGATCGGCTTCCAGTTCGATGACCCCGAGCCGGTCGTCAGCGTCGGCATCGTTTCGGGGATCAAGCGCACGTTCGTTGACACGCTCGAGGACCGCCGGGAGGAGATGCGTACCTACGGTGGCCTCATCCAGACGGACGCCGTGGTCAACCCGGGCAACTCGGGTGGGCCGCTCTTGAACATTCAGGGCGAGGTGATCGGCGTCAACACGGTCCTCTGGTCGCCGACCCATTACTATGTCGGCCTGGGGTTCGCGGTCCCGATCAATACGATTCGACGCAAGCTCGACCCCATGGCGAGGGGCGCCGGCGTGAAAGAGCCGATGAAGTACGGGATGATCGAGGCACAGCTTGAGAAGCTCGATGAGATAACCGCCGACGTACTCTTCCTCAAGGGGAAGCGCGGCGTGTACGTCAAGCAGGTGTTCGAGGGGCGTGCGGCCGCCGCCGCGGGGATGAAGACCTATGACGTGATCCTCAAGGTCGCCGGCCAACGCGTCGTCAACGTGGCCCAGCTCGTGAGCCTGGTCGTGCACCTTCCGCTGGACGAGCCGGTGCCCTTTACGGTCTGGCGCGTCATCAAGGTTGAGACCCTCTACCCGGTGTGCGCCAAGTGGAGTTACCCGGTGACGATGACGATCAACGTGAAGCTGCGCGGCAAGACGATCAAGGAGATCAGGGACGCATCGCGGCGCTTGTCGCACTAGACCCGCCGAGCGTGAGGGTCTGAGTGATGCAAAAGGCATTCGGAATACATTGGGCTGTCGGCGTCCTCGGCGTGCCCGGGCTCGTGCTCGCCGCGCTGGGGTGTGCCGTCGCCGCTCAGGCCCAGGGTCGCGCGGCTCTTCTCTCAGAAGCGCGCAGCCTCGAGGGCGCGTTTACGGACGTGTATGCGCGTGCCGAGCCCGCGGTCGTCACGGTCTTTCCGGAGACGGAGGTGCGCGATCCGGAAGCTCGGCTCCACTATGGCGTCGGGCGGATAGCGCAGGGGATCGGCTCGGGCTTCATCATTGACGAGCGGGGGTACGTCATCACGAACGAGCACGTCCTGCGCCAGGGAAGCCGGTATTCCGTGCAACTGAGCGACGGGCGCAAGTACGACGCTCGGCTCGTCGGCCGGGACCAGCTTCTTGATATCGCGCTCGTGCAGATCGTCGTCCCGCGCGAGGAGCGGGGACAGACGTTCCCGACGGTGCCGCTGGGCGACTCGGACGCCCTCGAGCCGGGGATGTGGGCGCTCGCGCTCGGCAATCCGGTCGGCTTCTACTTCGACGACGCGGCGCCCGTGATGGCCGTCGGGGTGGTCTCGGGTGTGAACCGGACCTTCGTGAAGAAGGAGCGCGGGCCTACCGAGGGGCCGCACGTCTACGGTGGTCTGATCCAGACGGACGCCGCGATCAACTCGGGCAACTCCGGGGGGCCGCTGCTCAACATCTGGGGCGAGGTCGTTGGTGTCACGACCTGCAGCTTCACCCCAAAGGACGACAACTTCCGGGTCAGTTTCGCCCCGGAGGAGGCCAACATCGGGATCAATTTCGCGGTGCCGATCAACGTCGTCAAGCGAAAGGTCCCCCTGCTGAAGAGAGGCGACGGCGTCCGGAGGCCGATGCGCTATGGCACGATCAACGCAACAATCATCACGCTCAGCAAGGCTGAGGCCGAGAAGCTCCACTTGGAGGGCCGGCGCGGCGTCCATATCAAGAAGGTGACCAAGGGGGGCGCCGCCGCCAAGGCCGGTTTGCAGGCCGATGACGTGATCCTCAAAGTCAACGGGCGACGCACGGCGAACAGGAGGCAGCTCGTCTGCCTCATTGCGCACTTGCCCATCGGCGAGGCGGCCTCGTTCGAGCTCTCGCGCGTGGTCAAGGACAAGCCGGTCACGATGACCGTCAATGTGACGCTTGGCGGCAAGACCGTCACCGACGTCGAGGCGATGATGCAATGGCTGTCCGCAGGAGGACCCGAGGAGCGGTGAACCTCGACGAGAATGCCGCCTACGAGGCGGCGCTCAGGCTCATCGCGCACCGCGACCGCACGGTTCACGAGCTCCGCACAAGACTCGCCGATAAGGGGTATCCCGCCGACTCGGTCAAGGCGGCGGTCGAGCGGCTCAAGCGGATCGGCTACCTCGACGACCGCGCCTACTGCGAGCGCTACACCACGGAGATCCTCGCCACGCGTCCGGCCGGGCACCGGTTCATCACGGCGCGGCTGCGTCTCAGGGGCGTGCATCCGGAGGTAATTTGCGAGGTGCTTTCGCGGGCGTATCCCCCGGGGCTCGTCGAGGAGATGGCGTACCGCGTAGCGGCGAAGCGGGCGAAGCGCTCCCGCAACGAGGAGCCCGCCGCGCGCCGCCGCAAGCTCGCGGGGTTCCTTTCTCGTCGGGGCTTTAACTACGACGACGTCCAGAAGGCGCTCCGCCGCGTCCTCGGCGAGCTCGACGAGATGGACTGACTCCGCGGTCTCTGCGCGCTCTGCGGTAAAAAGAGAGCAAGGTTCTTTCAGCCGCCTGCTTATTGTGAGGCGGTGTGGCGCGCAATCCTGAGGACGGCTCGGGCGCGCTCCTCGGCGAAGGGGATGGTGATGCCGGCGGCGAGCTGCTCGCTCGTGAGCGCGCTGGGCTCGCCCCCGTCGAGGCTGACGCCGTACGTTCCTGTGGGCAGCCCCGAGAGGGCGAAGCGCCCTTCGTGGTCCTCGGCCCGGCCGCGCACGATCTCCACGGCCGTCCAATCGCCCTTTTTGCTCACGGTGACCTTGCCGATGAGGTCGGCGCCGACCTCGAAGACAAGCCGGTGGGGGACGGAGACGACGCGTTTCTGCATCCCGTCGGCGGGCGTGACCGTGTAGGTTGTTTCGTCGGTGGTCACGTTGCAGCCGAACCCGACGAGCCCGAAGACGGGGTCGAGCGCGACGAACGAGCCCAGGAAGAAGAAGGTGGGCGCGAGCGCCGCGTCCACGTCGCCCGACCACGGGTCGAACCGGTTGATCTTCGGCTCCCACGCGTAGAAGCCCTTCGGCTCGCCGTTCGGCTTGACGCGCGCCCACGGCGCGAGGAGGCCCGCGTAGCCGAGCTCGGCATACTGGGCGTTGTGCCAGAGCAAGGCGGCGTCGAGCAAGGCGGCGGCGTTGTAGGCGCTCGGATGTTTGAGTGCGGCGGCCTCGAGCGTGGGGTACTTGGCGATGTCGGAGGCCCAGGCGAGGTCGCAGCCGTACCACATCCAGTGGCGTCCGGTGCCGCGGGTGGCGGTGAGAGTTTTCAACGAACGGGTCAGGCCGTCCTTCCAGTTGTTGGAGCGACTGAGCCAGTAGATCCCGCTGATGCCTGTGGTGTCGGCTACCCAGTAACGGCCGTTTGCAATCACGCCGTACGCGACGAACGGCCTCTTGTTGAGGGCGCCGAGCTTGTTCGAGATCGCCCTCTGGAGTTGGGTCGCCTCGTTGTCGAGCCCTTCTCGGCGAAGCGCCTCGAGGATGAGGCTCAGCGTGCCCTCGCCGGGGTGGCCGAGGAAGAAATTGCTCTGGGACTCCATCGGGCGGGCGAGATAGGCCATCGCCGTACACTGAGCGAGGCGGAGGTAGTCGAGGGCCGACGCCTCGGTGAGGCCGTAGTCTTTCGCGATGCGGTACATGCAGAGGTACAGGTTGAACACGGGGGGGTAGGCGTACGAGAAGGTCGTGGGGCCGTCCTGGCCCTCCGCCTTGCTCAAAAAGGCGTGCACCTCGAAGGTTTCCTTGTTCTGGATGCGGCCGTAGAGTTGCTTCTGGATGTATTGTTCGAGCGCCTTGACCTCCTCGGCGTCGGGGAAGACGGTGTTCTTGGCCGCGAGGAAAAGGGGCGGGCCGAAGCCGGCGACACCCGAGTCGCCCGAGAGCACCTTCGGCTCCGTCTCCTCGACGAGCATCTGCGCCTCGTTATCCCACATGCCGAAGGCGAGGTGGCGCCGATCCTCGGGCGACGCGAACTGTTGATGCTCGAGGATGAACTTCGCGCGCGCCTGGGCGATCTCTCCGAGCGGCGGCAGCGAGGTGAGGTGCAGCAGCGTGGCCTCGCCCCGGCCATGGGAAATCTTGATGGTGTGGCGACCGGGGCGGGAGAAGGTCAGGCTATAGACGTGGGCGTTCTCGCTGATTTTCTCGACGTGCGTGCGCTTGTCCGCTACGACCTTGCCGATGCCGGCGGCGCAGCGCAGCCGCAGGGTGGCGGGCATGTTCGCCGGTATGACGTAGCCGGGCGACAGGTGGGTGATGAGCTTGCCGTGGCTGTAGAGGATTTTGTCAATGTCGCCCGCGCTCCATGCCCAGAATAGGCGCAGCGTAAAGGTGCGCGACTCTCCCGAGCCGAGCGTGAACGAGTGGTGGCCGTTAAACCAGCCGCCCCAGTTCTCGATTTCTTTCGAGGCCTTGCTGAAGATGTAGAGGTAGGGGAGGCCTTCCCAGTCGCGGCCGGCGGACTTGTTGGCTTTCTGGTCGTGGGCGAGGCATTCGATCGGCGTGCCGGGCGCGGCCACGAGCACGAGGAACGGCGGGTCGCCCGAGCGCGGCTGGAACACGACGGACGAGGACGCGCCGCAGATGTCCGGCCGCATGATCAGGCGCTGGAACACGTCGCGCGGTGCGCCCACGAACTCTTTGTACGAGGTGTTGAATCCGAGCGGCACGTGCACGTCGCCGACCTCGACCGAGGTGCCGCCGGCGTTGTTGACGGTGATCCGCCACTCGAGGCAGTTGAGCTCTTGGTTGAGGCCGAGGCTCGAGACGCAGCGGACGTTGTTGAAGCCGCC
>CAZJXV010000134.1:0-11384 GCA_964550015.1 uncultured Verrucomicrobiota bacterium
GCTGTTGGGAGGTGCCAACAACGCATCCGGATTGATCATCGGAAGGGCAGTAACCGGGCTGGCAGCCGCTACCTGGGTCCCATTGGTAGTGTCATTCAGCATAATACCCACGCTTGAACAGCCTGTCAGGGCAACAGCCATACTCACACTCATCAGTTCTGGGAGCCGCATGCTTGCAACCAGTGTGACGGGAGCATTGAACGAAATAGGCGGCTATCACGATGAGATCGTTGCCGCCATCGAGTACATCAGCACGCGTCAGCTGTGTACCGGCGGCTGGAGAAGCTACGAGGACTCGAACGAGAACAATGAGGTAACCGCCGAGGCCATGTGGGGGCTGTCCAAGGGCAATCTGCTCGAGCTGAACGTGCAGCCGGCGTCCCTGTACGTGAAAACGAATGCGCCGGTCGTGACCGACATGGATATCTCCAACCTGCTGCAGCTTGTCAACGGCTGCCAGGCGATCCTCGGCTTTGACTCGGGCTTCCTGACGGCGTCGGCCGGCTGTGTCGAGGAAGGCAGCACGATCTGGGACAAGGTGATCTACAACACGTGGGACGTCGGCGCGGGCGTGCCGGGCGAGATCGACACGGCGATCGGCGTATGGGCCGACGGCGACATTGGCACCGACGTTGACAGCCGGGTGGCGAAGATCACGCTCACCTCCGGCTCGACGGACGGCACAACGGAGCTCGTGTTCCGCACCGACGTCAGCGACATCGAGTGCACCTGGCTCAGCGACATGGACGCGCAGGCGGTCACGCCGAACAAGGTGGACAGCCAGACGATCGTGATTGACGGCACCCTGCCGGACGTGACGGTCACCTCGCCCAATGGCGGCGAGTACCTGATGGGCGGCGGGAGCTGGACGGTCACGTGGACGGCCAGCGACTTGAACATTGATTACGACTCGGTGCAGATCGAGTACTACGACGGCGCGTCCTGGACGACCCTCGCCACGGGCGAGGACAACGACGGCACCTACACCTGGGACCCGATTCCGCTCGATGACACGAACACGGCGAAGGTGAAGGTGACGGTCTGGGACCTTTCGGGCAACAGCAACAGCGATGAGTCCGACGCGGTCTTTACGGTGGACAGCACCGACCCGGTCGTGGACGACATCCAGGCCAAGCAGGGCGGCGGTTCGGACCTGACGCCCAGCGACCCGAACAACCCGGCGCTCCAGGGCACGGTCCAAGTCTCCGTGTACGTCTCCGACGACGACACGGGCGTGGATTCCGGCATTGACTGGACGCAGTTGCCGACCATCACGGTGACCGACAGCGCGGCCAATCCACTCGCTGCGGGCGCCGTCACGGCTGATTCGGGCAACGGGCGCTTCTTGGTGGATGTGACCGTCGCTGTGGGCACGGCGAATGGCGTGGCCGACATCGCAGTCAGCGGCGTCAAGGACAAGGCCGGCAACGAGGCGACCGTGACGCTCGACGACACCTTCTACATCAACAAGAACGAGATCGAGGCCACGGTCGAAATGGACACGCTCGTTGACAGCTCGCCGCCGGGCAACTACTCGTTCGATCGCGCCGTGGTGTTCAAGGCCACGGACGCGGGTGACGTGGTGCTCAAGACGTGGACGGAGACGGTGACGTTCACGAACAGCATGGCGACGGAGATCGCTTCCGGCACCTACACGCTGACGGACGTCCCGGACGCCACGGTGAACCTGAGCGCCAAGACGGACTGGTCGCTGCGCCGCCGGCTCGAGAGCTTGAGCTTCACGGACGGGCAGGCGACGGCAGCCTTCACCGGCGCGAACAAGCTGGACGGCGGTGATCTGAACGGAAGCAACACGGTCAACATTCTCGATTACTCGATCCTGGTGGTTAACTGGTACACGACGAACGCAGTGGCCGATATCAACGGTGACGGCGAGGTGCGACTGGAGGACTACTCGATCCTCGTGACCTACTGGTTCACGATGGGGGACATCGAGTAGGCGGCCGGCGCTCTGGTTGACGCGGCCGATTCCAGGCCGCCTCCCGGAGGCGGACCCCGGCTGGGAGGGGGTGCAGACCCTCCCAGCCGGGCTGAATTGGCGAGAATTAGCTTGACTTCTCTGCAACGTCCTGCTAGAGTGTTCAGGCGTGCAATTTTGACTGCACTTTCGGAGATAAGGGGGGAAACGATGAAAGTGGTATGGTGTGTCTTGTTGGGGGCCGTGGTGTGCCTGTTGGCGCCCACGGTCGTCTGGGGGCATGATGAACTCCCGCCGCCCTGGCGGGGGACCGATCCTGACCGGATGACGCTCCAGGTGTGGACGTTCGACGACGCGGACGATCCGGCCCCACCTGAGGTGGACCTGAATCCGTTCGACCCGGCCAGCGCCGACATTACCGTCGGGAGCTTCGGCTCCGGCTGGCAGTGGGACATGCTACCCGGCGAACAGAGGGGTTACTGGGACATCGGCGCGGAAGGAACCATAGTCCTGGACATCCCCAACGGCCTGGAGCCAGGTCCGTTCAAGGAGATCTGGATCCAGATCACCTACATTGACGGTCCTGTGCTCGTGCCGGACGTGACGGTCCCGGGCGGCACCCAGGTTGGCGGACAGTCCGGGCTTCTGATTGAGGACTACCTCGGGCCCGGGGCCTGGCTCCTGGACCGGTGGACGTTCCGGATCGAGCCGAACCCGACCCAGGAGCAGATCATCATCACCGCGGGCTCCGTGGGGGCAACGATTGACCAAATCGTGGTGGATACGTGGTGCGTGCCCGAGCCGGCGAGCGTGGTGCTGCTGGCTCTGGGCGGCCTGGCGATCCTCGTCAGGCGTTTCAAGAACTAGACAGGCTTGAGCAAGTCCCAAGGGCCGGTCGGCAGTGAATTCTTCCGCTACCCTTGTCTTTGCTACGTGTGCCGCAAGTGGCTCGACTGATGAAGCTGAAGCTCAAGGCTATGTCCTTTCTTCTGGCCGCGGTCCTCGCGACGGCGGCCTCCCAGAGTGCCTGCGCCTCGGAGTACCGAATCGTTGACCTTGGCACCCTCGGGGGGCACGAGAGCAAGGCGTGGAGCGTCAACGAGGCGGGCGAGATCGTCGGCTGGGCGCTCACGCCCGAGGCGGGCATCGTGGAGCGCGCGGCGCTCTGGAACAACGGTCCGCCGGCGGCGGATCTGGGCACTTTGGGCGGCGCGACGAGCCGCGCGTTCGCGATCAACAACGACGGCTGGGCGGTCGGGCAGGCGGACACGGACGGGGGCCTCTCTCACGCGTTCCTTTGGGACGGCATCGACATGACCGATCTGGGCACGCTCGGCGGTGATGCCAGTTGCGCGTGGGACATCAACGATTCACTCCTCGTCGCCGGCTGGGCCTATAACCTCGACGGGTTCTACCACGCCGTCTACTGGGACGGCGGGCCGGCGCAGGACCTCGGGACGCTCGGCGGCGACTACAGCGTCGCTTACGGGGTCAACTCGTCGGGCGCCGTGGTCGGCGTCGCCAAGACGGTCGCCGGCGCCGATCGCGCCGTGGTGTGGGACGACACCGGCGTTCACGAACTGGGCCTGCTTACCGGCGGGAGCTGGAGCGAGGCGCGCGACCTCAACGACCACGGGCAGGTCATCCTGTACGGGGACACTACCGGCGGGCTCACTCACGCCGCGCTGTGGGAGGACGGGCTGATCACGGATCTCGGGACCCTCGGAGGCGAGGGCAGTTGGGCCTACGGCATCAACAATGCGGGTCAGGTCGTCGGCTTCGCAGAGAACGAGGACGGGTTCTACCGGGCGTTCGTTTACGACGGCGGCGAGATGCACGATCTGGGCACCCTCGGCGGGTGGTTCAGCCGGGCCTACGGGATCAACGACTGCGGCTGGATCGTCGGCAAGGCCCAGGCCGAATCCGGCGAGTCGCACGCCGTCGTGTGGATCCCCATCCCCGAGCCCGGGGCGCTATTGTTGCTTGCGGTGCTGGGCACCCTCGCGCTGCTGGTGCCACGCCGGTGGCGTGCAGCGAGTCATCAGGCCGATCCGAAGACCTCTGTCACGACTTCCTGAAACAGCCTGTTGAGAGGCGCGATGGGCGGAATTGATGGCTTCTTCTGGAATCTGGTGTGTTCCAAGCGCGCCAGCTCCGATTCGATGAACCGGCTTATCGCTTCGATTCTTGGGCCGCGGTCCAGTTCTGCTCCGGCCTCTTTCTCTTGAATCAGGTTTCGGATGGCGCGTTCAAGCGCTGCTGACGCGACAGTTGCCTCGACCAGTTTCATGAACTCTGTGGGTACGACGCCAAGGTCCGCCTCAATCCAGCGGATTGCGAGGAGGGGGCGCAACACATAGAAGTACTTCTTCCGCCAAACCACAGGGCCCTTGAGATACTCTCGGAAGTTCCCTTGGGCCATGTGGAGGTAGTGGTAAGCGCATGCAGTGGGGGAGTAGAACTTCGGCGCCAACCCTCGCATTCTGGCCGCAGCTGAGGAATGTTCACGGTAGATCAGAGGCGAGCCAAGCCACTCCAGGAGAGGCGGGTTGGACTTTCTGAAGAGTCGAAGCGCCTTGCGGAGATCCCAGCCGCTGATGTCGAGAGCGTCTTCCGTTATCCGCTCAATGACGTCGCGCTTCTGCTCGAGATTGACCGAGAGGTACCACGATCGAGGGTGGACGTACAGGAACCTGACGTCATAGTCACTGTCCTGTGAGGCAAACCCCCAAGCGCGGCTCCCCGACTCGCAGGCGTAGACGACACTCACCTTGTTCGCCACCTGGAGCTCGTCGAGGATCCTTTGTACTCTGGCCGTCCTTTTCCTTGTCATCTCACTCGAAGAAACCGGTATATGGTCTAAGATTACGATCGGGACGTGCAGAGAGTGCTTCTCGAACGCGCGGACGTTTCCACGGCGCGCGTGGGGCGGTTCCAGGGCTTGGGCCGCGCGGCGCGGCCTATTCCGGCGTCACGAGGAAGACCTGGTCGTGTTCGCGGGCGTGCTCGGGGACTTTGATGCCGATGCTGTCGCCCGGCTTGGCCGTTTGCACCTGCTGGTGCTCGATCTGCATGGACTCGATGGTCGTCGTGAAGTCCGAGGTGTGGCCCTTGATGTGGATCGTGTCGCCGACCTTCAGCTCGCCCGCGGTGATGTTGATGGCGGCGACGTTGATGTGGTTGAAGTAGTGTGTGACCGCGCCGATTTCAGTCTCGCCCATCATTCCTCCCTCCAGTCATGGGTGTGACCGAGGGGGTATTGTGCCGGGCGAGGCGCCGGTCGGCAAGGAGATTCTTCGCCGCGCCCGGCCACGTGCTTTCGCCTTGAGCGAGCCGATCGGCGGCCGGTATACTGCCTGGGTCATTCGACCACCCCGGCGGCGTGCGTCATGGAGAACCCCGACATCAGCGACCTCCTGCGCGAGTGGGAGTACGACCCCAACCGGAACGCCCGCATCATCACGGGCGAGGACGGCCGCCAGAGGCTGCAGATCCGGCTCCGGCTGGGCGTCGTGCAGATGGAGCTCGACGGCCGGCCCGACGCGCAGGAGCCGTACGGGCTCGAGACCGTTCTGGCGTACTACGAGCACCGGCTCGAAGAGCACGTGGTCGAGCACGGCACGGACGAGGGCTTCGTGATTGACCACGACGCCTGGGAGGAACTGAGCTCCGAGGGCATCCTTTTCTACGAGCGCTACGTTGTGCTGTTCCAGCTCGGCGACTACGCGCGCACGGTCCGCGACAGCGCGCGGAACCTCGCTATGTTCGACCTCTGCAAGACGTACGCCGAACACCCCGAGGACGTGGCCGCGCTCGAGCAGTACCGCCCGTACCTAGTCCGCATGAACCACGCGGCCGCCGCGATGGCGCTGCTCCAGGACGACCGCCACGCCGAAGCCCGCGAGAAGCTCGAGGAAGGACTGCGCGTGCTCGATGAGCTCGAGGAGGTCCACTCGCCGGTCTTTGAGGTGGAGCTCGACCGCGCCCGCTCGATGCTCGAGGGGATGCTCAGGGACACGCAGGAGCAGTACAAGACGCCCAGCCAGCTTGACATCCTGCGCGACGAGCTCGCCCGCGCCGTCCGCGAGGAACGCTACGAGGATGCCGCCCGCCTGCGCGACCGCATCCGAGAGATCGGCGAGGGCGGCGCCCCTGAGGCGCAGTAATTCGGAGTAGGGGAGATGGACACTAAAGAGGTGGCGGCCGTTCTCAAGGAGATCGGCACGATCCACGAAATCCGGGGTGAGAATCCGTTCAAGTCGCGCTCGTACATCAACGCGGCGCGGACGGTCGAGGGGATCGGCGCTGACCTGGAGGCCGTGGTGCGCGGCGGCACGTTGCGCGAGTACAAGGGCATCGGCGAAGCGCTGGCAAAGAAGATCACCGAGCTCGTCACGACCGGCACCCTGGACTATTACGAGAAGCTGCGTGCGAGCATTCCGGCCGGTCTTCTCGAGATGACGCGCATTCCCGGCATGGGTCCGAAGAAGATCAAGGCCGTGCACGATAAGCTGGGCCTTTCGACGGTTGGCGAGCTCGAGTACGCGTGCAGGGAGAACCGGCTCGCCGTACTCGAAGGCTTCGGCGCGAAAAGCCAGCAGAAGATCCTCGATGGCATTGAGCTCCTCAAGCGCTTCCGCGAAAAACACCTTTACAGCACGGCGGCCAAGGAGGCGGCCGCGCTGGTGGAGGCGCTCGTATCGCTGGGACCGAGGCTCATTAAGCGGATAAGCGTCGCGGGCAGCCTCCGCCGCCGCAAGGAGGTCATCAAGGACATTGACATCGTTGCCAGCTCGCCAAGGCCGGCGAAGGTCATGGATTTCTTCACCGGCCTCGAGCAGGTCGAAGGCGTTATCGCCAAGGGCGAAACGAAATCAAGCGTCCGGCTGGCGTCGGGGATCAACAGCGATCTGCGCCTCGTGCCCGACGAGCAATTTCCGTACGCGCTTATGTATCTGACGGGCAGCAAGGAGCACAACATCGCAGTCCGCACGCGCGCGAAGGCGAAGGTTTATAAGATAAATGAGTACGGCCTGTTTCGCGGTGAACGCAGCATCAAGTGCAAGGATGAGGCGGCGATCTACGAGAAACTGGGCCTCGCCTACATCCCGCCGGAGCTGCGCGAGGAGATGGGCGAGATCGAGGCGGCCGAGAAGGGCGAGCTCCCGGCGCTCGTTGAGGAACGCGACATCCGGGGCATCCTGCATGTGCACACCACTCACAGCGACGGCCTCAATACGATCGAGCAGATGGCCAAAAGGGCCAAGGAGTTGGGGGCGGAGTACCTCGGCATCGCCGAGCACAGCCGGTCGGCGCAGTATGCGAACGGGTTGTCGCCACAAGGCGTTACGCAGCAGCATGATGAGATTGATGCTCTCAACAAGAAGCTGAAGGGCATTCACGTCCTCAAAGGGATCGAGGTGGACATCCTGGCGGACGGCAAGCTGGACTACCCGGACAAGGTTTTGGCCACCTTCGACTTCGTCATTGCCGCCGTCCATAGTCGCTTCACCATGAGCGAGGCCGACGTGACAGAGCGGATCCTCACCGCCATGCGCAACCCGTACGTGACGATGCTGGCACATCCGACGGGGCGCCTTTTGTTGTCGCGGGAGGCGTATCCGGTCGACATGGCGAGAATTATCGAGGAGGCCGCGCAGCTCGGCGTCGTTCTGGAGATCAACGCCAACCCGCACCGGCTCGATCTCGACTGGCGGCTGTGCAAGGTGGCGAAAGAGAAGGGCGTGATGCTTGCCATCAACCCGGACGCGCACAGAGTCGAGTGCCTCGACGACGTCCGGTATGGCGTGGGCATCGCGCGCAAGGGCTGGCTCGGGCCGGCCGATATCCTCAACACCCGCCCGCTGGACGAGTTCATGGAGTTGCTCAAGGCCCGACGGTGAGGGTTGTTTGGCGCGCCGGCGACACGGGCCTTTTCTGGGGACTTTTTTTTGTGTAAAAGGATGCCGCCCCACGCACCGTTTGGTGGCTTGGGAGATGACCATCACCGGGACACGCATCGGGAGACAGATTACACGTGAATGCACGAGCAGAAGCTGCTGAATCCGCAACGAGGGAGTGGTTCATCGTCAAGCCGGCGAAGGCCGAGTTTCTCGAGGAGCGCGCGGCTACAGAACTTGCAGAATACGCCGGCAGGATTTTGGAGCGCGCGCCAGCGGTTGTGACGGACGCCCGGGTCAAGAGGCTGGTCGCGGGCAAGACGTATTTCCCTATTGGGTCGCCGGAGCGCAACGAGCTTTCTCGGAGGCTGGTTGACAACGGGCACCTAAAGCCCGTGCGAAAAGTGCCTCGCCACCCGGATGCGTTTGTCAGGGTGGGGGAGGACGTGGACGGCGCGACGGTGGTGTTGCTGGCGGGCCGACACCCGATCGGCACGCTGTACGCCGTGTATGACTACCTCGAACGGGCGTGTGGGGTGGGGTTTTTTCAGGACGGGGAATATATCCCGCAATTGAGGCAGTTGCCTGTCGAGACTGTCCCTGTCGTCGAGGCGCCGCGGTTTGACAATCGCCTGCATTTCTGCTGGAACGCGCACCGGGCCATTAAAAAGTATCATTCGTTCTGGTGGACACTCGAGGAGTGGCAGCGCGAGTTCGACTGGATGGTCAAGCGCCGGATGAACATGCTCCGGCTCGACATGGGCTATTACAGCCGTTTCGCCGGGGATGCCTTTCAGCAGGCGTTCCCCGAGATCGGTCCGGAACCGGGCGGCGTGCTCTATCCCCGGTTCGCGGGCTGGATCGTCGGCTGGGGCTGGCCGCCGGAATACCGGCGCGAACTCACGCAGAAGATTCTCGAGTACGGCCGCCGCCTCGGCATCCGTTTCATCTACACCCTCTCGTACGGGACAGTACCGTTCCGGTTCAGGGACATGCACCGGGAATACACGTATCTGCTGGGTAATCAATACGGGGAGTCCCGCCAGCTTTCGCCTTACGAGCCCAACGCGTACGACGTCGAGCGAAAGCACCTGGCGAAGATCATCGAGCTGTTCGGCACGGACCACTTATACATGTATACGCCGTACGCGGAGATTGACGTCGGCGAGGGCTCGATGGAGCGCAACCTGAGGATGCGCATCCGGGCCGGCAAGGGGATCTTGGGGCTGATCCGGGACGTGGATCCGGATGGCGTCTGGGTGACGGACAGTTGGGACATGCACGCCGCCAAGCGATGGAACGCGGAACTCGTCAAGAAATACCTGGACAGTTTTCCGGCCAGAGACATGTACCTTTACGATACGGCGGCCGAGGCAATTCCGCTCTACAGGAAATTCGGGTGGTGGCACGGCAAGAAGTGGGCCTTCGGCATTCTTCATTCGTTCGCAGGCAAGGACAAGCTGCACGGCAATCCGAAGCAGCTCATCAGGCGCGTCAAGGAAGTTTCCGTCTGCCCCACGTGTACGGGCCTGTTCATGGTGCCGGAATCCACGCATCACAACATCCTGTTCTGGGACCTCGCAACCCACCTGGCGTGGCAACCCGAAAACGTCAGCTTGGACGAGCATCTTGGCCGCTTCTGCGTCGGTCGCTACGGGCGGCAATATGGCCCGGCGCTGCGAGCGGCGTGGGCCAAGGTTGCCGACGCTGTCTACGAGCCCGTTGGCCGGGGCATGAGCCCGCACGTGTACGGCCGACATCCCTGGTATCACTGGATGGAGGACGCGCCGCCGTTCGGCAAAGTCAAGGCCAGCTTCGCGCGGCTGATGGCACGACTGAAAAAGGACCAGGCATTTTTGGGAGATGCCATGGGGATTTTACTGCACTATCGAAAACGGCAGCAGGGGAACGTGCTTTACGCCGAAGACGTCGTCGTCATCTTCCGCGCGTATGCCGCCACGAGGTTCGCGTACGAAACCGGCAGCGCCTACCTCGCCTTCGCCGCGGGCAACAGAGCGGCGGTCGGGCGTCATCAGCGCCGGGCGCTGGCGATCCTGAACGCGATTACTCAGGTGCTTGCCGTCTGCCCGTCGTACTCGATCAACAAGACGATCGCCGAGGCGTGCAAGGTCCGGGGTCACAACACGGCCCTGCCCGAGATGATCCGGCAGGCCTGCGTCAATGTCGGCTACGTGAACAACGACGTGTACGAGCAGTTCCCGGGCCAGTATATCCCGAAGACGCGCGCGTACTTCGACGTGCTGGCAAAGAAGCTGGCCAAGGGGGATACGACGATCACTCGCCGGGACGTGAAGGCCGAGTTCGAGCGGATCACCAAGGACTATCGGGACCACGGCTGGGCGGGCCCAACGCGAAAGGGCGACGCCGTGGCACTCGTCGCACGCCACATGAAGACGCTCGGCTGAGGATCAGGGCCCGTCGCTGGTCGTCGTGGCCTGGAGCGTGGCCATGACGGCGAAGTGGTCGGACGCCCAGCCGCCGTCGACCATCTGACGGTCCACCATCGCGTCAACGGCTGTGAAGAAGTCCGAGTGAAGCACGTAGTCAATGCGTGCGCCATCCGCGCTGCCCTCAAACATGTGGACCGTCCCCTCCTCGCCGTGCTGCTCGGGGAAGATCTCGCGGTAGCTATCACGTAATTGGAGACCGCTGGGGTCTTCTTTCCCCAACAAGCTGAGGAAAGCCGGATTGTTTTCCTCAGCGTTCAGATCGCCCGTGACGATGACAGGCAAGCCGCCGGACAGCGCAGGGACCCTCTCGCGTAGGAGCTTTGCTGCGCCGTCTCGCGCGCTCTGAGAGCCGTTGTCCCAGTGGGTGTTCAGGACGAAGTAACGGCGCGCCGCTTCGTTGTCGTGGAGCGTGACCCACGTCGCGGTCCGCACCGCCGGGTTGCCGGGGAATCTCGAACCGACGACATCGGGCGCGTCGCTGAGCCAGAACGTGCCCTGGTCCGTGCGAGTGAAGCGCGCGTGGCGATAGAAAATGCTGTTGAACCGGCCGGCGGTGTTTCCGTCCGCCGCGCCTATTCCGTAATAGTCGTACGAATCCTTCAGGGCGTCGTACAGGTCCCTGTCCTGGTTGTCGCGGTCCTCCTGGAGGCCGATGATGTCGGGTCGCAGCGCCTGGATCGTCTTGATGACCCTGCCGCAGCGGCCGGGGCCGGAGCGACCCGTCCAGCCGCTGGCGTTATTGTCGTAATCGAGGATGTTGAAGGACATCACCTTCAGCGGGTAAGCACGTCCTGAGATGGTGGCCTCTTGAGGATCTGTTGACATTCACCGGCCGCCTTCATATCATTATGTTACGAGGTTTGCTGGAGCGTGGGCGCGGTCTATACAAGCAGCTCCTGCTTGCCCGTTCAAGGGCGTTCTGACAGGCTGGAAAGCATGTGCCAGACGGGGTACCGACTGCCCGCAATCGGGCGGCAAGGTCGTGGCCTCAGGAGAGGGGAGAATGCGTTTGCCGAGACTTATCGTCATGTTGGTGTTCGTGGCGGTGCTGGCCGGGTGCACCAAGCCGAAGGC
>CAZJXV010000135.1:0-11298 GCA_964550015.1 uncultured Verrucomicrobiota bacterium
GGTAGCCGCTGTTATCCACGTCGAAGTTGCCCGCACGTGAATAATAGCGCCCCGACCCGTCTTCCAGGATGAACAGCCCGTTGCCCTCGATCGCGAAATCCGTCTCCCGGTTCGTGATCTGCGGCACGCCCTGCATCACGTTCCGGTCGACGCTGCCCACCGTGACACCCAGACCCACCTGCATCGGGTTGATGCCCCCGGTGTCCGTGCCGCCCGACGACGCCGAGCGGATGGTCTGCAACAACGTCTCCTTGAACGTCGCGCGAGACCCCTTGAAACCCACCGTGTTGACGTTGGCAATGTTGTTGCCGATGACATCCATGCCGAGTTGGGAACTCCTCAGGCCGGTCAGGCCCGTAAATAGCGAGCGCAACATATCTCGAGTCCTCCTTTAGCGCCGTCCGACGACGGCCCGAGTTCGACGCCCGTCCCTGTTCGCCCAACTCCGGTTCAATGTTTCATACAGCCGCGGCGCACGGCCCCTCTCCCTGCGGGCCGCACGCGGCGGACCCCGTGCTACGTGCTCGGCACAATCTCCACGATGTCCGAGGTGCTGTAATGGCCCCCGTTGATCGTCACGTGCACCCCGCTGTTCGGGCTGAACGCGATGCCTTCGATCACGCCCTCGACGAGATCGCCCGTCTCCGGGTGCGTCACCGTGCCGTACTGACCGATAAGCCCCGCGGCCTCGGCGATCTCTCCCGCACTCAACGCGCCGGGCCCGGGCTCACTCACCTCGGTGATCTCATCGAGCGGAAAGCGCCCCTCGTCGCCGACGCGCACGAAGACCTCGCCCTCGTGCACCTCGACGGCCCACGCGTAGCCCGTGTGCGTCGCGCCGTCGGTGTCCGTGACGGTGAGCGTCTTGCCGATCAGTCCGAGGCCGTACTCGACCTGGTTCTCGATCGCGCTCTGCGCGCCGTAGATCTCGATGATGTCCTCGAACCGGTAGGCGATCTCGTTGATGATGAAGCTGACGTCGCCGTCCTGGAGCGTCACCCCCGTGATCGAGCTCGTGACCGGCTCCCCCGACACCGGGTCGTACACGCGCGCGCGCAGCCCGATCATGCCCGCGGCCTGGCTCAGCCTCTGCGCGAACGCCGACTCCTCGAACACCGCGCTCAGGTTCTGCAGCTCCTCGAGCGTGCTGAACTGCGCGAGCTGCGACATGAACTCCGCGTTCTCGAGCGGCTGCAGCGGGTCCTGGTAGCGAAGCTGCGCCACCAGCAGCTTGAGAAAGTCGTGCTTATCCAGCGCGCGCGCGTCGCTCGACGCCGCGGTCAACCCGTACTGGGTCGCCTCCGCAGGTGCCACATAATAGGATGCGGGCAGTTCCATCGCTCACTCCTGAGGCCTGGCTCAGCCGTCCTCTACGCCAGATAGTCAACAGTTCCGTCATGGACGGACGCCACGCGCGCCTCGATACCGGCCGTCGCCTCGTCCGTGCCTTCGCCGGGCAACTCATCGCGCCCCCCCATGCTCGCGCGCCCCTCGCCCCGGCCCTGCCCGTCGGCCTGCGCGGAGGCCCACGAGTCGCCGCCGTCCCGAGCGCGCACCGAGACCTCGAACCGATCGAGGATGAACCCCTCCTGCCGCAGCACCGAGCGGAGCTGGGGCAGGTAGTGCTCGACCACCTCGCGCACCAGCGCGTTGTCAACGCTGAGCTTCGCCGAAACGGTCTTGCCTTCCACGCCGAGCTGCATGCGCACCGAGCCGAGCCCGGGCGGCCGCAACTGCAGCACCACCTCCATCCGGCCGTTCCTCACGCTGACCACCGCGTCGCGGATCACCTGGCGGCCGATCGAACGCGCAAGCTCGATGCGCGCCTGCAGGGTGCGCGGCAGCGGCGTTGCCGAGAGGATCTCGTCAAAGGCCGCGTCGAGCTTCTCGACGATGTCACCCTCCGGGGCCGCCAGGGCCTGCAGCGGGCCCATCCCGCCGCTGAACGCGTTCGCCGCCTCGTCATCCGCGCCTGTCTCCGCGCCGTCGGCGCCCGACGACCACACCGCGCCCGAGACGGCATCGGCGGAAGCGGACAGCAGCACAACGGGCGACGGCTCGGGCGCGCCCGGGGCCTGGAGCACAAGGCCCTCGCCTTCGACAACGACAACCGGCGCAGCCTCCGGCGCGCGCTCCGGCGCGCCCTCACCCGCTTCAGCCGGCGTGCCGGACGGCGTAGCCGGCGCCGGCATCACCCGCGGCGAGTGCAAATCACCGGGCACGCTCGTCGGGATGGCGCTTGTGTCCTCATCGGGCGCCTCCTTGCCGAGAGGATCCACCGCCAGCTCCTCCCCCTCGGTGCGAGAGCCAGCGGCAGCCTCCAACTCGCGACCGGCGTCGGTGTCGGCGTCGGCGTCACTGCCGGACGTGCGGGAACGAGCCGCGTTGCCCGCGGCCTCCTCGCGGTCGCCCTCGACAGGCCCTTCCGCATCGGGCTCGTCTGCCTCTCCCGCTTCGGGCGCAGGCGCGTCGGGCGCAGGCGCGTCGTTCGCGCACACCTCGCTCGCGCCCGCCTCGCTCGCCCGCGCCTCGTTCGCGCGCGCCTTCGGGCCCGCTGTCGCCTCGCCGACGGGGCCTTGGGCCTCGCCCTCCAGCTCGACCGGCTCCTCGATCTCTTCCCGGCGCGTGTCCGCCTCTTTCCGGCGCGTGTCCGCCCATTGAACGGTCTCTGCCGGCGGCGCCTCTACCAGGCGCGCCTCCCGCAGGCGCGCCTCCGCCAAAGGCGCCTCCGCCAAAGGCGCCTCCGCCAGAGGCGCCTCCGCCGGCAGGGCGGCCGGCTCCGTCCTGACCACCTCGCGCGACGCGCCGAAAAACGAATCACACAGCGAGTCCGTCCCCAGCCACGGGCGCCCCCGCTTCACCGCTTCGCGTCCCGCCGGGCCCCGGCCGAGGCCCTCGAGCAATACCATCAGGAAATCGCTCGCAGGCGTCTGGCCTCGGCCGGCGCGTTCCGCGGGCATGGGCCCGACGGTAAGCGAGCCATTGATGATAACCGGTGCGTTCTCCATGCGTTCCCTGAGCGCTTCCTCAATGCGTGCACACGCGCCCCACACGGGCGCGCACCACCGATGAGCAAGTTGTGTACCCACAGTTCTCGCCCGGAAACGCCGAGACGCATTTGCCGTTCCAGCCCGAGCAACCGGAAAGAAGGGACACGCTGCACGGCAAGCCAACAGAGACGAAGCGACGCGACCACGACCGGCCGCACAAAACGGGGGCGGGAATGGGGCCGCGCCTGGACAGGAACGATCTGCCCGCGCAGCGGAAGAAAATGCCGCCGCCCCTACGGCGGCGTGAAGAGCTTCGCGTTCTCGTCCGAAACCAAAAGCATATCGCGCATGAGCTGGTTGATCTTGGTCGAGCGCGTGCGGTTGCGCTCCTGCTCGATCCGGCTCTCGCCCATCGTGCCGAACGCCTCGAGCACCTTGGCCGACGCGCGATCGTTCATCACCAGCAGCAGCTCGGCGCATTCGTGGTCCGTCATGCCGTCGAGAATCTGCGCCACCGTCACCGGCGACGTCTTCTCATACTTCTTCGCCAGCAGCTCGAGCGTGTCCTGCCGCTCCTGCGCGATGATCGGGTAGAGCTGCCTGATCCGCTCGAACAGCAGCCGGTTGCGGCGCTCGATCTCCGCGACGTCCGCCTTGAGCTCGCGCATCTGCGCGAGCCGGTCCTGCTGGTCGGCCGCCACCGCCTCTTGTTCTTTGAGCTTGGCGAGGATCTTTTCGACTTCATCAACCCGCGCGTCCCGGGGCGGCTCGACCGGCCGGGTCGGCCCGCTCACCGTGAAGAGCTCCCCCACGACGGGCAGCCGCCGCAGCCCTTCTTTGCCCACGGCCATGACAACGCCGACCTCGGCGCCGATCACGACGACAATCGCGACCAGCAGCGTCAACACGAACTGCCGCATCCCTCTCATGGCTCATCCTCTTCATGCGTGCCGCGCGCGGTGCGTCCCGCGGCCACCTCGTCAATCAGCTTCTGCTCCCAGCCGGCCATCGCCTTCTCGTGCACCCGGCGGTCGGCCGCTTCGAGCTTGTCCAGCACCCGTGTCTCCCGCCGTGCCTCGACGAGCTCCTCGCGCTTCGCCTCGATCTGCCCGTCCCACCACGCAAGCTGCTCCTCGCAGCGCCGGATGTCGTCGCTGAGCTTGCGAAAGTAGCGCGCGGCGACGGCGATGTCCGAAAGCACCTCCCGCGCTTCCGCCCGTGCGGCCAGCGCCCGGTGCCCGTCGAGCAATTGGCTCTGGACCGAGAACAGCCGGCGCTCGTCGTGCAGCCGCTGCGCCATGAGCGCCGCCAGCTCGTTCTTCTTCAACTCCTCGAAATGCCGCTTCGTCTCGAGCACTCGCTGGAACCTGAAGGCGAACCGCTTCACGCCGTGCCTCCTGCTGCGGCGCCGGCCGCGTCGAGTTCCGCCTCGCCGGCAATCAACTCGACCAGCCCCCGCACCGCGCTGCCGTACTCGCACCGCTCGTCAATGTCCTGGCGCAAAAACTGCTCGATCCGCTCGATCATCGCAATCGCCCGGTCGATCGCCCGGTTGCTCCCGTGCTTGTAGGCGCCGATGTTGATCAAGTCCTGCGCCCGTCTGAAAACCGCCACGTGATGCTGCAGCCGCCGCGCCGCCTCCAGGTGTTCGCGCGGCACGATATCAATCATGACCCGGCTGATGCTCTCGAGCACGTCGATCGCCGGATAGTGGTTGCGCGCGGCCAGCTCGCGCGACAGCACAATGTGCCCGTCGAGGATCGCGCGCACCGCATCGGCGACCGGCTCGTTCATGTCGTCCGCCTCAACGAGCACCGCATACAACCCCGTGATGCTTCCGCGCTCCGAGGTGCCCGCGCGCTCCAGCAGCTTCGGCAGCGTGGCGAACACCGACGGCGTGTAGCCCTTGGTCGTCGGCGGCTCGCCCACCGAGAGGCCCACCTCGCGCAGCGCATTGGCGTAGCGCGTGATCGAGTCCATCATGAGCATCACGTCGAGCCCCTCGTCGCGGAAGGACTCCGCAATCGCCGCAAGCGTCTGCGCCGCCTTGATCCGCACGAGGGCCGGCTGGTCCGACGTGGCCACGATGACGACCGAACGCTTCAGGCCCTCCTCCCCCAGATCCTTCTCCAGAAACTCGCGCACCTCGCGGCCCCGCTCGCCGACCAGGCCGATCACGTTCACGTCCGCGTCCGTCTGTCGCGCAATCATCCCGAGCAGGACGCTCTTGCCCACGCCGCTGCCGCTGAAGATACCGACCCGCTGCCCGCGGCCGCACGTAAGCACCGCATCCACCGCGCGCACGCCGGTGCCCAGCGGCGTCGTAATGCGCCGGCGCGCGAGCGGGTTGATCGGCTCGCGCTCGATCGGGCACTGCGCCTCGGCCTGCACCGGCCCGCGCCCGTCTATGGGCCGGCCGAGCCCGTCGAGAATCCGCCCGAGCAGCCGCCGGCCCGCCGGCGCCTGAAGCTGGTGCCCCGCCGCGACAACCTCGCTGCCCGGGTGCACGCCCTTCATGTCGCCGAGCGCCATAAGCAGCACCTTCTCGTTCCGGAAGCCCACCACCTCCGCCGCGACCCGGTCCTGGCCCTCGCCGCGAATGAAGCAGAGCTCGCCGACCGACACCGGCGGCCCCTGCGACTCCACCACCAGCCCGACCACATGCGTGACGCGCCCGCGCACCTGCAACGCGCGCGAGCGGGCAAGACGGTCGCTGTATTGGGCTAAGACTGATGCTGTCACCACGTTCCCCCTGGAACGGCGTGCCCGCACTTACGCGAGCAGGCTGCGCCGAAGCTGCTCGATTTGCGTGTCGAGCTGCGCGTCCACGATGCCCGTATTCGATTCGACCACGCACCCGCACCGGCCCACCGACTCGTCCTCGACGAATTCGACCGACGGCGCGCCCGCGAACAGCGCCTCGAGCGGCCGGCCCTCGTCACACATCGCTGCCCGATCGGCCGGGTTGAGCCGGACCACCACATGCGTGCGCTCCATCGTCTGGCGCACGGCCTCCTCGACGAGCTCGGGCGGCACGCTCGACCCCTCGACCTGCTGACACAGCACCCGCGAGGCGATCGTCACCGCGAGCGCCACCGCCTCACGCTCGGCCGAGCGAATCAACCGCTCGCGCGCGGCCCCGATCTCCCGGACCAGCGCGTCGAGCGCGGCGAACTTGTCCGCGTATTCCTGCTTGAAGCGCGCGGCGACGTCCTCCGCCGCGCACCGCTCCCCCTCGCGCTCGCCCAGCTCGTAGCCTTTCGCCGAGCCTTCCTCGAACCCCGCCTCGAACGCCTCACGCGTCTTGCACGCGAGGACCTCGTCGAGCTCGCGCTGCCTGATCATCCGCTCGGGCTTGCCGCCGAGCGGGTACCGCTCGCCGAGCGCGCCGCCCCTCTTGAGCACGTTAGACAAGAAGCTCATCCTCCCGGCCTCCACGGCCCGCGATCAGCACCTCGCCCTGCTCATCGAGCGTGCGCACGATGTTGACGATCTTCTGTTGCGCCTCCTCGACGGTCTTGAGCCTGACCGGGCCCATGTACTCGAGCTCTTCCTCGATCATGTCCACGGCGCGCTTGGAGAGGTTGTTGAAGAACTTGTGCCTCACCTCGTCGCTCGCGGCCTTAAGCGCGACCGTCACGTCCTTCATATCAATCTCCTTGAGGACCCGCTGCATGGACTTGTCCTCGACGAGCACCAGGTCCTCGAAGACGAACATCAGCTTCTTGACCTCCTCGGCGATCTCCCACTCCTTCTCCTTGAGCGACTCGAGGATGCGCTTCTCCGCGCTGCGGTTGATCAGGTTCAGCACGCTCGCCACGGCGCGCGCGCCGCCCACGGTGCGCAGCGTCTGCTTGTACGTCGACACCTGCTTGCGAAGCACCGCCTCGATCTGCGAGACCACCTCCGGGTCCGCCTTGTCCATCTTGGCGATGCGCAGAATCACCTCGTTCTGCGCCTCCTCCGTGAGGCCGGAGAGGATCTGCGCCGCCTGGTACGGCGGCAGGTGGGCGAGCACCAGCGCGATCGTCTGCGGCTGCTCCTTGGCGAGCACGTTCACGAGCTGCGCCGCCCCGATGTTGTGGAACGCCTCGAACGTGGCGTTCTCGGTCATCACCATGTCGATCCGATTGATGATGTCGGCCGCCTTGCGCGTGCCCAGCGCCTCCTCGAGCATCTTCCGCGCAAAGCCGATGCCGCCCGAGGCCGAGCTCCCGCCCTTGTAGGCGTCGGCGACCGCTTCCTCGAGCACCCGTTCCTGCGCCACCGTGGGCACGCTGCGCACCTCGGCCAGCGAGGCGATCACCTTCTCGACCTCAGCGTCCTCGAGGTGCCTGAAGACTTTTGCCGCCTTCGAGGTGCCCAGGACGATCAGCAGGACGGCCGCCTTCTGCCTGCCCGTGAGCTGCGGCTCTTCCTGGACCTCTCCCTCGTTCTCTTCCTCGTCGGCGTTGCGCCGGCGTCGCTCTGCCATCTCGTCCGTCTCCTGGGGTCCCGTCCCTGAGCGCCCCGCTCCGTTATCTGATCCAATCGCGAATCACTGCGGCCACGCTCTCGGGCTTCTGGTCCGCCAGCCTGCCCATCGCCTCGCGCAGCCCGCGGAACTCCGCTTCGCCGTCCTCGAGCACAATGTCTTTGAAAATCTCCTGCACCCTCTTGTCCGACGCGGCCGGCGTGGGCACGCCGGCACCCATCTCACCCGGCGCACCGGCCGCCGCGGCCGCAATCACCCGCCGGGCCGGTCCCCGCGCATGGTCGGCGTACTTCGTCTTCTTCATGACGACCCACAGGAAACCGAGCAACGCGATCGAAACGATCGCCGCCGGCCCATGCCTCGCAATCGCGGTCACGATCGGGTTCGGCGGCGCCACGACCTGCTCGTCACGCTCCTCGCCCTTGTAGAACGACGCCTCGCGCACGATCACCTGGTCGCCGCGTGTCTCGTCGTACATGATGACTCCCTTGACCAGCTCCTCCACGTCCGCCACGCTCAGCGTTGTGCCGTCCTCGGTCGTCGGTGTGCGCTCCTCGTCGATCGTCACCGACGCCGCCACCCGCTTGATGCTGCCCGCAAGCACCTCCAGCTGCTCGACCGTCATATCCGGGTGGTAGCGCACCCTGGTCGTTGAGCTCGAGTCCGTCGTGCGGCCGCCGGGGCCCTCACCCATCGCGGTCACGTCAATATTCGGCGCCGCGCCGGGCTCACCGCCCGCGCCCTCCTTCGTGCTGTCCCGCCTCGTCTCAACGTACTCCTCCTCGAGCGTCGCCCCTTCGTCGCTCGTGGTCAGCTCCCGGTGCAGGCTCTTATTGTCGAGCTCGACCGAGACCGTGGCGGTCCATCCGCCCGAGCCGAAGGCGGGATCAAGCTGGGCGGCGATTTTCTGGGTGAACTGCTTCTCCACCTGGCGGGTCAGCGCGAGCTGCTCGCCCGTGCCCTCGAGCATCGAGTCCGACTCCCTGGGCCGGGCGAGGATTCGTCCCGTCCCGTCCAGGATCGTGATGTTGTTCGTCTTGAGCCCCTCGATCGCGCTCGCGCACAGGTAGCGGATCCCGTTGACTTCCGACGGCCCGAGCTCGTGGCCCGGGCTCAGATTCAGCACCACCGACGCCTTCGCCGGCTCCTCGTCCTGTTTGAACAACGTCGGCTTCGGCATCACCAGGTGCACGCGCGCACCGCGCACACCGGCGAGCGAGGAAATGGTTCGCGAAAGCTCGCCCTGCAGCGCCCGGAGCTTGTTGATGTTGATCATCATCTCGGACTGCGCCCCCAGCCCGCGGCCCTTGAAGATATCGGCCCAGCCCGTGCCGCCACTATCGGCGGGCAGCCCCTCGCTTGCCATCGTCAGGCGCAGCTCATTGACGAGGTGCGCCGGCACGTAGATGCGCCGGCCGTTATCGCGAAGCTCGTAGCGGACTTTCTCGTCGCGCAGCTTCTCCTTGATCCGCGCCGCGTCGGCCTGGTCGAGCGCCTGCGGATACAGCAGCGCCATGGACGGGCGGTGCGAGAGCTTGGCGAACATCCACAACCCGACAAACGCCACGACCGCCACGAGCACGATCGAGACCCGCTGGTTGAAGCTGATCCGTTTCCACGTCGCGCTGAGCTGTTGTGTGAGTGCGTTGAGCTTATCCATCGGCGCGTCTCTCCGACTCGACCTACACCTGCATCTTCATCAGTTCTTCGTATGCCTTGAGAAGCTTGCTCCGGATCTTCATCATGAGTTGGAACGCAACGTCCGCCTCCTCGGCGGCGATCATCACCTGGTGCACGTCCGCGATCTCGCCCGCGGCAAACTTCTTGATCGTCTCATCCATGTTGAGCTGCAGGTCATTGACCTGCTTGAGAAAACCGTCCAGCACGTCCTTGAACGAAGCGCTCCCCGGCGCGGCCTCGCGTCCGGCCCGCGCCGGATCAAACAGCGGAAGGTGCTCGCCGATCTTCGAAATGTCCGCCATTGGTGCGCTCCTTGACTCGGCGTCCGCGCGCCCTCTAGATCTCGAGCGCCTTGAGGATCATCTGCTTCGCCGCGCTGATCGCCATCACGTTCGCCTCGTAGCCGCGCGACGCGTTGACCATGTCGAGCATCTCCATGACCGGATTCACGTTCGGCATCTGCACCATGCCGTCGGCGTCCGCGTCCGGGTGCCCGGGCAGGTGGCGCTTGGGACCCTCCGTGGCGTCGCGCCTGAGCTCGACGACCCGAACGCCCGCGCCCACGTCGCCCATCAGGCCCTCGAGCTGGCGCTGCGCGTCGGCAAGCACTTCCTCGAACACCACGTAGCGCCGCTGGTACGGCCCGCCGTCCGCGCTGCGCGTCGTGTTGACGTTGGCGATGTTGTGCGCGATCACGTTCATGCGCAGCCGTTCGGCCGTCATGCCCGAGGCGCTGATGTCGAACGAGCTGAAGGCCCCGCCTCCCATGGTCACGCCTCCTTCAATATCTCTTGGAGCTGGCGGAACCGCCGCGCGAGCAGTTGCGAATAGACCTGGTAGAGCAGCGCGTTCTCGGCCAGCGCCGCCATCTCCGTGTCAATGTTCACGTTGTTGCCGTCGGCGCGCACCGCCGTGATGTCCGGCTGGGTCCGCCGGAAGCCGACGTCCTTGACGCCTGTGAGACCCTTGCGCTCCAGCACACGGCCCAGCTCATCGGCAAAGGCCACGTCCGAGCGCCGGAAGCCGGGCGTGTTGATGTTGGCGATGTTGTTCGCGATCGTCTTGTGACGAAGCGCCGCGAAATCCAACATCTTCGCGTACAGGTCAAGCGACTCCGGCCGGAACAGCTTCTCCACGTGACCCGCTCCTCTGGTGGTCCACGCCTGCAGCTTTTGCCGCATGGCCGTCTCATTTGAGCAATATCTGTGCCACCGCCTCTTGCGCCGCGGTCTCAGGACGCATGGGCCGCTTTCGCGCCCTCGAACACGCCCTGCACCCGGTACTGGTTCAGCTTGTTGCGCAGCGTGCGCACGCTGATCTTCAGCATCTCCGCCGTCCGGCCCCGATTGCCCCCGAGCGCCTCGAGCGTCTTGAGGATGAGCCGGCGCTCCATCTCCGCCACCGTCGTGCCCACCGCGTCAACGATCTCATCGGTATCGCTCTCGCCCCAACCGGGGGCCTGGAGCGCCACGTGCTCGGGCCCGATCGTCTCGTCCGCGTCCAGCACCACCGCGCGCTCGATCACGTTCTGCAGCTCGCGCACGTTGCCCGGCCACGAGTAACGCTGCATCACCTCGAGCGTCTCCGGGGCGATCGTCTTCAGCGAGCGGTTGTTCTCCCGGCAATACCGCTCCGCGAAATGCGTCGCCAGCAGCGCCACGTCGTCGAGCCGCTCGCGCAGCGGCGGCAGCGTGATCGGGATCACGTTGAGCCGGAAGAACAGGTCTTCGCGGAACCGCTTCGCCTCGATCTCCTCGTCGAGGTTCCGGTTCGTCGTCGCCACGATCCGCACGTCCACCTTGATCGGCCGCGTCCCGCCCACGCGCTCGAACTCCCGCTCCTGCAGCACCCGGAGCAGCTTCGACTGCAGCCCGAGCGGAATCTCGCTGATCTCGTCGAGCAGCAGCGTGCCGCGGTGCGCCAGCTCGAAGCGGCCCGGGCGCCGCGTCACCGCCCCCGTGAACGCGCCCTTCTCGTGCCCGAACAGCTCGCTCTCGAGCAGCGTCTCCGGCAGCGCCGCGCAATTGACCTTGATGAACGGCGCGTTCGCCCGCGAGCTGTTGAAGTGGATCGCCCGCCCGACGAGCTCCTTCCCCGTGCCGCTCTCACCCTGCACGAGCACCGTCGCCCGGCTGTTGGCCACCTTCTTAATCA
>CAZJXV010000136.1:0-11273 GCA_964550015.1 uncultured Verrucomicrobiota bacterium
TCTTCTGTCCGAGCTCGAGGGACCAGGTCTTCGATCTCGCCACACTGGGCCCGAACCGTCGCCATCCTGAGTTCGTCGAGTTCGTGCCGACTGACACCGAGCGCGTGATCAGCTACGCGTATTGCTTCAGGAGTCGCGGTCCCGGCTCCACGCCGTGGACAACAGACGCGCCCATGAGCGTGAGGTTGATCGCGGACAAGAAGGCTGCAGTAGAACTCACGGAGCTGGCCGCGCACCACGGCCTGGGCCGCATGGTGCTCTACGCGGACGGCCACGTCGAGTGGATCGAGGATGCCCGGGCGCTCGATCCCGACGAGGAAGACGACAACGTGGGCAAACCCGACGCCGAGGATTACGCTGACTGGTGGTCCGACCCGCCGTATTGCGGCGAATAGAATAGACGCACCACAGGAGACGGGAACCCGGCCCGGAGTGCGCGGGTCGAACTGTGCGAGACCCAGAGGGAGGGAAGACCCATGAACAAGAGGGACCGGAACGTCGCGTCGCCGACGATCAGGATCATGACCTGTGCCGCCATGATCGTCATGGCCATCGCCATTCTGACTCAGTCCTTCGCCGCGGGCGGCATCGTCGGCGCGCGCGAGAAAAAACATCGGTCCGCGTGCGCCTATAACCTCAAGCAGATCGATCTTTGCCTGAAGATGTACGCACAGGACTTCGCGTGGGTGTACCCGTGGAACATAGGACAGGCTGCTCCCCAGAGCGCTTGGATCGACCTAGGCATGCTTTACCCGGACTACGTCTCCAAATTCCACACCTTCTTCTGTCCGAGTTCGAACGATAAACAGTTCAAGCCGAAATCCGCATCGGGAGACAAGGCTAGCTACCCGTTCGAGCCACTCAGCCCCGCAAGCACGGAAGAGGTCATTAGCTACGCCTATTCATACGACGCGAGGCAGCAAACCAAGACGGCGTGGACGGATCATGCACCAGCCACGATACGCTTACTTGCCGACAAGAAAGCGGCCTACGACATCGAGGACGATGGCCCGAACTCGCCCACTCAGGCCAATCACAAGGCCGCTGGCCGGAACGTCGCGTACCAGGACGGGCACGTCAAGTGGAAGGCCGGCGCCAAGGCGCTCGATCCCGACGAGGAGGACGACGACGTTGGCAAGCCGGACGCGAAGAACTACGCCGACTGGTGGTCCGACCCGCCCTGGTACGGCGAAGGCATGGAGGAAAAGGAGGAAGGTGCCACGGCCGAGGGTGCTGAGCACGCCGAGTGAAGAGGGAACCACAGAGGATAGGTGACCATGCACCGACTGCTTCTCGTGTGTCTCGTCGCAACGATACTGGGCGCAACGGACGGATGCGGCTGCACGAACAACGCCCGGGATGAGGCCCGGCGTCAGTACATCGACAAGCTCAAGTCCTACGTGCCCGCCGACGTGCTGCCCACCGTCCCTGAGGACTTCTATACGTACCCGGGCTTCCGCGACTGGTGGCGATTCCCGCTCGTCTATCCGTACAGCATCCACGCCATAGACGATCTGGGGCGGGGCCACGTGCATCGGCACAGCAAGGGGCAGCGCATCGCCCACGCCGAAGAGGAGCAGCTCGAGATCGCCGACCTGACCCACCTCTCCTTCGACGGCAGCTTCATGGTCGCGCGCGTTGATCCGAATCCGCCGCCGTCCCGTGACGCCGGCGACGCTCTCGAGCCGGCGTATTGGATCGTCTTCAGCTTCGAGACCGGCACCTCTGACCGATTTGCCTCAGAAGCCGAAGCGATCTCAAGCGCCAAGGAGCAGGGCTTTGCTGGTAGCGTGAAGCTGGAGAGCGTGGAGACCCACTACAACCGCTGCTTCCGCTGACGCTTGACACCCAAGACGCAAACTCTGACACGACGAGCCACTTCGAGAGAAACACCGCCCGATGCTGTCCTCAGCATCGGCCTCGTGCTCGGTGACCTCTGTGCTCTCTGTGGCCAATTCCTTTTCCCCAACGTACCTCGCGCCGAAAAAAACCCGTGTTCATCTGCGCAAATCGGTGGTTAATTCCCCCCTGCAAAGATCCCGAGCAGCGGCACGCGCATGAACGCGAGAGAACGATACATCCAAACCCTCACCTTCGGCGCACCGGACAGGGCGCCCTTCCGCCCCGGCTGGCCGCGTGAGTCCACGCTCAAGGCCTGGCGCACGCAAGGCCTCGGCGACGACGCCGACTGGCGCGATGCGCTCTCGGCGGAGCTCGGCTTCGACTGGCCGGAGCCGAAGGACCCCCTCATGCCCGGTGTCTCATTCCAGATGATGCCGAAGTTCGAGGAAAAGATCCTCGAGCACCGCGACGGCCACACCATCGTCCAGGACTGGATGGGCGCGATCACCGAGATCAGCGACGAGTACGACGTCACCTACATCCGCGAGGCCAAGGACTTCGTCACCCGCAAGTGGCACAAGTTCCCCGTCGAGAATCGCGACGACTGGGAGCGGATGAAAACGCGCTTCAACGCGAGAACCCCCGGCCGCTTCCCCGACGACTTCGACGCGCGCTGCGAGCGCCTGAAAGCACGCGACTACCCCGTCGGCGTCGCCCTCAGCGGCCCGTTCTGGCAGATGCGCGAGTGGCTGGGGCTTGAAACGCTCTGCATGAAAATGGTCGAGGACCCGGCCCTCATCCACGAGATGGTCGAGTTCTGGACCGCCTTCGTCCTCGACGTCCTCCGGCCCGTCCTCGGCCGCGGCATCCTCGACGAGGTCGGCTTCAACGAAGACATGGCGTACAAGACGCGCAGCATGATCTCGCCCGTGATGGCACGCGGGTTCCTGATGCCGGCGTGGACGCGGTGGACCGACGCCATCAAGGCGAGCGGTGTGCCCATCGTCTGGATGGACAGCGACGGCTACGTCGGCGAGCTCATCCCGCTCTGGATCGAGGCCGGCATCAACGTCTGCACGCCGATGGAGGTCGCCGCCGGCAACGACCTCGTCGAGCTCCGCCGCCGCTTCGGCACGCGGATGGCCTACACCGGCGGCCTGGACAAGCGTGCCCTCGCCAAGGGCGGCGACGTGATGCGCGCCGAGCTCGAGCGCGTCGTCCCGCCGTTGCTGGAGACCGGCGGCTTTATCCCCGGCTGCGACCACGGCGTCCCGCCCGACATTTCGTGGCCCGACTTCCTCGCCTACTCCAGGTTTCTCGCCGAACTGACCGGCTGGCTCTAACCACGGAGCACACGAAGAACACAGAGAAAAGAAAAGCGCCCGAGGCCGGCAGCGGCCTCGGGCGACTACTCCGTGCTCTCCGTGCTCTCCGTGGTTAATTCCCCTCCAGGTCCTTGATCCCCTTGTAGATGATCTCGAACATCTCCGCGATCTGCTCCACCTCCAGGCACGAGAACGCGATCCGCAGATCCACCTTCCCCATGCTGATCAACCCGACGCCGTACGTGTCGAGAAGATGCACGCGCAGCGGCTCCGCCTCCACCGTCTTGAGCTTGAGGCACATGAAGTAGCCCGCGTTGAACGGATACGCCGTCATCACCTCATCGTACTTCGGGTCGGCGAGCACCTCGTGGATTGTGTCCGCGCGCGCCTTCATCAGCTCGTACTTCTCCCTCTTTTCCGCAGGAAAAGAGGCATCGTCGAGCGCTTTCAGCACGATCGTCTGCGACGGGTGCGGGCAGTTCGAGATGCTCGCCCGGATGTTGCCCATCGTCTTCTTTTCGAGCGCGGTGAGCAGCTCGTCCGTGCACCGGCCGCCGGGCGCGTACGTCAGGAACGCCGTCCGGAAGCCCCAGACGAACTCCTCCTTGGTCGCGCCGTCGAGCTTGATCGCCAGCACCCGCTCGTGCAGGTTCGCGAGCCAGCCGAAGACCGACTCCTGCAAGGAATGCTCGTCGTAGACCAGGCTGAAATACGCGTCGTCGGTCACGGCGACGACGTTGATGTTCGCCTTGGCGGCGGCGAGGACGGCGTCGTGGATCCCGTTCGCCTCCTTCATGTTGATCATGTAGCCCGCCGGGTTGTTCGGGAAGTTGAGCAGCACGACGAGCTTGCCCGTCCGCTTGCCTTCCTTCAGGAGCACCTCCTTGAACGCCGCGACGTTGAACCCGCCGCGATCGTTATAGGTCGGAAACGTCTTGATCTCCGCCTGCGCGCGCACGATGAACGTCAGCTTGTAGTTGCCCCAGAACAGGTCGGGCAGAATCACCACGTCGCCCGGATCGACGAACAGGTCGGCCACCAGGCTCAGCCCGCTCGTGACGCCCGACGTGACGATCGGCGTCCCCAGCGTCTTGCCGTTGAGCCGCGGGTTTTCGTAGATGATCTTCTCGCGCCAGCGCTTGCGCAGCTCGGGCTTGCCGTGCGTCGCGTACGGGTAGAGGTCCTTCGGGTCGAGTCCGTTGAAGTACTTGTGAACGCACGGCAGGTACATGGGCGCGCCCTTCTCGAGCGCGATGCCGATCGACGCGTTGAACTTGTGCCCCTTCTGCTTCGCCTCGGCGCTTTGGCTCAGGATGCCCTTCGGAAAGAACATCCGCTTGCCGAGGTCCGAGAGCATCTCGAGCACGCGCGGGTTCGCCGCCTCGATCATGCCGTTGAGCTCTTCCGCCAGCGGATTGAGTGCAGCCATCGTTGCCCTCCTTACACAGGTGGCCGTACAGGGCGGTCGGTCAAGACCGTGCCGGTCAGGACACGCCGTCCCGACCGGCCGCACACTATGCACAAGACGAGGTTAAGCGTCAACCTTTGAGAGAAAGCGCGGCGGCGAAAAAGGCCCGTGAAAGAACACGGGGACGTTCCATGTGGAACATCCCCGCGATAAGGTGCTGCCTCCGCGACGCCTAGGCGCCGGAGTAGAGCTCGGCGATGTAGGAGAGCTCGAACTCGAACGGGATCTGGCCCGGCTGCGGCTCGGCCGTGACCTCGACCTCTTTCTTGTCCGCAGTGGTGAACTGCAAGAACTCGGGCATCTCCAGCCGCGGGTTCTCGAGCGAGCCGATGACCTGCACGTTCTTGAGCGCCTTCGCCGAGAGCGTCACCGTGTCACCCACCTTGAGGACGGCCGACGGGATGTCGAGCCGCTTGCCGTTGACGTACACGTGGCCGTGCACGACGAGCTGCCGCGCCGCCGGCACCGACCGGGCCCATCCGGCCCGGAAGATGACGTTGTCCACGCGCAGCTCGAGCAGCCCGATCAGCCGGCCGGCCCAGCCCTGCGGGTGCTTGCGCGCCGCCACGCCCTTCTTGCTCATCCGGATGAACCGGCGGAGCTGCCGCTCGCCCAGGCCGTAGTGGTACCGCAGCTTCTGCTTCTCCTGGAGCCGGACGGCGTAATCCGAGAGCTTGCGCCGCCGCCGCGTCACCATGCCCGGCGGGTTGGGCCGCTTGGCGATGGCGCCCGGCTTCCCGAGCCCGGGAAGCTCAGTGCTCAGCCGCCGCTGGATCTTGTACTTAGGTCCCGCGTATCGTCCCATTCCATTCCTCGCTGGGTCGTGCACCGTGCTGCCGGTCAAGGGCTGCGCTCGCGCCGCGCGCCCCAACCGGGGAACGTGTTTTATACCCCTCCCCCGGGGCAATTGCAAGGGCAGATTTGCGGAATCTTCCCCCCGCCAACGGCGCTTTTGCATTGTGGCGGGCCGGAAACTGCGCTATATGAGGGCCGACCACGCCGTGAGGGACGGGGATCCCTGCGATGGTAGCCATGCACTCGATTCGCCTGAGCCACACGAACTGCTTCCTGCTGCGCAGCCGCGGCCCCGCCGTCCTCGTTGACACCAGCACGCCGGGCACGGAGCGCAAGTTCGCAAGGACCTTGGCGCGGCTCAATATACGGCCTGCCGACGTACGCTGCATCGTGCTCACCCACTGCCACATCGACCACGTCGGCTCGCTTAACGCCATCCGGGCAATGACCGGCGCCTCCGTCGTGATGCACACGCTCGACGCGCCCGTCGTCGAGCGGGGCGAGAACACGATCCCACCAGCCGCCACGGGCTGGGGCAAGGTGTTCGGCTGCCTCCTCCGGATGTCCCAGGGCCGAGCCCGCTACGAGCCGTTCAAGCCCCAGGTCACCATTGACGCCGAGATGAGCCTGGAGCCTTTCGGCGTCGCCGCCCGCGTGATCCCGACACCGGGTCACACGCCGGGCTCGCTCTCGGTCATCCTGGAAAGCGGCGAGGCGCTCGTGGGCGACCTCGCCATGAACGGCTTCCCCATGCGCCGAGGCCCCGGCATCCCCACCTTCGCCGAGAACGTCCAAGAGGTGTACGCGAGCTGGCAAAAGGTCCTCGCCGCCGGCGCCGAGACCATCTATCCCGCCCACGGCAAGCCCTTCCCGGCCACACGCCTCCGAGACATCCTCACCAGACGCACTATGCAGCAGTGACGGCGCTGCGGCCGAGGTGGGCCATCCAGACGATAAAGCCGTCGCGGGGGTCGAAGAGCAAGCGGTGCAGCACGCGCTCGGTCCGCGTGCCGCGCTTCATGAGAAACTCGTCGGGCGGGAGCTGGAACAGCGTGTGCATGGCGAAGCTCGTGCAGCCGCGCAGCAGGTATTGCACGGCCATCTTGCCTGAGTGGATGTTGCCCGTGCCGACGCGCGGCAGCGTGTGAGCCCCGCGCTCGGCCCAGAGATCAAGCACGCGCAGGTTGCGGTCGCTCAGATCCGGCCCACCGTACGCGACGCCGACCGTCCCCCTGAACTCTTTGTCCGGATCGTAGAGCCGGTTGCCGTACACGAAGAACTTGACCCGCTCGGCCGCGGGCGCCGCGTGGAGAAGCTCGAGCAACCGGAGCTGGAATTCGTCGTCAAAGACGGCGTTGAACACCTTCATCCCGAGGTGGAGGCGCGAGCGATCCTCGCCGGCGGCCTCGTACACCAGGCGGGGCGATGTGCTGACCCAGGCCTCGACCGCGCCGCGGTCGCGGCCGCGCGGCGCCCCGGCAAGCGTGGGAGAGAGATCAATCTCGACCGGCACCGGCCCCCGGCCGCCGCCGTCCCGCCACGCCCGGAGCAGCTCGCGCGTCGTATAGGCGTACTCCTCGACGCTCCAGTCGGTCTCGCCGGCCGCGGGGAAGGGATAGATGCACGTCGGGACGACGAGCGTGCCGTGTGCGCGCGCGGCCGGGACCGCCTCCAGAACAAGCGCCAGGTAGTCGCCCAAAGACCCGGACCAGCCGCGACCCTTCCACGTCACCGTCCAGCCGCACTTGCCGCTCGCGGCCGAGACGATCGGCTCGACGACCATGCGCGGGTCCGTCTTCGTCCAGTCCTGCATCGAGCACGCGCCCGCTTCGTCCTGCGCCACGACCGACTTGAGCGCGACGAAACCGAGCTGCGATTCCGCGTCGCGCCGCACCTGCCGCGCGTTGAGCGAGAGCTGGCCGGCCCCCTTGCCGAACGGGTTCCGAACGGGCAGGCCGCCGTAATCGCTGGCGAGATCGAGGCCGTACGTCCGCTTGACGTATTCCTCGACAGGATCGGGCAAATTCTTTTGGGCGAAGCGCTCGAAATCCGCCGCGACTTTTTCGCGCAGGTCGCTCGGGACGTCGGCATGGGACGGAAGGGCCTGCTCGGGGTCAGCGTCAGGCGCCACGGGCGTGCTCCTCGTCGAGACGCGCGAGGCAGGCGCGGATGGCGGCGACCTCGCCGGCGCCGACGCCGGGGCCGTAAGGATCATGCGCAGCGGACTCGTCAATGACACCGTCTATGGCCAGGCACCGGAGCATGCGCTCGATGTAGCCTTCGAACGGCTCGGTAAACGTGACCTCGGCGAGCGCATCGCACAGCCGGGTCAGGCGCACGGTCTCGGCCCAGTCCTCGCCGAGCGCGGCGTCGAGCAACGCCCGCTGCATGGCCGTGCGCGCCGCCGCCATCCCGATCAGGCACGCCGTCGCGCCGCGCATGAGGCTGTACCCCAAAAAACGGTCCTCGCCCGTCACGAGCGTCACGGACGGATACCTCGTCGCGATGAGGCGGCTGATGTGCTGGAACGTCACGACGCTGTCGCACGTGGCGCTCTTGATCCCCGCCACGCCGGGCAGGGCCATGAGCTCGTCGAGGAGGGTCGGGCCGTAGCGCAGCCCGCCGCCGCCCTCGTACAGGTAGAAAAGAATCAGCGGCAGGCCGACGGCCGCCACCGCTTTGTGATAGCTCAGCACCTGGGCGTCGAGATCGTCGCGGCCCTTGAGCGCCGTAGGCGGGAAGACGAGCAAGGCGTTCGCGCCGAGGCGGGCGGCGTGTTCGGCCATTTGCACGGCGTCATCAGTGACCGCCTGGGGGGCGTTGCCGGCGTCTGCGCGCGGGCCTGCGCCCGCGACAATCAGCGCCTTCTCACCCAGGCCCTCGCGCCAGGCGCGCATCACGCGTTCGCGCGCGTCGTCGTCGAGGTACGGCCCCCGGCCGGTGTGCACCCAGACCGCGACGCCCGAGACCGGTTGCCCGGCCATCCACGTGACGTACCGCTCATGGGCCGCCCAGTCGGGTGCGCCGTCGGCGCCGTGCGGCACCGGCACCGCCGGCAGGAACGCGCCGCTGAGACTCACGGCCCTCTCGTTCGCCATGCCTCGGCCTCCTTGCTCCGATGCGCATACTACACCGGCATGGCAAGCGAACGAAACACCGTTGTCCGGAAGCATGGCGTGCAGGCAAAGGACGGCGGCTTCGTTGCCCACCGTCCCGCGTCGCGTCCCGGGCCGCTACGTGCGCCCGGCGTTGCCCTTGCCTTTGTTCACGTTGCCGGGGCGAGAGCCACGCCGGCCCGGTTTCGCCGGCTCTGTCTCCGTCGGCCCAGACGCTGTGGGCGGGGCTGCCGCCGCTCCGGTGGTCCAGTTGGAGATGACTTCTGTCAAGTCGAGGCCGTCCACGCCGCCGTTGCAGTCGAGGTCGGCGCGAGGGTCCCAGAGCGGGTCGCCCGGCACGGTCTTCCACGCGGTAAGAACGGCGGTCAGATCGAGGCCGTCCACGACGCCGTTGCCGTCCACGTCGCCGGGCATGGCGCCGAGGCAGCTCGGGCTGTGGTAGCCCATGTCCACGGTGCCGGTGTCGCGGACGTGGTCGGTGCGCGTGGTGAGCTCGTCGCAGTCGAGGCCCGCCGCCGTGTCGCTGCCGGCGTTCACGCACGCGCTGTTGAACCCTTGGCCAGCGGCCGTCTGGCTCAGGTAGCAGTCGTGCAGTAGGCCGGAGACGAACAGCGGGTCCTTGTCGAGGCAGCCGGTGCCGAACCACGCCTCGCCGGTCCCGTCCTGAACGTCACAGTACGTCAGGATGTTGAGTCCCAACGACCAGTTGAACTCGTCCGGCGTGTCGCCCCAGAGGATGCAGTCTCGGATACTCTCACCCGAGTCAAGAGAGTAAATCCCGCCACCGCCCGTGCCCGCTACGTTCATGCTCAGCGTGCACTGCGTAATCGTCGGGTGCATAGCTCCATCCAAGTCGATGGCACCGCCTTCGTCCATCGCCTCGTTGTGGTGGATCAGGCAATTGGTGATCGTCGGGCTGGAGCCGTGGCACTCGATCGCACCGCCGTAGAGGGTGGCCAGATTATGGTCGATCTCGCAGTCGAGGATGAGCGCATCGGCCCCGGTGTTCAGGCAGCCGATGCCGCCGCCGTACTGGCTCGTCCCGCCCACAACACGGCACGCGAGGATGGACGGACTGCTGCCATCGCAGCGGATACAGCCGCCGAAGCCCGCCCCGCCGGGCGGCAGGCCCTTCGAGAGCGTGAACCCCAGCACGATGGCCATGCCGGTCTCGCCGCTGCTGAAGTCGAGCACCCGGCCCGCGCCGTCGGCGTTGATCGTCGTGCAGGAAGTCCCGCCCTCGGACATGAGCGTGATCGGCTTGCCGCCGAAATCGAGGTCGTAGTTGTCCACGCCCGTGTAGGTACCGGGCGCGACGCTGACCAGGTCGCCGTCGCCGGCGGCGTCAATGCCGGCCTGGACTGTTTCCTTTGGGCCGTCCACACCGTCCCAGTACGGCATCAGGCCGCTCCAGGCGTCGTTGCCCGTCGCATCGTTGACGTAGTAGCCCTTGAACTCGTACGCGCCGATGTCGAAATAGGGCTCGGAGCCGCCGCCGGTATTCGGCGTCATCGGGTCGTCGTAGCGGGGCCGGCCTTCGATATCAACCGGGGCCGCCAGATCGGAGCCCGACCCGGCATCGATGCACGGCGAACCGGGCCGCAGCCGGTACTTATCGGCCCGCACATAGACGAAGTTCGGGTCCGCGTTGATGTTGTTGCTGCCTACGCCGGCCCAGCCGCCGTCCACGTCGCAGTAATACAGCGTCGGCGTGCCGGTGCCCGCTATCTCGTCGGGACTATTCCCCCAGAGGATGCAGTTGTTCATGTTGGCCGAGCCCGACATGCACTGCAGGCCGCCGCCGGACACGGCCGCCGTGTTGTAGGCGATCGTACAGTTGGCGATCTGGCCGATCGCCCCATCGTAGTAGATGCCGCCGCCGGAGGCCGCCGTCGAATTGCGGGCGATCAGACAGCTCTTGACGTAGGGCAGCTGGCCGCTGCTCGTGCACCACATGCCGCCGCCGTCCCAGCCGGCCGTGTTGCCCATGATCGTGCACTGCTCGATGTAGGCCCAGGTGTCGTAGCACTCGATCCCGCCCCCGTACTGGTCGGCCGTGTTGCCAATGAGGGCGCAGTTGACGAGCCTGGCGGGGCTCCTGTCGAAGCACACGGCGCCCCCACAGGAGGCGACAGAGCAGTCCGTCACGACGCAGTTGAGTATCGTCGGCGTGCTGCCGAGCCAGCACGCAATGCCCCCGCCGTAGTTGACGCTGCCGCCGTTCGTGATCGTGAACCCGTCAATAACCGTCGTGCGCGGCTCGCCGCTGGCCAGAGAGAATCCCTGATCAGCGCCCTCGCAGTCGATGATCGTCGTTGCCGCGCCCGCCTCGGAGATCAGCGCGGCGGCTGTGCCGGAGAAATGGAGGTCTCTGTTCCCCAGGCCCGTGTACGTATAGGGCGCAACCGACACGACGTCGCCGTCGACCGCGTCATTGATTCCCGCCTGGATCGTCAACTCCGGGCCGTGGCCGGTCACAATGTTGTAGATGGGCTCGAGGCCGTCGAAACTGTTGCTGCCGATGGCCGGGTCGCCGTTGACGTAGTAGGCCTTGAACTCGTACGCGCCCATGTCGTAGTAGGGACTGGCGCCGCCGCCCGTGTTCGGCGTCGTCGGATCGTCGTAGCGAGCGCGACCCTCCATGTCGGTCAAGGGCGCCGGCTTGCTGCTGGTGGCCGCGTCAATGCACGGCGAGCCGGGCCGGAGCCGGAAGTTCATGAACGATGC
>CAZJXV010000137.1:0-11137 GCA_964550015.1 uncultured Verrucomicrobiota bacterium
ACTCGACCTGCGTGAACTCCGGGTTGTGCGTGCGGTCCATGCCCTCGTTGCGGAAGTCCTTGACGAACTCGTACACGCGCTCGAAGCCGCCGACGAGCAGCCGCTTGAGGTACAGCTCGTTCGAGACACGGAGGTAAAGGTCTAGGTCGAGCGTGTTGTGGTGCGTGGTGAACGGGCGCGCGTAGGCGCCGCCATAGATGGGTTGCAGCGTCGGGGTCTCGACTTCGAGAAAGCCGTGTGCGTCGAGCGTCGAGCGGATGGCCGCGATGATTCTCGCCCGGGCTGCGAACGTCTCGCGCACGTCGGGGTTGGCGATGAGGTCGAGGTACCGCTGCCGGTAGCGGAGCTCCTTTTCCTGGAGGCCGTGGTACTTCTCGGGCAGCGGGCGCACGGCGGCGCACAGCAGCGTGAACTCGTCCACGTAGATGGTGAGCTCGCCCGTCTTGGTGGTGAAGATGCGCCCGCGCACGCCGACGATGTCGCCGCCGGCGAGCTTCTTGGCGACCGAGAACGCGTCGTCGCCCAGGTGGTCGCGCCGGAAGTAGAGCTGGAGGCGGTCGGTCTCGTCCTGGATGGTCATGAACAGCGTCTTGCCCATCGGCCGGTGCAGCATGATGCGCCCGGCGACGGAGACGGCCTCCTTGGAGGGCTCGCTCGGGGCGCCGGCGAACTCGGCGCGGACGGCGGCGCAGCGGTGCGTCACCTCGTAGCGGTAGGGGTAGGGCTCGACGCCGTCGGCGCGGAGCGCCTCGATCTTCCTGATCCGGTCCTGGATGAGCCTGTGCTCTTCTTTCATCTCGCACCCGTGATCGTCGTGATTCGGCGCAGAGTGAACCACAGCGCACGCGTGGGCGCAAGCGGCTTTTGGCGGTCGGACAAAGGAATTCACCGCAGAGAGCGCGGAGGACGCAGAGATGGGACGGGTCAGGAGACGTCGGTGAGGGGCTGGATGCGGAACTGGATGGCGATAGGCCGTTCGACGTGCTTGCCGTTCACCTCCTGCGCGATCCTGAGCGTCAGGCTTGTGTTGAGCCGGGTGAGCAGGAGGCGGAAGGGGATCATCACCTCGTGGTTCGCCACGTTCACCGCCACGTTCGTGTCGCTGAGGATCTCCTCCGACTCGTGGATCGCGCGGCAGAGCTTGTCGAACTTGGCCAGGGCGCCGACGAGCTCCTGGTTGAAGAAGTACCGCTGCCCGCACGCGGCGCAGGTGAGCCGGTGATCGCTCGACACGTCGAGGATCGAGAACTTGATCGCTTGCCGGCAGCCCTCCGACACGCAATGGAATTCAAGCACGCTGCCGAGTTGCACGGGGGGCCCTCCGAATCGCACAGCCGTACGCGTCATGGCGGGTCGCGGCCTCACCATCCGTTCCTTCTCCAAAAGGCTAGGCGAGCGGCGCGGCGCTGTCAACAAAATAATTGTCCGTTCCCCCGTCGAGCGTATAATTTGCACCAGGCCGCGCAAGGCAGGACCGGACCACGGAGGAAGACATGGCAGGTGACGTTCGCACGGTGCTGCGGGAGACGGGCGCATGGCTCGAGGGGCATTTCCTGCTCCACTCGGGCCGCCACGGCGACCAGTTCATTCAGATGGCCCAGGCGTTTCAGTACCCCGACAAGGTCGGCGAGCTCTGCGGCGCGCTGGCCGAGAAGCTCAAGCCGTACGGCGCGCGGGCTGTGGTCGGCCCCGCCGTCGGCGGCATCCTCATGGCGCACGGGGTCGGCCGCGCCCTTGGCGTTCGGGCCCTGTACACCGAGAAGCGCGAGGGCATGCACCGGCTCGGCCGGGGCTTCCGGCTCGAGCCCGGCGAGCCCGTCGCCGTTGTGGACGACGTGAGCACGACGGGCGATTCCGTCCGCCAGGCGATGGCCGCCGTGCGGGAGGCCGGCGGGACGGTCGTGGCCGCGGGCCTCATCATTGACCGCAGCGGCGGCGCCGTGAGCTTCGACGTGCCGTTCGCCTCGCTCGCCACGGTGAAGATGAGCACCTGGGAGCCCGCCGACTGTCCGCTCTGCGCCACGGGCGTCACGCTCACCGACCCCGACACGAGGTTGCCGGTCGGGTAGGAGCATGCATGGACCGCGAGCGGATCGTCAAGCTGAACAAGCGGTACGTCTGGCAGCCGTTCACGCCGATGCGCGAGTGGCTCGACGCCGATCCGATCGTGATCGAGTCCGCCCGGGGCTGCGTCCTGCGCGACGCCGACGGGCGCGAATACCTCGACGGCTTCTCCTCGATGTGGGTCAACGTCCTCGGCCACGGGCGGCCCGAGATCACCCAGGCGCTCGTCGAGCAGCTCGACACGGTGGCGCACTCGACAATGCTCGGCCTGGCGAGCGTCCCCTCGGCACGGCTCGCGGAAAAGCTTGTCGCAATCACGCCCGCGCGTCTCACGAAGGTGTTCTATTCCGACGACGGCTCGACGGCGATGGAGGTGGCGCTCAAGCTGGCGCTGCAATACTGGCGCATCGTCGAGCCCGGTGCGCCGCGCCACACGTTCATCTCGCTCGAGCACGGCTACCACGGCGACACCGTCGGCGCTATGTCGCTTGGGCACGTGCCCGAGTTTACGTCCACGTTCGCGCCGGTCATGTTCGAGTCGGTCGAACTCCCGGCGCCGACGGGCGACAGCCCCGGGCCGGCGCTCGTCGCGGCGAGCCGGGTGCTGGAAGAGCACGGGAAGACCGCCGCCGCCGTCGTGATCGAGCCACTGATCCAGTGCGCGGGCGGCTTCATCGTGCACCCAAAAGGCACCCTCGCCGGCATCGCGAAGTTGTGCAAGGAGCACGGCGTCCTGCTGATTCTCGACGAGGTCGCTACGGGCTTCGGCCGCACGGGCACGATGTTCGCCTGCGAGCAGGAAGGCGTTCAGCCCGACATCATGGCGCTCTCGAAGGGCCTGACGAACGGCACGATGCCGCTGGCGGCGACGATGGTGAGCCAGGCGATTTTCGAGGCGTTCCTCGGCGGCCACGTGTTCTTCCACGGGCATTCGTACACGGGCAACCAGCTCGGGTGCGCCGCGGCGCTCGCGACGCTGGAGATCTTCGAGCGCGAGCGGGTGGTCGAGGGCCTCCAGCCCAAGATCCGGCTGATGGCGGAACTGCTCGACGAGTTCCGCCCGCTCGAGCGCGTCGCCGACGTGCGGCAGTGCGGGTTCATCGGCGTCGTCGAGCTCGAGGGGGCGGGCGAGGGCTACTCGTACGGCGAGCGCGTCGGCCAGGAGGTCTGCATGGCCGTGCGCGAGGACGGCGTCCTGCTGCGACCGCTCGGAAACGTTGTTTACTTCATGCCGCCCTACTGCATCACGGACGAGCAGCTCGCGCACATGATGCGGGTAACCCGGCGCGCGATCGAATCGCTCGACTGAGAGCCCGTCACGCATGCGTGAGCGATGTAGGGCGGGTCCCCCTGGGCCCGCCGCAGCCGCGTAGCGGCGGCACGTGTTGTCTACGACGGAATTGTTGCGCGCCTTTGGCGCTTCCTTCTTCGCCAAGGCTGCGAAGGACAGGTCGGCGGGCGGCCCTTCGGCAAGCTCAGGGCTTAGGCGCCCGCCCTACATCACCGGCGTCGGCGGCGCGTTTGCCGGGTGGTCAACCATGGTACAATGGTGTTCGTAATGAAGAGGACACGCGGGGTTTTTGTGACGGCGACGGACACGGAGGTCGGCAAGACGTTCGTCGCCGCGGGCCTGGCGCGCGCTCTGAAAGACCTCGGCCTCGACGTGGGCGTGATGAAGCCGGTGGCATCCGGCGGGCGCAAGACGAAGGACGGCCTCGTCTCAGACGACGCGCTTGAGCTTGCCAGGGCGGTTGATGCGTCGGACGAGCTCGCGCTTGTCAATCCCGTGTGCTTGGAAGCGCCGCTGGCCCCGCTTGTGGCCGCACGGCTCGAGGGCGCGCGTGTAAACCTCGGCGCGGTGTGGAAGGCGTACGAGACGCTGGCCGAGAGGCACGAGTTTCTCGTCGTGGAGGGCGTCGGCGGCCTCCTCGTGCCGATTGACGAAGGCGCGACGGTGCTCGATCTCATCACCATGCTGCGGCTGCCGGCCCTCGTCGTGACGCGCCCCGGCCTCGGCACGATCAATCACACGCTGCTGACGGTTCGTTACGCACGCGAGCACGGTGTGGACGTTATCGGCCTCGTCATCAATGTGGCAGAGCCCGTCGAGACGGGTCAGGCGGTCGAGACGAACCCCGGCGTTCTCGAGGAGTGGGCGAGGGCGCCGGTGCTTGCCAATTTCCCGCATGCGCCCGGCCTGGACGCTCATACCGGACAATTCGCTCGACTCGCAGAAACGGTCGAGCACCTCTGCCAGGCGGAACAAGACGGGCGCTGAGGCGACTGCTCCTCTAACGAGGGTTACGAGTCGAGGAGGGATCAGCGTGGTTAACACTCACGAAATATCGCTTGACAGCAGACCTGCGTTCTGGTATACAAGATAGAGCAGAGCGACGCGAATTGAGGTGGACTCAAATGGGTATTGCTGGCGCCGATGGCGTCGTGGGTTTCATGGTCGCCGCAGTCTTGCTTGTCTGTGTGGTTGTATATGGGCTATACAGGCTGTTCAAGTTTACTCGTCTTCGCCACGAAGTTAAGCTTCATTGGCTCATGAAGGTCGCCATCGGGTTGACTGTTTGCGCCGCACTTGTCATCCCTTTCGTGTTGTGCGCCGGGTTGCTCGACCCTGATGACGCGAACCTGACACTTCTTGGATGGTCATTCAAAGAGGCTGGCGTGTGGAGTATCCCGGCATTGGCGCTTGAGCTGACCGTGATCGCTGCGGCCATCGTGTTGATGGGGATTGTCTATGGCAGGCGCTGGGCGTTGTCCGCTTCCATCGCCGTCCTTGGGTTACTCACAGCATGGGGAGTTTTCGCGTCATGCGTCTCGACGGGCGATACAGATGCGCCTATTTCGACGGCCGGTGATGGAAACCCATACTGGGTTCTTCCTCTGCTCATGCTCATCTATCTCGTAAGGAACAGGGCGGACATCTTGCCGCCTCACGAGCCTTGTACGTCGTCTCTCCGAGAAGCCTTGAAGGATTGCGCGCCGACCAAATGCTGACTGACAGCCCTCAGAGCCCAGTCATACCCCAGCCCCTGTTACCTCGCACGTGAGGGCAGGCAATGAAGCTGTTGCTTGTGTTGATTGTCCTCGTCTGCGCCGTGGTCGCGGTGTGGTACTTCCGCGAAGACATCACGGGCGAGAAGCTCAGGTTCGGCTATCGCGAGGAAGCGGGCGCGCGCTTCAAGGCGCCGAACTGGCGTGAGTCTGTGCGCGACGGCAACCCGACGGAGGGCCGCCTCATCCTCAAGCACAAGAAGCACGACGACCGGATCTTCTATCTCGCGTGGCGGTTCGGCAAGACGCCGCCGGACCGCAACGAGCGCGCGGCCGCCGCGAAGGCGTTCTCGCGGGCCCTCGGCACGATGGCGGGCTTCGCGGTTGTCGTCGGGCCGCAAGGCGAGAAGGTCGAGAAGGGCGAGTGCGAGGCCCTCATGTATGTGCTCGAGGCCGACGGCAAGGCGCGCGTCGGCGAGCTCTACATGTGGTACTTCGCGCCGAACAAGCAGCGCTGGTTTTTCGCCATTGTGAACGACGACCCCGAGGAGCGGGGCCGAATCACCACCGAGTTCTTCGACTCGTTCACGCCCGGCCGGAGCACGGTCCAGTACGACACGACCACGGAAGGCAAGCTCGCGTTCGACGCGCCGCTCGGTTGGAGCGTCTTCGACGAGAACCCGGCGCAGGTGCTCTACGTCTCGCCGCAGGAGGAGGTGCTGGTGCAGCTCAACCACGGCATGCGTACCAGCCGACGGCAGATGACGAAGCAGTACGCCGCCGCGCTCACCGGCCAGATGATCGAGGCCGCGGGCGGCACGTGGAAGTCGCGCGAGTACGCCCTGGGCCGTGACGCCCGGCTCAATACCGTCGTCGCGCGCGTCCGCGGCGTCGCGCTGATCGAGTACACCGAGCAGCACTACGAGGTCCGGCTCTGGATCTCACCCAAGAGAGGCCTTCTCTACGTCGCCGCCCTGAGCGCCGAGGACAAGAAGAAGTTCGAGAAGTTCACCGGCATCTTCGACCGCATCACAAGCGAGGATTGATGCAGCGGCGCCAGGCTATTCAGAGCTTCAAGAGCACCTACAAGGGGTGCTACAATATGGATGGGTCTGCTTGCGGATAGCCCCGAGCCTTCCTGTCGGGGCGGGAGGACTCTCTTGGAGAAGTGGTTTCGACCGAAGCTCTCCTGGCCCTTCTTTGCTCTCGCTATGGCTCTCGTGTGGCTTGTGTTTGCCATCTTCGACTTTGCGCGCGTGCCAAGGCGTGATGTGTATGTCAAGGTCGAAGTCAAGGGAGACAAGGAGCAAGTACTCCGGAAGGTGAGAGGGCGGGAAGCCTGGCTCGAGATGAGCAAGGAAAGGTTCCGGGAGGAATTGGGCTTCACGAACGAATCCCCTGGGGAGAGGCCACGGGACAGCCATACGCCTGTTAGACTGAAGTTCAACGAGGGGGAGCACGCCCATCTCATCGGCGAGAAGGGCTGCCGGGTGTTCATCTGGGAGTACAGGAGGGAGTACAGGCGCGACCCATCGCTCGTGCGCGACGGTGTCTTTCACGTGTTCTTTGGCGCCATGTTCTTTTGGCAATTTCTTGTCACGGCGAGCAATGGACTTCTGCTATCGGACAACGGCGTTGAATTGCGGGCACTCCTCGGCAAGCGCAGCCTGCGCTGGGAAGAGTGTTCCTGGTTCCATCTTTGGGGGAAGAGTCGTCTTGTTCTCGGCCGCGCGCACGGCAGGGCCGTGTCCATTCGGCTCGATCTGTTTCACGACGCCGAGGAAATCCTGGTTGCAGCCCATGAGCACGTCGGGATACCGAGGCGGCTGAAGCTGCGATACCCGATCTTCTTGCTGGCGCTTCTTTTCGCAGCAGGCGGCGTAGGTGCCTCGCTCTACTCCACTCTCGTAGGGTATCTGGTCGCCTTGGGGCTCGGCGTTGTCATGGGTGTCTGTTTCCTTGAGATCGAGCGCCGGCTCAGTACCAAGGCTGTGCCCACCGCTATCCTCAGTGTATCCCTTTGCATGATCGCGGCCGCCGGTGTGGTGTCGAGCGTCGCACGAGGGCTCGTTGGCGTTCAGTTTCTCCTTTCGACATACGTGCTGTTCGCGGGTTGGTTTACCGGGTTCTACTTCACGCGGATACACGAGGGCTACATGCGCGGCATCGTCGGCGACGACTGGGCGCGTCCGGCGAGGCCGGGGGAATGCTTGGACTAAGCCGGAGTTCTCGTAGCGGCTGGCTGGCGCGGTCGACCATGGCGTGATCTATGGCCGCATAGGGATGTTCTGAAGCCCCGTCAGGGGCGTGTGGGAGTAGCCTCGGGCGCCGGCCCTGCGAAGCTTCAGCGGAGCAGGGCAAGCCCGTGGTTGGCGTTGGGCGGAAACAAATGGAGCCCCGTCAGGGGGCGATTGAACGCGATCGGCAAGGCCTCAATCGCCCCTTACGGGGCTCTGTTCTTGTCGAGCTGCCCCCTCCCCACGGGCTGGCGCCCGAGGCTACTCCCAGTCACCGCAGGGCGGTTCATGCCAGGGCCGAGCCCAGGCGCCGGCGTGAGAAACACAGCATGAGCCGACGCCATGTCGTGCCTCAGTTCCCGGCTCAGAGCCTCGACACCCACTCCTCCACCAGGTCTGGGAGGATTTCGCCGGCTTTGCCCTGGAGGAAGTGGTCGAGGTAGGCGGCGTTGTCGGGGGCGTCGAGGTTGACGCCGACGGTGCGGACGCCATACTCTTTGTTCCGCGGGTGACTGGTCATAGAGGAGACAACGACGGTGTTGCGTGACGACGGGGGTGTGACACTCGGTCACAAGCCCGAGCCACACCGTGGACTGAGCGACACGGACCCGCACGACTCGCCGGACGGATATGAGGAGTTCGTCTCGCGGCAGGTCACCTGGTGGGCTGCTCTGCTCAGCATTGCACTGCCCTTGTACGTCCTGCTCCGCGCCGGGGGAGCACATGTCTGGAGTTACATCGTACCTGCCTTGTCCGTTGTCGCGGCCATCGTCCAGTACGTGACCCAGAAGCCCGTCCGGCTTGTCCTCGCCGAACACGGGCTGTTCTACCAGCACGGGAGCACGCGACGGGTCATCTATTGGAACGATGTGCGCGAGATCGTGATTGACAAGGCCAGCAAACGCCTCGAACTCCATGTACCGGATGAACGGCCCTTGATGATAGGCCTGAAATCGTTTCCCGACTCAGGCCGCCTCAAAGAGATGGTTCTCTCATACCTTCCGCAAGAGGTGCGCGTCATCGAGAGGGGCGCTGTCGGGAGCCCGTTGTTCCCGGCCGCCATTGTCTGGGTCTTCAGCGGCTTCGCCGTATTGGTGGTCGCCTTCTCGCCGGAAGCTTGGGCGTTGCTGTATGTTGTCCTGGGCATTGGCATCGGCGCGATTGCCGGGGTCGCTTACGTGCGCTTCGTCCGCCCGACAAGGAAGGCGCGCTTCTGGACGAATCTCGGCTGTCTCTTCTTTCTTCTTGTTGCCATTGCTTTTGGCATCTGGCTGATCGCTTCGGATCCGAAACTCAGGTCAGTTGACGTGGTCATCGCGGTACTTTGTGTTGTAGTCGGCCTGGCGAGTGCGTTCGCCCTCGTGGTCGCCGCGGTTCGGGCGCCTGAAATCAAGGCACGAGAGACTCCACATGCATGATGAACTGAGGGAGCCGCAGGGCACCGAGACCTTCGCCGGCAGAGCCGACGCCCCAACGTTGCCAAGCGCTGCTCACGATTCGCTGGAACAAGAATTCTGGTCGAAACCGCCGTCGTTCGGGGTGTTCGTTTTGGAGGGCGCCTTTGCTGTTCTGGGTCTGTGGCGCGCGCTCAAGGATGGCGAGATATGGCTCCTATTAGCGGTAGCGTTCGCGGTTGCCGTAACAATCGCCGCCCGTTTGAGGCACAAGCGGCTTCGCCTCGCCGCCGGTCCGTATGGGCTGATCCTTGAGCGGGGCGACTTGATCGTCACGGTTGTGTGGAAGGACATCCGCTGCCTCGTGGTTGACAGTTCTCCCGGCATGGCGATGCTGTATCGCAACCTTGACGACGCGACTACCGTCAACCTGAGCGAGTTTGCGGAACCCGAGGAGGTACGAGACGCCATCGCAAACCACCTCCCGTGGCTTGAACCGATCACTGAACCGGCGACGGGTCTTGCTTCCGTCGTTACTGTGAGTGTTCTCTGCATAATAGGACTCGTGGCGGCAGCGCTGCTGCTGGAGTCTTGCTTCGATCTCGCCCTCTACATGGCGGCAGGTGCGGCGTGCGGGCTCGCGCTGGGCGTTCTGCTGGCGGTGCTTGTTCGTCGCTCGTTGCGCGCGTGGCGATGGATCGGACGGGCCTGTGTTATTCTTGCCGGTGTCTCGCTCGTTGTCGCGCTCTATTGGGCCGGCGCCCTGCTGTACAGATCGCATGAGGACGTTGTCTGGCGTGCCCTTGTTGTCGTGCTCGGCTTCGTGGGTGGTTTGCTCAGTGTTAAGTCTGTCATCGCGCACGGGCTGTGGAAACGGCGGCGCCGTGACAGCGTGGCTCGATACTTTCGTGAAGGGCAACCTGCCGGGGGTGCTACAGCCGACTGATCCACTCCTCCACCAGGCCCGGGAGGATTTCGCCCGCTTTGCCCTGGAGGAAGTGGTCGAGGTAGGCGACGTTGTCGGGGGCGTCGAGGTTGACGCCGACGGTGAGAGCGCCTTTGGCCTTGGCGCGGGCCAGCATGCCGGCGGCGGGATAGATGACGCCGCTCGTGCCGACGACGAGGAACATGTTGCAGCGGCGGATGGCCTCGTCAATCTCTTCCATGTGCATGGGGACCTCGCCGAACCAGACGATGTGGGGCCGGAGCATGGCGCCGCACGCGTCGCAGAGGGGCAGGGGGCCGAGGTCGTCGAGCGTTTCGGTGATCGTGCCGCAGCCCGTGCAGCGCACCTTGGCGAGCTCGCCGTGCATCTGGATGACGTTGCGGGAGCCGGCGCGGCGGTGCAGGTCGTCCACGTTCTGCGTGATGAGCGTGAAGTTTTCTGGGGGCATGGCGGCCTCGAGCTTCGCGAGCGCGACGTGTGCGGCGTTGGGCTCGACGGCCGGGAGCTGGGTGCGGCGCAGGTTGTAGAAGTCCCACACCGTGCGCGGATCGGCATCGAAGGCCTCAGGCGTGGCGACCTCGTCGATGCGGTACTTCGACCACAGTCCGTCCTTGTCGCGGAAGGTGCTCACGCCCGACTCGGCCGAGATGCCCGCGCCGGTCATGACGGTGAGCCGCGTCGTGCGGTCGAAGGGGATCGTGTTCACGGCCGGCCCCTCCGGGGCGTCATGGGCCGACGTCGTCGGCGCACGCGTTGTCGGGGGGCGCGTCGTCGGCCGCGGGCAGTAGGACGCGCATAGTTGTGCCGCCCGGGCCGGTGCGGACGACGTTGATCGTGCCGCCGTGCTTCTCGACGTGGTCCTTGCATATCGAGAGGCCGAGGCCGGTGCCGGCGCGCGTCTCCTTGGTCGTGTAGAACGGCTCGAACACGTGCGGCAGCGTCTCGGACGGTATGCCGGGCCCGGTGTCGCGCACCTCGATCGCGGCGAAACGGGCGGCCTCGGCCTCGGCGAGAAACCGCTGCTCGGCCTCGGTGAGGTCCTCGAGCTCGGGCGCGTCGCGGCGCACCACGTGGCCGACGATGGCGAGCGCGCCGGGGCCTTCCATCGCCTCGAGCGCGTTCATGGCGAGATTGAGCATCACGTCGTGCAACTGTCCCGCGTTGACGTCGAGCGCCACGGACTCGTCGGGCGGCCGGGCGTCGAGCGTCACGTCGTTGACCGAGCACTGCGGCTGGAGCAGCGTCTGGATGTTGGTGATCAGCTCGTAGAGCGTCGTGCGCTGGCGCTCGTCGCTCGGCTTCTTGGAGTACGAGAGCAACTGGCGCGCGATCTGCGTGCAGCGCACCGTTTCCTTCTCGATGATCTCGAGGTACCGCGCCGACTGCTCGCTCAGCGCCAGGTTGCCGGACCCGCGCTCTTCGTGCAGTCGGCCCATGAGCATCTGGGTGTAGCCGAGGATGACCGTGAGCGGGTTCTTCATCTCGTGCAC
>CAZJXV010000138.1:0-11000 GCA_964550015.1 uncultured Verrucomicrobiota bacterium
CGGAGCCCTCGTTCCAGAAACGGCTGGGCGAGACCTGCCACGAAAGCAGATTTCGCACCTGTGCCGGTATTGGCGAAGACAATTGCTCGACAGCCCTCCGTCGCGTTGTGCGCAGCGCAAGGGTGTTAAGAAAAAAACACCTCAGGATGTGAGTGCAGCCGCCCTGCGCTGATGGAGGGAGACCAGTCCCCGTGGATACTCTAACAATATAATTTACTATAATTGGGTTGTCGTCGTCAAGTGATTTCCGAGGCGCGCCTATTCCCGGGGCGCAAAGAGGGGGCGGACCCCGCCACGGTCTCGGGGCCCGCCCCAGTCTGTCACGCCGCACCGGTGGCCGCACGCCCTGACTCTGTCTGGGCGTACCCTGAATCTGTCAGGGCCTACCCCGGCTCTGCCGGGGCCTACCCCGGCTCTGCCGGGGCCTTATGCGCGGCCGTCGTCGTGCGGCAAGTTAAGGTCTACTTGCCTTTGCGGACGTTGCCCAGGCGCTTCCCAGGCTTCGCCGACTCAGGTTCCGCGGCTGCGGCACCCGCAACCGTCCAGTTGGAGATCACCGCCGTCAGATCCAGGCCGTCCACGATGCCGTTGCCGTCGAGATCAGCCAGCGGATTCCAGAGCGCACAGCCCGGACCGGTCTCCCAAGCGGTGATGACCGCCGTCAGGTCCAGCCCGTCGACCACCCCGTTGCCGTCCACGTCGCCGGGCGTGGGCATGGAAACACCCAACAGCGAGATATCCAGGCTGTAGAGCATGCCCTTCTGGGTATCATCGCCCAGAGTCCCGTGCAGCGACCAGTAGATGGTGGTGCCGATGACGCACGCGCCGTTGCCGTTCTCGTGCGGGCCGGGAGCCGGCACACCGCTGTCCACCCAGACGCCGGTCGGGCCCTGTGTCAGGTCGTAATACTCGACGTTGCCCTCATCGGTGATCTGGATGAAGTAGTTGCGCCAGACGACTCCTTCGGCCCCGGCGTCCGACGTGGTCGGGTTGTTCGTGAACGCCGTGGTCGTATCCGTGCTGAAGTCCTGCCAGTAGTAGATGCCGCCGGAGTTGGTGACGGCCACGCTCGCGCCATAGCCCCAACTGTGGCTCTTGATAAGACCCGCGTTCAGATTGCCCTCGCTCCACGTCTCGGTCGTCAGGTCAAACACGGTGTAGTCGTACACCGCACCATCGCCGTTCAGGTGGTAGTACTTGCTGCCGATCTGGACGCCCTTCGCGTAGACATCGTTGTTCGGGTTGACGCCGGCCGCGTACCAGTAGTCCTGGGTGACGTTGTAGATGTCGGCCGGGGCGCCCCAGCGCGGGTAGCCGCCGAACGAGGCGATCTTGATGTCGCCGTTCGCATCGCTCGGATCCGAGGTCGCCGCCGCGTCGCACACCACGTAGCTCGCAACGCTCGTGGGTGAGTAGCTCGCCGAGGTCCCCTGCCCGACGATGGGGAGTGCCGAGCCACTCCCGTTGTTGAAACCGACCGGGCCCGTGGCGCCGCCGCCGCTGAGCGTACCACCATACGCTCCAACCCAACCAGCGCCGGGGGTGAAGTACGACACCTTGCTCTGGCGGTTATCGTGGTATGTGCCGCCGCCCTCGGGCTGAACGTAGGTCGTCCCCCAGCCGCCCCAGGACCAGACCTTGCCGCCCGCAGCCGCCACATAGGAGCCACTCACGTTCCACTGCGAGCCGGCCAGCGTCGCATTCTGGTCTCCAGGCGGGGTATCCGTGTCGCCGTACGGCCACAACTGCGGATCCTGGCCTTCAGCGACCCACTGGGCGACCGCCGGTACCGAAAACAGCACCAGCACAGCCATGATGATCAGTTGCTTCATGTTTCTTACCTCCTCCTTTTGCCGCACCCGATGAAGGAGGCCGTGCCGGAGCCCTCGTCCCAGAAGTCGCCGAGTGGACCCTGGTAGAAAAACAGGCCTTGTGCCTGCCGCGGTACTGATGAAGACAACGACTCGACGGCCCTCCCATTCGCTGGGCGCAGTGTGAATGTGTTTAGACAGAACACCTTACAGCTTGAGTGCAAACACCCTGGGCGCGGGAAAACCAGGAAAAAACCCCTCCCATACCCTAGTGGTTCTACCTAATACCACAATAGGAGTCATATGTCAAGTGGGTTTTGCGGCGTCCGCGCTATTTCCAGCCGCTTTCGGCCGTTGGAGAGAACAAGGCGATAAGCGCTGGTCACGCCATCTCGCCGTGAGCGAGCGGGTTACAGGAATCGACCCCGGACGGGGCCAGCCGCTTACCGGCCTTCGGCCACGATCTCGATGCCGCAGAGAACGGGACCCAGTTCCTTGCCGGGGCCGGGAGTGAGCGTGACCTGCAGCGTCTGCTCGAGCGCGATCCCCTTGAACTCCTTGACGACCGTGCGCCTGGGCCCGCCGGCTTCCCTGGCGATGTCGAAGCCCTTCAGGACCATCGTACCCTGGATCGCCACATCAAAGACGCGCTCGCCGGGCTGCACGTCGTCCGGCTCCGCGAAGCACAGGCGCACGGTGTACGGACGCGCGGCAGCGTCCTCTTCAGGCGTCTTCGGCATGTAGAGCTTCAGGATCGGTTTTGGCGCGTCCATCCCCCAGTCGAAGGAGATCACCGGGTCAACCTGCTTCATCGAGGGGCCGGTGAAGTCGACATTGTCGTAGTAGGTGCCGGTCAGGCCGCCCAGGCTGCCGTCGTCGGCAAAGAGGCACGTCTTCGGAATGAGCGCCCTGGGCGTCGAGGGGCTGCTCCACCGGAGCTCGGCAAGCGCGCTGTAGCCGCCATCATAGTACTCCATCTTGATAGGGACCTTGACACCCGCCTTGAGGTCAATGGTTCCCGGCACCTCCGTCGGCGGGTGGTCGCGCCAGCCGTCCACGATGAGCTTGCCGTCCACCCAGAGCCGTACGCCGTCGTCGGTGCGCGGCAGGAAGGTGTAGGTCTCCGTGTGCTCGGCCTGCACCGAGCCGGTCCAGCGGATGCTGAACGCGTCGCCGATCGGCCCGGCCGGTGGCTGGTGGTAAAGCCCGACCGTCACGGACGTCAGACCCTCAGCGCCCGAGGCGCCGACCCATGTCGGCGCCGGCCCCCTCATGACGGACGCGTGCCGCCGGAAGTACCGTGGATCGGGAGTGCCGACCGTCACGGGCACGTCGGGCGACGGCCCGCCCACGCTCGGGGAGTCGAGCCACAGGGTCCCGTCCTCGGCCACGCGGTCGCCGGGCGCGCCAAGGTTGATGCCCACCCGCGTGATCCGTGCCAGGCTCATGTCGCGTGGCGGCGCGAGCTCGTTGAACGTCCACATCTCGACGTCCGGCATGTGGACCAGGGCGACCGAGCACTGGTTCTGGTAGCTGCACGTGCAGCCCCGGGTGTAATCGGGAGCGCTCAGCACGCCGTCGGCGGCGATCAAGTTGGCGCTGCAGCCGGATCTGAAGCCGCCGAAATTGCCCGTGCCACCGCGCGCGAGGTCGAAATAGCCCGCAGCCGCCGAGCGGAACAGGACGAGGTGCTCGCCGGCGATGGCCACGTTGCAGCCGTACTGGCGGGAAAAGCCCACGGGAATCTCGCGGCCCGTCAGCGGATGGTCGCGCATCGGGCGCTTGCCGGTCAGAAGGTTAACGGCGTATGCGTCCTTGGTGGGCAAGCCATGACGGAACCCTTGCGTCAGGATCATGTCGTGACGAAGCATGCAGGGGCCATTGTAGGTGATCGCCGGGTCGGCCCACACGACCGTTCCGTCCTTGCCCCGGTACGTGATCATGCATGAGCCGACTCTGTCCCGGTCGGCCTGCAGCAAAAGGTCGTGCTCCTCGGAATACGCGAGCCACGTGCCGAAGACGTTCTCGTCGGTCTCCCAGACCACCTCGCCCGTGCGGGCGTTCAGCGCGTACAGCATCGGCGTCGTCTTCGGCATGAGCCCCCGGCGGCGGAGCACCTCGAGCCGCGCCGTGGGCAGACCGTCTATGCAGAAAAGCTTGCCGCCGCCGAGCGCGATGGCGTTGTGGCGGAAGGAATACACGGCCTCGCGCGTCCAGAGGATATCGCCCGTATGCCTGTCCATGACGACCAGCGCTTCGCTCTCCGGCGCGTAGTCGGCCTCCCTCGTCGCGCCCTGGATGTCCTTGAGCGCGGCCGGCGCGGGCGGCTCTTCCGCCTCGTCCGCGGCGCTTGCCCGCAGAGCGGCCAAGTAGGGATCGAGAGTGAGGTCGCTGCTGCGGAGCCCGACGTTATGGCCCTCGATGGCGAGCACGTTGGCGCCCTTGCGCAGCAGGCGGCCGGGGCCCTTGATCTCGAAGTACTGGTAGCCCTGCGCCTCGTGGCCGGCGATGCCCGAGGCGTCCGCGCCGCGGCCCTTGCCGACTCCGGCGCGGACCACCTCCGTGCCGTTGAGATACGCGATAAAGGCGTCGTCGTAGCTGATCATGAGCGCGAGCTTGCGGATGTCACCCACGTCGGCGACCTCGAACACCGTGCGCACGTACACCGCGGTGTACTTGCCGGGCATGTCCTTGAGGACAGTCTTATCGTCGTTGTCGCCGTAGCCGAACCCCGCCGTGCCGGTCTTCCATCCCTCCGCTTTGAAGTCCGGCTGCACCCACTCGGCCGGAGGATGCGCCCCGGCAAGGTAGTGCCATTCGGCGTTCTTCTTGACCAAAGGCTCCATCTTCTCGGTGGCCCCCGCGGGGGCGTTCGCGTTGGACAGCGTGAACGTGACCGGCGAGGCGGTGGCGACGAGCAAGTCGTCCGACACGGTGATGAAGCCCCACCGCGGGGGCTCCTCGCCGTCCCGGGCCGGCAATGTGAACTCCTTCATCGTCTCGCCGGTGGCCGGGTCGAGCCGCTGACAGGCGCGGAGCGGCTTGATGTACACGCCGTCCTCGAGCGACACGCAGTTGCCGCCCGTTCGATGAATACCCGGAGAGCCTCCGACTTTGTCGTAATACTTGCCGATGCCGGGCAGCTCGTGCTCCCACAGCAGGCGCCCGGTGTACACGTCCACGGCGCGCAGGATGTTAGCGCCCTCGATGAACAGGCGTCCGCCAACGACCTGCGGCGAAGGCCCATAGCCGTGCACCGGCAGCATCGGGTCGTTCGGCGGCCCGCCGAACCAGAGCAGCCCGAGCGGCGCCTTGACCAGCGTGTCCTTTGATGTCGCGGTGTTGGCGGGATCGGCGTACTGGTGCGTCCAGGTCGCGGAACCCGACAGCGGTCCGGGACGTCTGAGCACAACGAACTCCCCGGCCTGGGCGACCTGAGCGTTCTCCAATGCCGCGTCCTTGGCCCACGTCGTCAAAGCGTTACCCCCGCGCCGCCCGACGCGAAGATACGCAACGCCGCCGTACGGACGCAGCGGCTCGAACACGCGGGCGGCCTCGACCTTCTTCGCGTCGAAGCCGGCGGCGGTGAGGTCCTCCGAGACGATCAAGCTCGCCAGATACGGCGGGAACGGGAAGCTGAAGGGATCGCCCACGTGCGCCACGACGCGCGTGCCGTACAGGCCGGACGCGTCCATGCGCCGCCTGAACGCGTCCACCGCACGCGCGTCCGGCTCCACCACGATGATGTGGAACCCGGACTGCCGCACCAGTTCCTCGACGAGCCGGCCGCTGCCGAGGCCGAGCGCGACGCAGTAGCCCTCGGACGTGCTGCACCCCTCAAGGACCCCCTTTGCCGTGCCCGTCCAGGCGTCGGAAACGGCGGGAAGCTCGGCTTTCTCAAGCGCGTACGTCTTCGGCTCGACGGCACGAGCGCCGAAGCAGTACAGCCGCCCGCCCGCAGTCACCACGAAGAGCTTGCCGTCGCCGGCCAGCATGCCCCACGGCGCGCCCTCGACCTTGGCGTGCCACGAAACGGAAGCCGTGCCTGCTTCTCCCACATCCACGGCGACGACGGTGCCGTCGCCGGAGGCGCCGTAGAGCCGATTGCCGGCCTTGATGAAGTACCGCTCCGGCGCGGGGTTGACCGCCGCCTCCCAGAGCTGCTTCAGCACGATGCGCTTGCGCGCCTTGCCGCTCGCGTCGGTCTCCTCGACCTCGACGGGCGGCAGCGCCTGGGCGATGAGCCTCCGGTCGCCGGGGCGGCTGAAATACACGACATCGGACGTGTAAACCCCCGGATGCACGCGAAGGATGCCGGCGCCGTCGTCGAGGCTGTAGACGGCGCCGCCGTTGAAGAACCACCGGCCCGCCGCGGTCACCTCGTAGCCGCCGGCGTTCTTGCCGAACTGGCGGCTCGAGAGGTGGTAGTAGAGGAAGTCGCCGGTCTTGCGGTCGTAGCCGGCGGGCACGCTCCGGCCGCCGGAGACCATCAGCCGGTCGTCGGTGGCCGCGAAATAGCCCTGCGGCGCCACGCCGGCGAAGGCGGGGCTATAGTGTTGCTGGTTCATGTAGATGGAGCCGCTGCCGCTGTTGGCCCAGACGGGGGCCCCGGTCTCCGGATCGAGCGCATAGATGAAGGTGCCCATGAAGGGCCAGATGCCGGCGGCGAAATAGAGCGTCCCCTCATACAGCACCGGACCCCCGCGCGCCGGCCACATGTTGACCAGCCGGTCGTTGCCGATCAGCGTGCGCCCATCCGGGCCGCCGCGGAACTTCCACACGAGTCCGCCGCTCGCGGCGTCCAGGCAATACAGGTGGCCGTCGTCCGAGACGACATACACCTTGCCCTTGGTGGCCACGGGCGCGAAACGCACCGGGCCGTCGGCGTAGAAGCGCCACCTTTCCGCACCCGTCTCCGTGTCGTACGCCGTCACGGTGTCCGAGACCATGGACGGAACGAAGATGGTGTCGCCCATGACGACCGGCTCGTAGGACGCGTCAAACTGCAGCTTGTACTGGCTCTTGGGCCAGGCCGGTCGCGGCGCCGGCAGCTCGCGCACCCACTGCAGGCGCAGTTCGGACGGCAGCCCCTCGGGCGTCGCCGCGGTGCGGCCCGCGTCGTAACGCCACATGGGCCAGTCGGCCCCGACCCCGGCCCGGGGCAAACCGAGCGCGAGCGTCATGAGCGAAACGGCCAACAACCATCTCCCAAAAAGCATCGTTTCCTCCTTCTTCGACGAAGGCGTGAAGTTCAGCTCCAACGGGCCCGCCGTCACCGGTAGTTGAACTTGGGCTTGCCGAAAAACAGGCCGACGTGACCGTCCAGATACACCACATTGAGACCGCCCGCGTGGGACCGGATATGCGGGAACGGGGCGCCGCGACGGAAGAAATCGGTCGCCACCCAACGCTCGTCCGGCTGCGCGTCCGGGGACGGCCGGTCCGGATACAGATCAACGACGCCGTTGACCGTGAGGTGGCGCGGGATAAAGTACGCCGGATTGCGCCACGTGTTCGAGCCGAACGCCTTGTTCTCCCGGAAGCTCCAGTACACGTAGCCGATGTTGCCGGCTTCGCGGTTCTCGCGCGTGTTGATCACCGAATCGGTCGCCCCGGTGGGCGGGTAATCCGGGCTGTTCGCGAATTGCTCCATGTACGTCCCCTGCGGACAGTAGAACGCCCCGATGCTCCCCTCCTCGTGCACCTTGAGCTTTTCGAGCAGATCCGGATGAGGATTGTGCTCGGTCGGCTCCAGGGGATAGAGACCGTCGTGGGCGTCGGCGTAGATCGTCAGCGTGATGTGCATCTGCCGAAGATTGCTGGTGCAACTGCGTTCGGCGGCCAGTAGCTTCGCCCTGCGCAGCGCCGGCAGCAGGATGGCCACCAGCACGGCGATGATGGCAATGACCACCAGGAGCTCTATCAGCGTGAAGCCGCTTAGTGTCAAGCCGCTTCGCGCAAAGCCGCGCTGCGGGGTGCCGTTTCGCTGTCTCTTCATTGATCTCTCGCCTTCCTCGGACTCGGATGGTTCATGCCGGCGTGGACGGCGGCCCCGCCCGGGACCGGCGACGTGGGGGCCAGCTTCCCCTCGTCGAGGCGGAACGTCCGATGCGCTCGACCGGCCGCGCCCGCGTCGTGGGTGACAAGCAAGACCGCGCTGCCCTGGTCGGCAAACTCGGCCAGGTAGTCCAACACCATTGCCGCGTTCTCCTCGTCAAGATTCCCCGTCGGCTCGTCGGCGAGGATGAGTTTCGGGCGGTTCAGAACGGCGCGGGCCAGGGCCGTCCGCTGGCGCTCGCCCGTGCTGAGCTGCGCCGGCACGTGATGGAAACGGTGCTCCAGGCTGAAGCGGCGGACGAGCTCCCGCGCCCGGTCCACCGCGCCCGGTGGCGGCCTCGCCACCGACGGCGCACGCACGTTGTCCAGCACGTCGAGGTACGGGATGAGGTGGAACTGCTGGAACACGAAGCCGACGCTTTCGGCACGCAGCGCGCTGCGCTGATTCGGCCCCAGCCGGTAAGGGTCGCAGCCCTCGACGAGGACCTCCCCCCCGCTCGGCCTGAGCAGCCCGCCGGCGACCAACAGCAGCGTGGTCTTGCCGGAGCCGCTCGGGCCGTGCACAACGACAAGTTCGCCGGCCTCCACAGCCAGCGAGATCGCTTCAAGCGCCCGGACCTCTCCCTCGGGCCCCCGGAACGACTTGCTTACTTCCTTGAGCTCGAGCACGGCGGCTACTCCTGCCTCAGGACCTCGGCCGGCTCCTGCCGCGCGGCCATCATCGCGGGGACCCAACTTGCCACGGCGCTCAGGCACGACGCCAGAGCCAGCGCGAGGACGATGTGCGCCGGATCGAAAAGCGCCCGGGCCGTCACCGCATCCGGCTCGGCGCCCTCCAACCCAACGGCCAGACGCCCGCCGGCAAAAAGGCCCAGGAGAAACCCGAGCGCCCCGCCGACGAGCCCCATGAGAACCGCCTTCGACAGAAACAGAAAGAGAATCTGTCCCGAGCGAAACCCGAGCGCCCTCAACACGCCGATCTCGGGCCGGCGCTCGCGCACGTTGGCGAGGGCGAGGAACGCGATCCAGACGCCGCACGCCACCACCACGACGGCAACGAGGACCGAGGCGGAACGCTCCCGCTCGCCCCGCAAATGCGCGCGCAGCGCCTTCTCGCGCCGCAGCGATGCCGCCGCTTCCTCGCCGACCCGCGTGCGCGCCTCGGCGCGCGCCAGCGCCCGGCTGCCGAGCTCGATCACCTGCGTCTCCGGCAGAACACGCACGATGTCCTCGCGGACCTGGCCCACGTCGGCCCAGGCGCACATACACTCGAGCGCAAGGATCGCATTGATGAGCCCCTTCTTGCCAAGAAGATCCTGGGCCTCGTCGAGGGGAATCCAGACCGTGATGTCGTCCTTGCTGCCGCGTTCCTCGTGGCACTTGTGAACGGTAAACGTTCGGCCCAGGAGCTCGACCTGGTCGCCCGCCTTCAGCCCGAGACTCTGGTGGAGCTCGTAACCCACGACCATCGTGCCGGCGGGCACGGGCTCGACGAGCGGCTTCTTCGGCGCCCGATGCAGCTCCGGCACCTCGCCCCGCGTGCCGACGAGGATGATCGTCCGCTTGCGTTCGGGCCACTTGACCTTCTGTTGCAGGCTCGGCAGCAGATGGCGCACGGTGACGATGTCGGACTGAGCGAGCGTGTCCACGTACTCCTCGGGCATGTACTTGGACCCGTAATCGTCGGCATGCCAGTCGCCGAGGCTCTGCTCCTTGGGGAGGATCACGATGTTGAACCCCAGCTTCAGCATCGCCTTCCGCATGTCGTCCTCGAGCGTGGCCATGATCACCTTTGTCTCGGCCTCCTTACGCTCGACAATCGCCTGCGTGCGCAGATCGTGGGCCTTGAGCAGCGCGAGCGCCCCGACGAGGCAGCCCGCCGCCACCGCAATCGAGACAAGCCCGAGGACGAAACCCACCTTGCGGTAAGAAATCTCCTTTATGACCAGCCTGCCGGTCCTCACGGCACGTGACCTCTTCGGTCCCGTCTTCTTATTTGAGCTCCCGGTCGCTGCACGGCTGCAGAGCGATCGAGGCTTTTATGAGATAGCTGCACGTGCAGCGGTCCGTCGCGTCAGGCATCAACACCAGGCCGCCCGCAGGGATCGAGTTGATCCAGCACCCGGGCCGGATGCCGCCGTAGTTCTCGGTGCCCTGGTAGTCCAACAGGTCGGCATAGCCGAGCGTGGCCGAGCGGAACACCATGAGGTTCCTCGAGCCGGCCAGGATGCCGCAGCCGTAAGAACGGCTGAACTGGAACTCCTTTTGCCGGCCGCTCAACAGGTCCCACGCGCTGGGTTGGGCGTAGATGGTGCCGCCGTTCACGATCGGCCGGGAGCCGTACTTAGCCTCCACGTCCCAGAGCCGCTCGCCATCGGACGCGCGAAACGCCGCCATCCGGCCGCCGCGTTCCGAAGGGAGCTTGAACCGGGTATCCTGATAGGTCATGAGCAGCACGTTGTGTTCCTGGCTCAGGGCGAGCAGCGTGCCGTAGATGTCTTCTGAGCACTTCCAGGCGGGCGTACCGTCGGCGGCGTTGAGCGCCACCAACGTACCGGTGGGCGGCTCCGGAGTGTCCTCACCCCGGCGTTTGGCCGCCTCCTGGTCGAGCCGGTCGCCCAGCGCCATCGGGTGGTCAATCAGATAGACGCGCCCGCCGCCGATCGCGATCGCATTGTTCCGGATCGAATGTTCGGGCGTGTAGCGCCACTTCAGCGCGCCCGTCTTCGCGTCGAGCGCGAACAGCAGCGTTGACTCGGTGAACTGCGTTCGCATGTCGCTCCCGACCCAGCGCCATCTGACCACATGCTCGGTGTTGGAGAGCGTGCCGAAGAGCGTGCCGTCCACGCACGCGATATAGCCCCAGACGCCCTCGCCGCCGCCGGGCGCGTCCGGGGCCTCGAGCTCGGCCAGGAGCTTGCCGGTGGCGGGCTCGATCCGTAGGCACTTCGCGCCCACGCGGACATACACGCCGTCGCGCGAGACACAGAAGTTGCTGCCCGTGCCGGACGTCCCCATCAGGTGCTCCTGGTTGTAGGCCTTCAGAATGCCGGGCAGCGGGTACACCCACAGCGTCCGGCCGTTGTAGGCATTCACGCAGCGGAGCGCGTCCACGCCCTCGACAAACAGCCG
>CAZJXV010000139.1:0-10907 GCA_964550015.1 uncultured Verrucomicrobiota bacterium
GCGTTCCGGCGATTGTTGCTGCTCATGGGTCCTCCTTGCATCACCCGTTTTTGTAGTGGGACTGCGGCGTGGTGTCAACCGCGCGGGTGGGCCTGTTCTAGGGTGCCGGCGCCTGGAATGTTACGATGGGACCGAACCTTTTCGCCGGCTGCTTCGACGTACAGACAAAGACAGGCGAACATGCCACACGACATGAGGAGCGATGCGGAGCTGGTGGCGAGCGCGATGGGCGGGGGCGCCGAGGCGTTCGTGCCGATCGTCGAGCGGTACCAGGACGCGGTGTTCGGGGTGGCCCTGGCGCGGCTGCGCAACTTCCACGACGCGCAAGACGTGGCGCAGGGGGTGCTCGTCGAGGCCTACGAGCGCCTCGAGAGGCTGAAGGACCCGTCGCGCCTGGGCGCGTGGCTCCGTTCGATTGCGGTCCATCGCTCGATTGATTTAGTTCGTCGGCGCCGCGAGGTCGTTGGCGTGGCGGAACTTGAGGAGCAAGCAGGCGAAACACCGACGCCGCGCGTGGAACTCGAAGGCAAGGACCTGCGCGACCGTGTGATGGACGCCATCGGGCGGCTGAGCAACGCGCAGCGCGAGACAACGGCGCTCTTCTACATCAACGGCTACTCGATTGACGAGGTGGCCGCGATGCAGGAGGTGCCGGCGGGCACGGTCAAACGGCGGCTGCACGATGCGCGCGCAAAGCTCAAAGAGGAGATGCTCGGCGTGGTCGAGGATGTCTTGAAATCCGAGGCGCCGAGGGAAGACTTCGCCCAGCGGGTGTTCGAGCTCATCGCCAAGCCCTTGCTGTTTCGGGAGTGGGTCAAGGAGCTGCATGAGATCGGGCCGGAGGGAATTGACGGTTTCATCAGGGCGTCCGAATCGCCCGATTGGCGGATGCGCCGGAAGGCGATGGAGATGCTCCACAAGTGGCACGCGCCGCAGAAGGGCGAGGCGGTCGTCGAGCTGCTGAAGAGGGCGCTTCGCGATACGAACAAGAAGGTGCGCCGGAACGCGCTGGGATCGCTTCTGTATGTGGCCGTTGATGACGAGCGAAAGCGCGGGGAATTCGTGCCGCTGGTCATCCGGATGCTTTTCGATCGCAGCAGCCATGTGCGTCGTGCTGCGGCGTGGGTGCTTCGCGAATGGCCGGATGAGGTGCCGATCGAGAAGGCCGTGCGCGCACTGCTCGATGAGGCCAATCCGCGCGCGCTCTTGTCCATGAGGAACCTGTTGCGCTGCATTCTCTGCGCCCGAGAGGGCGGTGAACAACCGAAGGACTACATTTGGTGGTAAAAGGCGGCCGGACCCGGACTCGGCGCGGATGTGTCCCGACGCGGAAAAGGCCGGCCGCTGCCGGGGGGAAGCGACACACTTCCCTCCGGCCCGCCTTCGCTGCATCGTTGGTGCAGCTACGGCGGGCAAGCCCGCCGTTCTATTCTTGTGCTTCTTCCGGAACGTAGGGTGGCTGCCAAAGTTTCCGGATGTCGCCGATCCCGAGTTTGAGCGCGGCCAGCCGTTCCAGCCCCATCCCGAACGCGAAGCCGCTCGCTGACTCGGGATCGTGTCCGCCCTGTCTGAGGGTTTCCGCTGTGAGCATTCCGCAACCCACGACCTCGAACCAGCTTTCGCCTATCCTGATATCGGTTTCGAGACAGTGTTCAAAGCCCGCGAAGCAAGCTGGGCGCCACTTCAGCTCTGCTGGACTGAACAGAGACTCCAGTACCTTGCGAATCGTGGCCTTCATGGTGTCCGGGTTTGCTCCTGCCTGGACGCAGAGGACATCAATCTGGTGAAAAACTTTCAGGTGGCCCCTGTCCTCTGCATCGGGGCGAAACACCCGTCCGGCCGTAAGGAGGCGAACGGGTGGTTCTCGGCCCGCCATCGATTGGATGATCGTATCCGTCGTCTGAGTACGCAGGATCCTGTTCTCATCGACATGATAGGCATCTTTCGGGTCTCCGATGACGGCGGCGGATTTCTCGACAGTTTCTTGGCCTTCGATAAGGTCGTATTCTGGTAGGGAGGAGCGGATCGTTTCCAGGATATCGCGAATCGGATGGCCTTCAATCTCGAGAGGTCTGGGGCGTGCCAGGAGTTCTGCGATAACCCGCTGAGAGAAGCGTTCGTCGGGCGTGTTGCTTTTCAGCGTGTTCTCGACCATGTCTATCATCCCTTTTCTTAGCCGCTTCCGCGAGTCGTGCAGTCGCTTCTTGACCGTCGTCACCGGCACCTCGAGGAACGCGGCGATTTCCTTCTGCGAGTAGCCGTTGATGTAGAAAAGCGTCGTCGCCGTGCGCTGGTGCCCCGGCAAGGCCCGGACGGCGTCGAGTACTCTTTCCTCGAGCTCGCGGCCCTCGGCGATCCGCGCCGGCCCTGCGTCGTTTGCCGCTATGGGCATTGCGTCGTCGATTGGTGCCGTCTGCGCGCGCTTGCGTCTGATGACTCGGTCGCAGTACTTGAAAACGATACGACGAAACCACCCTGGAAATGCCTCGGGCTTGCGGAGGTCCGCCAACTGCCGATACGCGTCGATGAACGCTTCCTGGGCGACGTCCTCGGCGCAATGGAAGTCGCCCAGGATCGAGTAGGCGAACCCGTACGCCATGTCCTGGAACCGGCGCACGATTTGCCCGAACGCGTCGAGATCGCCGGAGCGCGATCGTTCGACCAGTGACTTTACCTCTTCCACCTCAGGTCTTGCCTCGTGCCAGAAGGCCTTCTGCAATAAGGACCCAAATTGCCGGGAAGAGGATACCACGCGGCTGAAGATTCCTGGCGTCTTTGCGCCCCCTCGACAAGCTGGGGGCAAGCTTCGCGTGAGAGTTCTACTCCCTCGGCAGGCGCTGCTCGACGGGGAGGGGTGCGGGGAACGACGCGTGCAGTGGTCCTGGTCTATGGCGAGAGGAGCCGGAAGCGCACGGGGAGTCGGACCAGGCTCTCGACGGGTTTTCTAAGGCGTTGCGCCGGCTCGAATCGCCACGAGCGGACGGCGTCGATGGCGGCCCGGTCGAGTACCGTGTGTCCCGACGACCGGGCAACGGTCACGTGGCCGACGTGACCGTCAGCGTCGACCTCGACGTCGAGGAGGACTGTGCCCTCCCAGCCCATTCGGCGTGCGATTGCGGGGTAGGAGGGCGGCCGGTTGTGCCGTGCCAGGGACCTGGCCTCGACGCCGGCCGGCGGGCCGTTGTCAGCCGCCGCCGCTTCCGTTGGGCCCTGAGCTGTCTGCGGTTCGATGACCGTGGCCACGTCCTCGGGCCTGAGGTCGGAGGGGGGATCGGGCGCCACCATGACGACGTGCTTGTCGGGCTCGGGTTCCGGCGGGTCGTCGGGCTGCTGTTCGGGCTCCGCCGGCGGCGTCTCCGGCACGGGATCTTCGACGAGTGCGACGCTGAAGGGCATGCCGCCCTCGGCTCCGGGCGCGATCTCCGCGCGCGGCGGGCGCATACGGGTCTGCAGGCTCACCACGATCAGGGCCGCGTGAGCAGCCAGCGAGAACATGATCGCGATAAGCCATGCGCGTCGCATTGTCTTTCCGCTCCCGGGAATGCTTTCTGCTTGTCACCCTCACGGGCACACGTCGGTTGACACCGGCTCAGAAGCGCCAGTCAAGTGTCATAATGAGGTTGCGGCCGGGTTCGTTCTGGCCGGAGCCGTGTATGCGGTAGTCCTCGTCGGTGATGTTTTCGACGGCGGCCGATACGGTCAGGTTTTCACGGATCTCCCAACCGCCGCGCAACGTGAAGACTGTGTAGCCGGGAGTGCCGTCGGGCGGAATGCGCTGCGTGTCGGCCGCGTCCCGCGTGGAGAGATCGTCCTGTCGGGCGGCGACGGTGACGAGGGCTTCGACCCAGCACCCCGCGTCGGGCCGCTCCCACCGGATGCCGAGGATGCCCGTGGGGGGCATGATGCGGTCAATGGGTTCGCGCACGACGATGGGGTCGGACGTCGGGAAGGTGTCCACCTCGCCGTCGGTCCAGGCGAAGCAGCCCAAGGCGCTCCATTGCGGGTGCAGGCGGTAGCTCGACGAGAGCTCGACGCCGTGAATGAAGCCGTCGCCGGCGTTCTTCTTGGTGACTTCGTCGTTGCCATCGATGATGTTGCCCGTCGGCGTGCGCACGATCATGTCGCTGATGGTGGTGTAGAAGTAGGCGAATTGCCCCGAAAAGTTCTCGGCCTGGCTCTTGACGCCGATCTCGTAGGAGATGAACCGCTCCGGGTCGAGGTCCGGGGCGGCTGTTTCGATCTCGTTTGTGCGCGCGGTGTCGAGGCGGGTGAGGTCGGAGAGGTTGGGGGCGCGGAAGCCCTGCGCGACGCCGCCGAAGAGATGCCATCGTTCGCGTTCATCCATGCGGACCAGGACACGGGCGCTGCCGACGACGGTGTCCCAATTGCCGGCCACGCTCGTCGGGTCGCCCGTCTCGGGGTCCTTGACCTTGGCGGCGTCGGCTTCGGCGTAGGTGTAGCGGGCGCCGAGGATCAGGTCGAAGCGCTCGTGGAGGGGCACGTCGTCCTGGATGAAGACGCCGAGGAGGTCGTAGGCGGCGTCGTCGGCGACGGGGCCCTGGATCTCGGAGGAGGTGACCGTGCCGTCGGCGTCGAGCTTATCGGCGAAGGAGTCCACGTCGTCACGGTAGTACTCGAGGCCGTAGGTCCATCGCCCGATGGTGCTTGGGGTTTCGAGCTGGACGGAGGCGCCGAGGGTGGCGACGTCGAAGCCCTGGCGGTCGTAGCGGTCGCCGGTTCGGACGCGGACCTGTTCTTCCTGCTGCACGTGGTATGAGAGGGTGGCGGTCGCGGCGTCGATGAAGGTGCCGCGGTCCTCGGTGTGGTACTGCAGGTAGGTGAGGCGGCGCTCCAGGTCGAGGCTTCGTTCGAGTTCGTTGCCGACGGTCGTGCCCTGCCAACTGATGCCGTAGATAGTCTTGTGCGTGCGCCAGGCGTTGTCCTGCGTGACGCGCTGATGGGCGAGGGTCAGTGTGCTGTCCGGGTCGAGGAAGTACTCGAACTTGAGGTCGGCGTCCCACTCGTCGTAGCCGGTCCTGGGCTGGCGGCCCACGGCACCGCCGGCCTCGACGTCGCCGAAGTCCTTGAGTGAGCCGCCGACGTGCAGGCCGAAGCGATGGTCGCGCGTCAGGTCGAGGTCGAAGCGGCCGACGTGCGAGTCCTCGGCGGTGCTGTAGCGGTAGTAGAGTCGCCGGCTGGAGCGGAGTCCTTCGCCGTAGCCCTCGGGGCCTCTGGTGAAGACATTGACGGTGCCGCCGACGGCGTCGCTGCCGTAGAGGACGGAGCCGGGGCCTTTGACGATCTCCATCCGGTCGATGGTGAATGGGTCCACGGTGTTCCAGTACTGGTTCGGGCCGTCGCGGAAGACGGAGTTGTTGAGGCGGATACCGTCAATGAGCATGAGGGTGCGGAAACCCGTGAACCCACGGATGAAGGGCGAGCCCTGGCCGTGCGAGGTCTTCTGGACCATGACACCCGGGGTCTCTTTGAGCACGTCGGGGACTGTGCGCGAGAGCCGGCGCTCCTGGACGTCGCGGGCGGTGAGGACCTGCGCGGTGTTGGGGGCGTCGAAGAGGGTTTTGGCGGTGCGTGTCGCGGTGACGATGACCTCCTCGAGCAGCGTGGGTGTTTTCCTCGGTTCCTGGGGTTCCCGGTTCTCTTCGGCGGGCTGTGCGGCCGTAGCGAGAACCACGAAGACGGCCAGGACGCTGACGCAGACTCCTCCTCGGAACATCGCTCGGTGCTCCTTCCTCTCCGGTGTTGTGGTTCAGGTTTGGCGACGATTCCGCGCACGCCGTTGTCAAGGGGTGAGTGCAATATGCGTGCCGGAGGGGGGTCGAGATGCGCAAGGTGTTCCTGGGTAGGTGGTTGCGTTTCGAGCGACGGGCGCCTTGCAGTGCGGTGTTGCACACAAAGTGTGCAGGTCTGCACCTTTAGTGTGCAGAAGTCCGAAACTCTTCACCCGGGAACAGTTCTCGGAGTTTCTTTCGGAGCGTGTTGCGGTGGAGGCCAAGGAGGGCGGCGGCCTCGGACTGATTGCCGTGGCATTGCTTCATGGCCGAGCGTATGAGGGCTTTCTCGAGGGGCTTGATGGCGAGCCAGTAGCGGCCGCCGCCGGATCGAGGGAGGCCATCCACGTACTGCTCGATGATGCGTTCGCTTTCGGTGCCCGCCGGGGCGGCGAGCTGGTGCTGGGAGCGCACGTTCTCCGACAAGTCGTCAACCGTGATGCGGCCGCCGGGCGCCAGGGCCAGTGCGTGGGCGATGGCGTTGCGGAGTTCGCGCACGTTGCCCGGCCACGTGTGCCGGAGCAGTGCGCGTTCGGCCTTGGCGTCCAACTCCGGGACCGCGCGGCCGGGCGCGACGCCGCGGCCCGGCGAGACGGCGCGCGCCAGGAAATGCCTCGCCAGCGGCAGGATGTCCTCGGGCCGCTCGGCCAGCGGCGGGACATCGACCTGCACGACGGCGAGTCTGTAATATAGGTCGGCCCGGAACCGGCCGGCCCGCACATCGGCCGGCAAGTCGCGGTTTGTCGCGGCGATGACGCGGACATCGAGCTGGCGCGGTTCGGTTGAGCCGACGGGCTCGATCGTCTGGGAATCGAGCACGCGAAGCAGCTTGACCTGCGCGGGGCCGGGCAGTTCGCCGACCTCGTCGAGGAAGAGGGTGCCGCCGTCGGCGGCTTCGAACTTGCCGACTCGATCGGTCTCGGCGCCGGTGTAGGCGCCGCGCACGTGACCGAAGAGCTCGCTCTCGACAAGGTTTTCGGGGATGGCGCCGCAGTTGACGACGACGAAGGGGTGGGTGCCGCGGCGGCTGTGGTGGTGGATGGCCCGGGCCACGACTTCTTTGCCGGTGCCGGTGGCGCCGAGAATCAGCACGGTGCAGTCGCTTCTCGAGAGCACGGCGATTCGCTTGAAGACCTTCTGCATGGCTTGGGACGTGCCGACGAGCTCCACGGCTTCGCCGTGACGGTCGGGGACGTCGGCGCCTTCAGCGAGGTTGCCGCCTTCGGCGAGGTCGGCGCCTTCGGCAAGGTCCGCGCCCTTGGCGACGTCGGCGCCTTTGGCGACGTCCACGCCCACGGCAGGGCCCTTGGTGCTCGGTTCGAGGGCGCGCGTGACCAGGAGCTCGGCCTGGTCGAGGTCAATGGGCTTGGGCACGTAGTCGAATGCCTCGCCTTCGAGGGAGCCGACGACGGCGCGCAGCCCGCCGTAGGCGGTGATCATGATGACGGGGACCCGCCGGTCAATGGCCCGGAGCTTTTCGAGCACGTCGAGCCCGTCGCCGTCGGGCAGGCGGATATCGAGAAACACGACGTCCGGGCGGCGCGAGGAGAATTCGGCGATGCCCTGAGCCGCCGACGACGCGATCCGCACGCGCCATTGCCGCCGCTCGAAGAAGCGCTGGAAGGCGAGGCAGATGGACTCCTCGTCGTCGACGACCAGCATGTTCTTGCGTGTGTCGTGACTGCTCATGTGGTGTTCAGCCTTTCTTCGCCGCCGGCGCGGCGCTCGCCGGTCGGGACCTCGAACCAGAACGCGGCGCCCCGCTCGGTGTTGCGGCCGGAGATCGTGCCGCCGTGCGCTTCGACGATGCGCTTCGACACGTACAGGCCGAGGCCCGCGCTGTGGCTTTTCGTCGTGTAGAACGGCTCGAAGAGACGATGGGGTTCGTCGGTTTGTATCCCGGCGCCGGTGTCCGTGATCGTGCACCGGACGCGCCCGTCGCCCACGGCCGTGACGGCGACGTCGAGTGTGCCGCCCGACGGCATCGCGTCGAGTGCGTTCACGATAAGGTTCATGAGCACCTGGCGCAACCGTTCGGCGTCGCCGTCTACGTGCGGGGCCGATGGGTCATACCGGGTCCGTACGTCAATCTGCGCGTGCCTGCAGCGTCCGGCGAAGATGGCCAGTGCCGAGTCGGCCAGCTCGTCGAGGCGAACCGGCGCGCGCGATCCGAGCCGCAGCGGCGCCGGGCTGCCGGCCTGGGCCGGTGCTGCGGCCAGGTCGGTCAGCTCGTCGAGGTAGACGCCCATGCGCTCGATCTCCCGCAGGCTTGCTTCGAGGCTTTCGCTGCGCACGCCTCGGCGGCCCGGCGGCGCGTCGCTGAGCTCGTCCTGGAGGACGCGCAGGTTCATCCGAACGCCGCTGAGGGGGTTCCGGAGCTCGTGCACGATGCTGGCGGCGACGCGTCCGAGCGTGGCCAGCCGCTCGTGTCGGGCCAGCTCGCCACGGGCGTGCGCCAGACGGGCCATCAGGCGGTCGAAGGCGCGCGCGAGCCGTACGATCTCGCGCGGACCCCGGAGACGGGGTGCGCCTTCCTCACGCGTCGGCGCGCCGGGTGCCTCGGGACGCACGGGCGGCTCCAGGTGGGCCGTGTCAATCGTGTGCATTCTGGCCGCAAGCTTGCGTATGGGCTGTGCGATCGTCACGGCCAGCACAATGGCCATGAGGCTGGCGGCGGCCAGCACGGGGAGGGTCGCCCTGGCGATGCGCCGCGAGGCCAGCGCTCGTGCATCCTCGAACTCCTCTTGCGGGACGAGGGCGTAGAGCCTGACGCGCTGCGCATCGCTGTCATACGGCGCGCCCTCGATCTCTATCGCGTGGGAATCATAGCGGTATCTCACGCCGCCAAGCTCCAGCACGCCGGCGGCGCCCAGGGACCCGGCCCTCGGCCCGAGTTCCCCGACGAGCTGAGCGGGCAGGCTCGAGCTCACGACGGCCCCGTCGCCCGCGCGCACCGTCACGAAGTGGGCGCCGTGCACGCGCCTGAGATACCCCATGAGGCTGTCACTGAAGGGCAGATTCTGCCCGCGGATGAACTCGCCGGTGCGCCGGGCCGTCTCGTGGATCAGCCGTTCCTCGACGACCTTGCCGGCGATTTCGCTCGAGAACCAGCCGACGGCCACGGTGATGACGATGACCAGCAGGTCAATGGCGATCAGCATCCGAAGCCATATCGGCGTGCGCATCTGCATCGTCCTTCTGTCAGGCCCGGTCACCGGGCGCCGACGACCTCCCGGCGGCTACTCGCGCGGCAGGCGCTGCTCGACGGGCAGGAGTGCGGGGAACGGGGCGTGGGGCAGCGTCTGGTACCAGTAGGCGGTCGACGAGTAATCGTTCGAGAGGTTGTTGGCGTGGCCGTGCTCGATGGTGACGCGGATGGATGTGTCGAACGTGATCGGGTCGGTGACGTGGTAGCGGTACACGGAGTTCTTGCCGGCCCAGGGCCAGTGGGCGCCGCCGCTGTTGAGGATGATGCCGTGGAAGGGGGCGGAGAACTCGGTGCTCGGGCAGTAGGCGGTGTTGAAGTAGTCCTCGGTGCCGGTGCCGTAGAGGGACGGCAGCGGCTCGCCGTCGATGAGGATCATGTCGTCGCCTTCGCCGTACCAGGTGTTGTTTTGCGGCTCGAAGGCGTCGATGTCGAGGTGGCAGCCGACGTAGTGGCCGCGGCCGGTGGCCTCGAGGATGACGTAGTTACCCTTGGCGTCGAGGTTGGACATGTCCCAGAGCTCGTTCCACTTGGCGGGGTCGCGGATGGGCTTCGAGTCGCCGAGGTCGAGGCCGTCGGTGGGGTTTTCGCGGCGCCACTGGGCGTGGAAGTAGCCGAGGCCGGGCTCGAGTTTCGTGTGCTCCTCGTAGTCGACGTAGAAGTAGACGTTGAGGCGTTCGGTGCCCTGGTTTTCGATCTCGATGCGGGCGTTTTTGTAGAACGGCATCGTCCAGAACGAGTTGAAGCCGCGGCCGCGGTCGGGGCTCATGGTGAGCGGCAGCGACCAGAAGTTCTTGCACATGGCGTGGCCCATGCCGAAGAAGTCGCCGATGGGGGTCTCGACGCAGGGGGTGGGCTCGTCGTCCCAGAACATGCGGACGACGGCGCGGCGCAGGAAGTGGTTTTGTTCCGAGTTCATGGTCATCCAGATGTGGGTGATGACGCCGGCGCCGGCGATCCGGGCGATCGTGCGCGTCTGGCCCGGCTCGAAGGGCCACCAGTCGCGGTTGCCGCCGGTGGTGTCGTAGCTCGAGAAGCGCCGGCGCCTGACGCCGGTGCGCAGCCGGGCGAGGTCGGCGAGGGAAGTGCTCATGTAGGGCATGGGTCGTGTCTCCTCGATTTGTCTTTCACGATGCGTGCGCGCTGCTATCGGCTGGCCTTCACAGCGATCCTTCGCCCGGATGCGTGATCATCCGATGCTTCTGGTGTGGCGTGACTCCACTGTCACGAGACGTGGGGGCCGCCGCCGCGTCTTAGGACGCCATTTCGCGCAGTGCCGCGTGGAACACCTGGAAGCTCTTCGATCTATTCTGCTCAGGTGTCATGTGCGGGGCAACAGCCCGCGCAGCCTCGATCTTCCGCAGACCACCCCTGAAGTAGCCCGCGCGCTGAAGGATCCTCTCGAGGGCCTCCCACGTTCCTCCCCTGATTGTATCAGGGTTGCGGTACTTGGCCCGCGATGGAATGGTCGGCGGTGCCTTCGGGTAGGCTGCTCTGACCGCGTCCCAGTCGCCGAAGTACCACGCCTCCAACTCCTCGATGGCGAGCCGATTCACCACCTGGTAACGACCGCCGCTGGTTGCAGATCGTGTAGTCAGGAAAGCGCGGGCCGCCTTGTTTTCAAGATCGGTTTTCACATTGCGGCAGCTGTCGTTGTCCCGGTCGACGACAACCATTATGCGCCAGTTTGCCGGGAGCCACCTCGAATAACCTCGCAGCCGCTCCTCCAATCGCTTGAGGAGGTCATGCTTGCCCTGGGATGGGTATACCTGGAACGAGGTGCTTCCCAGCACCTTGGGCAGCAGGGGTCGCAGCGCCGCCTCCATAGAGGGCTCTTCAACGAGGATCTCGACGTGCTCGACGCTCATCAAGAGCGCCCCTTCTTCTGCGGAGCACCCCAATTGACCAACGGA
>CAZJXV010000140.1:0-10842 GCA_964550015.1 uncultured Verrucomicrobiota bacterium
AATCACACCCGCTGAAAACCAACGCCTTCCCACGGCGCACGGGACACCATACCCATTTCATCCCATGCATGGGTCTCGGGCCGGCCTTTCCGGGCAACAGGGGGCGTTGGAGCTGCGTCACGTGATGCGGAAACCCAGGCGCCACGATGCGCGCCAACCTCGGCATGACGCGAGCCTAGCACCCATCGTCCTGCCTGGCAAGCAGAAAATTGCGCCTCATTTCCGGTGCGCCAAAAAAGACCAGACGTTGCACGCCGCCTGATGCTTATGGTTTCCCCGATGTAAAAAAGCGGAGAAATCTGTTGCCTGCCGGGACTTGGTCTGCTATCATAGCGCGTTCGCAAGTGCCACACCTTGTGGCGCCTGCTTCAGTTTTCGGGCCGGGGGGTTGAGAGCCACAACCTGATTCAGGGCCTCAGAACTCCCTCTCCCGCCGAAGACGTACGGGGACAATACAAGGGGAGGTGAAGATCATGAACTGCCGGAACGTCTGCAAGCTTGCCGTCTTGGTCCTTGTGGCCCTCGCTACGACCTGCACAATCTGCGAAGCCATGATTTCCGAGGACTTCGAGGGCTTGAGTGGTGATACTCTCCCAGCCGGTTGGATTCTGGCCGACAACAACGGCGGCGGAGCGGGACCCGTGTACGCCAACGCCACACCGGGGGCGTACGGAACGTCAGACACCGCCGCCTGGCTCGGACCCAACAACCTCGTCCACATCGGCGAAACCATCCCCGGGGGATGGTTCCAGACGCCCGATGCGGACGCCTTCTCCGGCGCCGGCGCGTTCAGCGGCAGTTTCGACTTGTCCTTCGATTCGACCCCCAGCGGCCACAACGACGCCGTCCTGGTGTTCGGCGACCTCAACGCCAGGGATTTCTACTGGGTCGTGTTCTGCGAGATAGGCGCAGCCTGTGAGGTGTGGCGTACTGATGATAACTCGACTCGGACCCAGGTGGTCAGCTCTTTTGTAGGGTCCGACCTGAGCTGCAACACGTGGTACCACGCTGAGTTCGCGTGGACGCCGACTGCGGGCACCGTCGGCGATTTCTCCCTGGAGTTGTGGGAGGGAGCCACCAAGAGGGGCGAGTTCAACACGGGTCTCACCATGGACAACGTCGTTTCCTTTGGCTTCGGCTCGTGCAACGACATCGGCCGCTTCGACAACATCTCCATCATTCCCGAGCCGGCCACGCTCACGCTGCTGGCCCTCGGCGGCCTTGGGCTGCTGCGGCGGCGCAGAGGGTAAACGGCCGACAGTAGAACGCAGAGCGGACATGAAATCGGAAAGCGCGGGAGACCATACCTGATTCTCAGGCTGGCGCGGAGAGATTCCTGGCGGCGCTCGGCCAGCGCGAATTAGCCATGGCGTGCCCCAAATCCAGTTCCAGGAGTAGTAGGGCCGCCGCGATGCCGCCCAGTTGCCCGTGATCGTGTACCTTCTAAGCTCCGGCGTGGTTGGCCCCTGGCAGTTGAGCCCTGCGCCATTGCCGTCTCCGTTCTTGTTTGTTCGCCAATCCGCTCGGCTTCCCTAATCCTGCATGTAGACGTAAACGTAGGCGACCAGTTTCACTTCCTCCATCCATGTTCCCGGATCCTTGATGGTGAACTCACCCACGAGGAACTCTCCCTCTTTGTAGTACCGCGCCTCGACGACTCCCTTAAGTCCGGGGCCGTACTTGTCATCCGCATAGGGCTCTTCTTTCAGCACGATCGCCCGGTAGAAGTCCTCGTGGTACAGCGCGAAGGATATTATTCCGAGCGGTTCATTGCAGCCCGGAAGATCCTCACTAAACTCCCATTGAATGTATGTGTACGCGTTCTCCCTGAGGTCCTCAGGGACTTTCGGCGCTGGCGGAACCCCCACGGGGAATGTGTACTTCTTGCCGGTGACCACTCGCCTCTTCTCAGGATCCGCGAACGGTCCCTTCCGCACTAACAGGTCGATCTCCTCAGGTTTATCTCTCCACTGGCGCACGGTAAACTCTTTCATCTCTACTTTCGACCAACTGAAAGGAGCCAACCGTTTACGGATAGACACGTCTATACCGCAATAATGCTCGGGAGAAATGTAGGAGAACGATGATGGAGCTGCGCCTGTGCGCGCGGTAACGACGCCGCGGGCGCCTCCGGGCGAAGCGCCGGTCGGGTATTCATGGACGGTCGTGTTCTTGACCTTTGATGATGCCCAGGCCGGAAAACAGAAGTAGGTGTCGTTCCGAAGGCCCCAATTGCTGCTGCCCGGGACGAGAACAGCCGGCCGACCCATGAATTCGTCCACATCATCGAGTTTGTAGCTGGAAGCATCATCAACGAAGCTGTAAAGATCTTGAGCCAGGCCTACCCAGTTCCCGTCCACTATATCAAGCATTATTTCGGCCGCCTTAAACAGCAGCTCGAAGACGATCCCGTACTTCTGCCACCAGGTGTGCTCGTCATTCTCGATCACCGACACCACCGTCCCGAAGTTGTAGGCGTCTCTCGCCTTCTCTTCTGAGAAAGACGCCACCGGCATCTTGGGATAACAAAAGACCTTTTTGGCTTTCGTCTTTGCGTCTAGTACGTCTTTGATGTGGAAAACACCAGGCAGCAGCCAATCGGGATAGTCGGGATACCTGTGGGCCCAACTCACCCCGGAATACTTGGTGTCACCTTCCTTCATGGTGAGCGAGGAAGAGACGTTGATCTCGAACTCGCCATAAACGCCGTCATCGTTGTCATCGTCGTATTCTGCCTGTCCTGACATCTCGAGCCTTTCAAGCTCGACGACGTAGACGGTTTTTGGCTTCTCGCCCCCGGTGACGAAGAGGCGTACGTCGCTCTGCTTATCCGAGGCAATCCAGCCCGAATACACAAAGCCATCGCTTTTCAGCTCCTGAAAAGACGGTTTCTGCCCCCGTTTTGCGTTCGTGTTCACGAGGAAGCTGTACACGCCGAACTTGGGTTCCTCGATTTTGCACACGTCGACGCCGCGGAAAGGAACAAGGTGTTTGATATTCGGTTCTTCCGGATATTCCACGTATTTCTCATGATACGTCGCGATTCCTTGAACGGGCTTTCCATCACGTAGCCCCCACGAAAGGGTGACGGGCTTGGTGTTTGCAGGGTAGACTTTGATGATGTCGGTGTTGGGTTTCCCGGCGAAATCTGCACCGAATTTGTCCGGATCGTGCGCGATGCAAAGCCAAAGGGAACGGGGCACGTGAAGCTTCTCGGTTTTTATCTCGAAAAGGGGGCTCGAGACAACGTACAGAGGGAACTTGTTTTCAGGACCCTGGGGCAGTGCCACCTGCGTATCGAAACTTCCGGCCTTGATGGGCGGGACATGGGAGACAATAGTCGTTCCTCGAATGGTCGGATCGCCCGTGGGACCGGGCCCGCCTGATATATCATCCCCGACAAATATCTTGTCCTCGTTCTTCAGGACCTTGAGCCGAAGGTATAGGCGGCGGTTCAACGGCAGCATTTCGGGAGAAATGTAGAAGCACGCATGGTTGGTCTGCACCATTGCCAGCAACTGCTTGCCTTTGATCAGCGGCTCATAGCCCGTGACCTTCAGACTCGCCTGGGATTGTGCTGGAGGGAAAACGACCTCCATCTTTTTCGAGGCGGCAAGTGCTGCGCCCTTTTGAAGCATAAGCTTGGGTCTGTCAATGGCCCAAGCCATTTCGACGATGCCCCCCTTGCGGTCGAACTGTATCGTTGCACAATATAGCCCAGGCTCGTTCACGAAGAACTCGCGCCGGAACTCAGTTTGGCCCTTGGCGATGACAAAAGCCTCAGGGAGCAGGGCTCCCAGGTGAGGCAGGAGCTTGCCAATATTCTTACCGGGGAGGTCCATTTCTATCACCTTCACCCGGCTCGCCCAGCGTAGATCGCCCGCAAGGGCGACCTCCAACGGCGGAATGGAGCTGAAGCATTCCTCAGCCTGCTGCACCCAAGCTCTAACCTGCTGCAGCGTTGGGGGCTCGACGTTCTTGTGCCGGGCGAGGTTGGAGATCAGTTCATGAAGCATGTCCTCGTTGCCCGAGAAACGCACGAGGGACCCGATGGTCTCGAGGCCGAGCTCCTTCAACAGCATCCAGTCACTCCGCGACGGAGCGTTACCGAGAAGAGCCCCCCTCAGTTCGAGCTCGTGGGCGAGGAACAGCAGCCTCTTGCGGGAAATGCCAGTCTGGTCACTCAACTCTCGAATAGATTGAGCTGTTTCCATGTGCTGAACGAAGTCTTCAGAATCACGAACCGCTCGGGATTGGACGATTTGCTTCGCCGTCTGATTGCTCCAGGTCACCGAGGTCAAAGGAACCTTGTCCAAGCTCGGCCTCCGAAGCTCTTCACCTTCCTTACCGACGTGCTTGGCCATGCCGGTGTCCTCTCGGATGAGGACCACACCGTTGGACATCTTGATCTGCTGAACGCTCCCCCTATCGTCCCGGACGAACTCGCCGGTTGCAGAGCCTGTGCTTCCCTCGCGCGTCTTCCACGAAACTCGAACGGTGTTTCCGGTTATGTGCCCTCGTCCCCTTTCGTCATTGCTTGCGACATACCAAGCGAATTCTTTCTCTTTCTGCTCTATCTCGTACACAAGGCCGATGTTACTCTTCCATTTCCCGTTCAAGTCTGTTATGTCAAGGACGCCGATCTTCACCGGGACTTTCGGCTCTGCTTCGGCGACCTGCCGCTTTGTGAACTCGACGCCGTTCGACCATCGGATACGTATAACGTCGCCCTGCTCGTTTCTCTCAAGTCTTGCAGATGCGGTAACGGTTCTGCCGTTCGCGTCTTTCCACGAGGCGCGGAGAGCGTCGCCGGAGATCGTGCCGGCGCCTTTCTCCCCTGTACTCTCAACGTTCCAGCTGAATTCTTTGTCCTGTTGCCTTATGTCATATACCAGGCCGACATTGCTGTCCCATTTCCCATTCAAGTCTGCTAGCCCAAGAACCCCGATCTTCACCGGGACTTTCGGCTCCGCTTCGGCGACCTGCCGCTTTGTGAACTCGACGCCGTTCGACCATCGGATACGTACAACGTCGCCCTTCTCGTTTCGCTCAAGTCTTCCAGATGCGGTAACGGTCCTGCCGTTTGCGTCCTTCCATGAGGCGCGAAGTGAATTCCGGATAATCTGACCTTTACCGATCTCGTCTCTTCCTTCCACGTTCCACGTGAATTCTCTGCCTGCCTGCTTGATGCTATAGACAAGGCCGATAGTGCTGTCCCATTTGCCATTCAAATCGACGTTTGTTTTCTCTGTTTCTGCAGCTTCGGTAAAGGCTAGCAGCAATCCCGACAAGACAAGAAACATAAACACCGTTCTGAACACCACTGCGTGTGCCGACATCATTTCCTCCTTTCTCGCCAAAGATCCCAAAGACTGACGAACACTCTGGCCCTGCAGACTCTCACCGCCTTCGGCCTATTTCCACACCTTTCAAGGTTCCTCCTTGTCTCGATCTCCCGGCGCGACTACGCCTGACCCAGGAACGGGAGGAACCATCCAGGTTCGACCACTAATCCTGAGGACCAGCCCCGGTCCGAGCGGTACACTCGAACAGGCGCTTGACAGAACGCAGACTTGACCCGCCACGCGGAAACACTATTCGAGTGAGGCTTGAAAACCAAGGCTTTTCTTCAGAAAGATATGTCCTTTCTATAGAGGTATGCTGTTTTCGTCTGAAAGTTGAACGGCTGCAACTCCTGTGCTTTCTCGATCGTGTAAATCGGGGGCCACCATACCCACCTCATCTCATGGACGGGCCCTCAGCCGGGCTTCCTGGGGAAAAAGGGGCGTTGGAGCTGCCTCATGTGATGCGGAAACCAAGGAGGCGCAATGCGCGCCAAACTCGGCATGATCCCAGCATAGCACCCACCCCCACGCCTGGCAAGCAGAAAACTTGCCTCTCATTCGCTGCGGGCCAAACAGACCGGTTGTTGCACACAGTGCAACCAGTATGCCGTCCCCCTACCTCCGTCCAGACCTTGTCCCCGGCCTCTAAAAAAGTTTTGAAGATTTCCCTTGACTTCCCGCCCCGAACCTGATATAAGACTCCCGATCAATAGGGTATTGGGGTTTCTTCCGCGCTCGCTTTCCGAAGCGCGCCTGCTTTCCGAAGGAACCGCCTACGAGGAGTGTCTCTGTAGCGATAAGGAGGGGGTACGATGTGTAGGGGACTCACCGGCGCACTTCTAGGGGTTTTTCTGGTTCTTGTCGTTTCTGCGGCCTTTGCACAGCCGGTATGGGTAGTGGTGTCAACCGAGGTTGACGAAGACTTTGATCCTGCTGGCTTCCAGGATCGCCAAGCCCTCAGGCTCGATGTGGCCACCGGCTATACATGGCCGGGGAGTATTTTCTTCGATCCGGGTCCCGGCGTGCTCGGCCTCGAGACCGGCCTGGACGCGTTCCACTACGACCTGCTCAAGGACGTTTGCTTCTTCTCGACCGAAGTGGATGTCGCGGTTGACGACCTCATCTTCGAGGATGAGGACCTCCTCATGTGGGACGGCGTCGCCGTCACCGAGGTCTTCGACGTCAAGAACCTGCAAACCGCTGCCGGCGGACCCCTGACCCTCGACTATGGCCTTGACGCCATCACCTACTTCGAGCACGCAGAATTAGGGGATGTGTGGGCCTTCTCCACAGAAGTGGACATCCAGCCGCTCGGCGTCACCGCCGGCGATGTGGTCTTTACTGACGGCACGAACGTGCTCGGGACGTGGAATGTGCAGCAGGCTTTTGACCACGAGGTCGGCCTCGATGCGCTCCACATCTTGACCAGAGAAGAAGGGCCGGATCGGATTACGTATGAGTTCATTCTCTCGACCGAGGTCGATGGCTCAGTCTTCAACCCGGACCCGCAGCAGTGGATCCCCTTCAAGAACGAGGACATTCTGATGCTCGTGTTCGATCTGGGCAACAACCTCCTCGAGGCCGACGTGCCGTGGCGCGGCACGGACTCGTATCCCGATCAGGGCTTCGATCACGACGTGGGGCTTGATGCGCTATACCTCGGGCCCGAAATCCCTGAACCGGCCACCATGCTGCTCACTGGCCTGGGCCTCTCCGCACTGGTGCTGCGGTTCAGGAGAAGGAGATAATCGCCTCTTAAGTCTGCCCGGCACAGGCAGACTTCCTCATAGTACAGGCCAAACTCGAGTGCTCACTCGAGTCTTGAGTTCACAAATCCCCCTTTTCAAAGCCCTCCCGCCAGGGAGGGCTTTTTTTGCCTAGCCGCCGTCTTCAGTCTCGCCCGCCACGTCGCCGGCCTCGGCCGCCTCGGCGTCGCCGAAGGTGAGCTCGTCCATGTACACCTCGGCGTGGGCCGCCTTGTAGGCCCGCTTGATCTCGGCCGGTTTGCCGGCGCGCTGCCACTCCCAGACCGCCGTGTGCAGCTCGCGATGGAGGCGCTGGATGTCGAGCACGCGCCGGTGCGTGCGCACGCCATCGAGCGCCTCGGCCGCCTCGAGCAACTGGTGCGCGCCGCGCAGGATCATGTCCGTGCTCCACCACAGCCGGCAGCTCGCCCACCAGTACTGGCACGAGTGGAGGCCCCGGTCGAGCGCCGCCCGCGCTTCGGTATACCCGTCGCGCGCTTCGCTCGAACGCACAAGCTTGATCACCGCGTTCGTCAGCCGCCACTGCAGCGCGTGGATCTTGTGGCGCGGGTAACGCCACTGCGGGTACGGAATGCCCTGCGCCAGCTCATCGGGCCACGTGCTCCACGACGACGGCAGCGGATCAACCGTGCGCCGCTCGGAGAACCGCTCCAGCAGCTCCGAGATCGTACACGTAGGCGGCGTGCCGGCCTTGTACGCGACCGACAGGACCGCCTCCTGCCCTTTCGCGTGGTGGCCGTAGTGCTCGCCGTCCGTGCCCGTGAGCAGGTAGCCCGCCTCGCCCAGCACCGGCGCGATGGCCCGCTGGAATTGTACCCCGCTCGTGGTGCTGCGCGACGACAGCGCATGGCTGTGCGTCCGCTCGCGGAAGAAAACGTGAAAACCGGGGCAGCCCTCGAGCTCGGTGCACGCGTCGTCAACCGAGCGACCCGTGGTACCATCGCGGGCGACCTCGTCAACGATCACCCACTCGAAGCCCAGCGCGCGGACGATCTCGAGCACGCGCCGGCTCACGCACATCTCCGGCGGGAAGAACCCGCGCGGGCGGTACGCCTCGCCGAAAAACGCCCGGTTCGTCTCAGTGTTGAGCTCGATCTGGCGACGCACCTCCTCCTCGGGAATCAGCGGTAGGACGGGGTGGTACTTGGCGCTGCCCGTGAGCTCCACCTGCCCCCGCTCGGCAAGCTCGCGGATGCCCTCGATCACGTCGCCAAGCCCGTAGCCGTCGAGCTGCTCGCTCAGGCTGCCGCTGATGTTGAGCGTGACCTTCGCCTCAGGAAAGCGCTGCAGAATCGCCACGAGCTTCCGGTAGCACTCGTCGGCAACCTTCTCAACGAGCTCGCGCGTCTGCGTCGGCGGCTGGGAGATGTGGAGGAAGTTGGCCCAGAGCATTGTCAGATCAGGTGAGCAGGAGAGCAGGCAAGCAGGAAAAGGAGCACAACGCGGGCCGGCTTCACCTGCTCACCTGTTCCACTGCTCACCTTTCCCCCTCAGACCGACATCGGGTGGACGTCGCGAATCCGGTTCTTCTCGTCGACAACAACTGACACGGGCTTGTTCGCCTCGGCCTCCTCGTCGGTCATTGCACCGTACGTGATGACGTGGACGCGATCGCCGACCAGCGCCGTGCGCGCAGCAGGGCCGTTGAGACGAACGGTGCCTAAACCCGCCTTGGCGGGGATCACGAACGTCTCGATGCGCGAGCCGTTGTTGAGGTTGACGATCTGCACCCGCTCCCACGCGACGATATTGGCGGCCTCCATCAGGTCGGTGCCGAGCGTAATGCTGCCCTCATACTCCAGAACCGTTTCGGTGATGGTGGCGCCATGGATCTTCGACTTGCACACGGTCCGCAACATGTGTCCGCTTACTCCTCCGTTGGCTCGACCCGCACGAGCACGTTGTCAATCAGTCGCGTCGTTCCGAAAAAGACGGCCAGTGCCACAAGCACCGTGCCGCGCAGCACCCCGATGTCCTGCAGCGTCTCGAAATCCACGACGGAAACATAGTCAATGCGGGCGGAAAGCGCTGCCTGGATCCGTTCCCGGATGCCGCGCACGATAGTATCCGCCGACCGCTCGCCCTTGTCAATGGCCTTTCGCGCCCACTCGAGCGATTCGTACAGCACCCGCGCCTGATGGCGTTCATCGGGACCGAGGTACGCGTTCCGGCTGCTCATGGCGAGGCCGTCCGGCTCGCGGACGATGGGCGTGAGGATGACCTCGATCGGAAGGGCCAGGTCGGCAACCATCTTCTGGATGATGCGCGCTTGCTGCGCGTCCTTGAGGCTGAAGTAGGTGCGCGTCGGCTGGACGATGTTGAAGAGCTTCAGGACGACGGTGGTGACGCCGGTGAAGTGGCCCGGTCGCGACGCGCCGCACAAGGGTTTCGAGAGCGCCCTCTCCTCGACGCGCATGGAGAAGCCGGGCGGGTACATCGTCCGCGGCTTCGGCACGAACAGGACGTCGGTGCCTTCCTGCTCCAGGAGCGCCTTGTCCTTGTCGAGGTCGCGCGGGTACTGCTCGTAGTCCTCGTTCGGGCCGAACTGGAGCGGATTGACGAACACGGACACGACGCACCAGTCGTTCTCGGTCCGGCAGCGGCGCACGTTGGCCAGATGCCCCTCGTGCAGGGCGCCCATCGTCGGGAAGAAGCCGATGGACTCGCCGGCGGCGTGCTGTTCGAGGCCCCACTGCTGCATGACACGCGGCTCCTCGATCGTGCGGAGTGGCTTTGGCATCGCGCCCCTCGGTCATTTCGTGTCGTGAAAGGAGTGGCCCTCATCGGGGAAAGCGCGCGAGCGCACCTCGGCCGCGTACCGCTCGACGGCGGTGCGCATGTCGGCCTTGAGGTTCGCGTACTGCTTGACGTGCTTGAGCGGTGTGTCGAACAGCCCAAGCATGTCGTGCACGACGAGGACCTGGCCGTCGCAATGAGGCCCGGAGCCGATGCCGATCGTGGGGATGCTCACGTGCCCGGTGATGCGCTTCGCGAGCTCGAGCGGGATACATTCGAGCACGACGGCAAAGGCGCCGGCCTGCTCAACGGCTTCGGCATCGCGCACGATGGCGGCCGCCTCCTCCCCTCGTCCACGAACGACCTTGCGGCCGAACTTGAGCGTCTGCTGCGGCGTGTAGCCGATGTGGCCGAGCACAGGGATGCCCGCCCGGACGATCGCCTCGATCACCGGCGCCATTACCGCGCCGCCCTCGACCTTGACCGCGTGCATGTTGCCCTCAGCGACGAAGCGGCCGGCGTTGCGCACGGCCTCCGCGACGCTCACCGTCGTTGAGAGGAACGGCATATCGCCGACGAGCAGCGCGCGTCCCTCGGCCCGCGCGACGGCGGCGCAGTGGGCGATCATGACGTCCATCGTCACCTTGAGCGTCGTCTGCTCGCCGAGCACGACGGTCCCGAGCGAATCGCCCACAAGGATAACGTCCACGCCCACGGCCTGCTCGACCTCAGCCGTCGGCCAGTCGTAGGCCGTCAGCGCGACGATCGTCTGCCCCGCCTGCTTCATCGCGATGAGCCTGTCGGGTGTCATCCGGTCAATGGCCATCGGCTTCGACCTTCTCCAGAAGTTCTCTCGTTGTGAGGCCAAGTACGGGGTGGCGCGCGTCGGGTGCGACGTCCGCGAGCGGCTTGAGCACGAACCACCGCTCGTGCATCCGCGCATGCGGCACCGTCAGCCCCTCCTCGTCGATCACTGTATCGCCCCACAAAAGCAG
>CAZJXV010000141.1:0-10790 GCA_964550015.1 uncultured Verrucomicrobiota bacterium
CCCACACCGATCTCACGGCGCGACGCACTCAGAAAGCTAGCCACCGTCACGGGCGCGTGCGCCCTCGGGCCCGCGTTCCTCGAAGGCTGCACGCGTGCAGCCGGCGGCGGAAGCGGGGCGCCGGCGAAGCCGCCCAACATCCTGTGGCTCATCGCCGACGACGTCGGCTGGCACGACATCGCCTGCACCGGCAACCCCGCCGTGCGTACGCCCAACCTCGACGCGCTCGCCGCCGACGGCGTCCGCTTCACCAACGCCTTCGTCACCTCCCCGAGCTGCAGCCCGACGCGCAACACCATGTTCTCCGGCCAGGTCGCCCACACCCTGCGCGTCGAGGACCTGCACAGAGCGCTGCCGCCCGGCGTGGACATCCTCCCGACCCTGCTGCGCACGCGCGGCTACCACAGCGGCCTCATCGGCAAGAACCACATGGGCCGCCACGCCGCCGCCCAGTTCGACATGTTCGATGGCGGCGTCGGTAAGTGGCGCGACTTCTTCGACCAGCGCCCCAAGGACCGTCCCTTCTTCCTCACCGTCGCCTTCCACGACGCCCACCGCCCCTACGCGCCCGGCGCCCTCGACCCGCCGACCGACCCCGCGAGCGTCGTCGTGCCCCCCTACCTGCCCGACCTGCCCGAGGTGCGCCGCGAGCTTGCCCTCTACTGCGACGAGATCGGCCGGATGGACCTCGCCGTCGGCCGCATCCTCGAACGGCTCGACGCCGACGGCCTCGCCGACAACACCCTCGTTCTCTTCGTCAGCGACAACGGCATGCCCTTCCCACGCGCCAAAACCACGCTCTACGACAGCGGCATCGGCACCCCGTTCATCCTGCGCTGGCCGGGCCGCGCGCCCAGGGGCGCCGTCCGCAGCGGCCTCGTCAGCACGATAGACTTCGCCCCGAGCATGCTGACCGCCACCGGCCTCGACGTGCCCGACGCGATGCGCGGCCGCAACCTGCTCCCGATGCTCGCCGACCCGACGGCGCGCCCCAACCGCGTCATCTTCGCCGAGCGCAACTGGCACTGCATTGACGACCACATCCGCGCCGCGCGCACCGAGCGCTTCAAGTACATCCGCAACTACTACCCCGACGAGCGCCTCGGCTACGGCGCCGACCTCGTCCGCTGCCCCACCTACCAGGCCATGCGCACCCTGCGCGACGCCGGCAAGCTCACCCCCGAGCAGATGCTCCAGTTCCGCACGCCGCGCCCGCGCGAGGAACTCTACGACACCGCCGCCGACCCCTACGAGTTCGTCAACCTCGTCGAGGACCCCGCGCACCGCAAGACCCTCGAGCACCTGCGCGCCGAGCTCGACCGCTGGATCACCGAGACCGACGACGTGCCCATCACCAAGCGCCTCAGGGACACCCACGACGCCGAAACCGGCCAGCCGATCGGCACGTACGGCCCCCGCGACTAGTCCTCCCCTGCTCTGCGCGCTCTGCGCCTCTGCGAGACATTCTTTTTCCCTCTCGCAGAGCCGCAGAGCACGCAGACAACCGGCACCTGTGCTACGATGCGGCCGAGGTCGAACAAGCCACTCCCACAGTGACGAGAGACAGCGATGGCTCACTTCTCTTCGTTTCAGCACGAGCTCCCGCCCGTGCGCGACTACTCGTTCCTCGGCACGGAGCACTCCGTCGAGAAACCCATCGTCCATGCCCACGGCGAGATCGCCCTCTGGTTCGACCCCGCCGACCACGTGCCTTGGATCGCAAGAGCGATTGAAGCCGAATCCTTCGAGTGGGCGCTCGTTGACGGCTACCTGCCCGCCGTCGCCTACACCTACCGCGACCCGGCGTCGAACCGCACCTGCGAGACGACGGCCTTCGCCGCCGACCGCCACCCGCCGCGCGCCATCCATCTCTACATCCGCCTCATCGAGCGCGACGGAGCCGGCGAGACGACGCGCTGCGTCCGCCTGCGCGACCACGCCCCGATTGACCCCGCCGCCTTCGACGCCGCTCTCGACACGCTCCGCAACCGCTGGACGCGGTTCTTCGACGACGGCGCACGGTTTCCCGCCGCCGATCTCGCCCTGCTCAACGCGTGCAAGGCCTCCCTCGTCCGCGCGCTCATCACCTTCACCGGCAAACACCCGCGCTACGGCGTCCGCGCCTATGCCGCCGCGCACGACGCAGGCTTCCCACCCGCCATCATCTCACTCGTGGACTGCCTGATCGACTGGGGCCACGTCGAACTCGCCCGCGACTACCTCCTGCACTACTTCGACCGCTTCGTGACCGCAACAGGCCGCTTCGACTACTACGGCCCCTCGCTCGCCGAGTACGGCCGGATGCTCTCGCTCGTCAGCAGGCTCGCACACATCACGGACGACTCTGAATGGCTCGATGCGGTCCGCGAGAAGTGCCACCGCATCGTCGAGTGGCTCTGGACGGAACACGAGAAGTCCCCAAAAAACCTCATCGCCGGCGTGCCCGAGGCCGACACCCGCGCCGACGTGGACGTCTACTTCCACAACAACGCCTGGGTCTGCCGCGGCCTGCGCGACATCTCCGCCGTCCTCAATCGCCCCGACGACGAGAAGCGCTGCGACGCGTGGCGAGGAATCATCCTCGACGCGATCGCCGCCGTCACCGACCGAAGCGTCGCGCCGGCCTTCATCCCGCCCGTCGCACGAACGACAAGGCCGTTTCAGACCATGACCGAGAGCCGCCTCGCCAGCTACACCAATTACCGCTACTGGCCCGAGCTGCTCTCGAGCGGCCTCCTTTCAAAAAAACAGATCAACGCCATCGTCGAGTACCGCCGCGCCCACGGCGGCGAGATCGCCGGCATGACGGCGTTTTACGACCGCGCCGACAACTGGCCCATCGCCGAATACGCCCGCGGGCTTCTGCACATGGGAAGGCCCGACGACGTGCGGCGCGTGCTCTACTCGCACCTCGCCGGCCACACCACGCCGCAAACATGGACGGCCTACGAGCAGGTCAGCACGAACACCGCCGGCCACCGCCGCGCCGCCGCCGACTACTGCGTCCCCGCCCAGCTCGTCGCCCCGCGCCTCCTCGCCTGGACGCACCAGCCGGCGATCGAGCCCTAGTCCGCATCTCTCACAGCGCGCAAGGCGCGGAAAAATGGGGACTGGCACCTATTGTTCCGTAGATGCCGGACACATTTGACACACCTTGGCGCAGAAGAATAGGTGCCTGTCCCCATTTTTTCGTTTGCCACGGCGTCGTCCACAACAACCTGCCTGTTCCTGGCCTGTCGCCCCTTGCGGTGAGGCTCGTTGCGCATCGCAGCGCTGGCTCTCCGTGCGAAATGCGGGCTAAGATTCCATCATGCAAAGCCTGCCCCGAGCCTGCCGAAGGCGCCGCAACGCCCGCACAGAAAACCGGCGGGGCCTCTTGGCCCCGCCGGGCGCGTCTTGGCGCCTTTGCGCCTTTGCGCCTTCGCATCCTATGCGCCTTTGCGTGACATTTCCTAGTTAGGCTGCCGGCTCAGTGCCTCCAGCTCGCGCGTCGGCGCGCCGTCGAGCTCCACCAGCGCCACGTAGGCGATCTTGAAATCCACGAGCACGTACCCGACGAGGCTCTCGTTCGCCGGCCGCCCCTTCGTCTTCAAAAGGTGCAGCACGGGCTCGGCCACGTCGAAGCGCACCAGCACCACGTCCTTCGCCTTGCCCGCGCGCTTCGGCACGCGCAGCCACGCGAGCGACTCCCAGTTGTAATCGAGGTCGTTGTCGAGCGCCTCGGCGTTCTCCACCAGCTCCGTCACCCGTGGCGACGCCACCGCCCCTTCCGGCACGTCGAGAAACAGGTGCTGCTTCGGCGTGATCTCCTTTTCGGTGTCGTTGCCGTCCTTGTCCTTCGCCGTCACCGTGTACGGCACGCCGTCCGTCTTGATCGTGAGCGTCTCAATGCCCGTCAGCTCGCGCAGCGCCGCCTCGTCGAGCCGCGGCAGCTTCAGCCACGGGTCGTCGCCCACGTCGGCCCACGTGTAGAGCGTGGGGTTCTTGAAGTCATGCACGACCGGATCCTTGAGCGGCACGATCTTGCCCGCCGCGCCCGCGGGGTTGTACGTGACCCCCTCGGGAAGGTCGCCCGAGCCGTCCGGCCTGCAAAACCGCACGCGGAACTCGACAAGGTCCTTCGACTTCTCATCCACGTTCGGCACCACCACCACCAGCGTGTTGACGCCCGCCTCGAGCGTCGTGTAGGTCACCTTCTCGACGAGCCGGCCGTGGTCGCGCGAGCGCAGCGTCCCCCACCCGTCGCGCACCATCTCGCCGTTGAGCCAGAGCTGGAACCGCTCGTCCGCCCCGGCCCACAACCGCACCTCCTGCTTCGTCTGCGAGCCGACGGTGGCCCGGAAGTAGTACGTGCCCGGGCCGATCTCCGGCTGTGCCCACGCGCTGACTTCGCCAACGGGCCCGACCTTCGCGAGGTCGAAGTGGTCGTACGTGCCCAACTCCATCGTCACGAGCTGGCCCTGCGCCTTGGGACCGGAGAACTCGCGCGCGTTGCCTCCCCGAGCCCCGTCGGCCTCCTCCGTGGGGCCGAAAACCTCCCACGTGTCGATCGCGGGCGAGACGTACGGATCCGTCACCGTCCAGCGCCTCCACATGCCGGGCCGGATGGCAAACCGCATCATGTCGCGATGGCTCGTGATCCACCGCCACGCGTTGATCGGGTCGTTCCGGTACCCGTTATTGCCGAACACGTACAGGCTCCACAACCCCTTCGGGTACGGCATCACGTTCGACGTCGCCCAGCACATCTGGTTGAGCCACTCGTGCCAGAACACGAAGCCGTGCCGCTCGTTTACGCGACCGAGCCAGACATTGTCTGAACTGCCGCAGCCCTTCGGCCCGATGTCGGCCCCGTACGTCCCGCCCCAAAGCCGGGTCTTGAGACCTTTGCCGTTGAAGATCGAGTTGTAGCTATCGTAGTCGCCGCGCTCGAAGGGCACATACTTGTCGAGCAGCCCCACCTTGGGCCCCGACCAGAAGTACCAGTTCTCGTCCGCGCGCACTGTGAGCGGCTCCTCAATGATCTTGAGGTCTGTCCCCAGCCAGGCCTCGCCACCCGAGTACACGTAGACCATCTCCGCCCACTGGCGCCACTGTTCGAGCGCCCATTTGACCTCGGCCGTCGTCATTGACGTCGTCTTGGTGCCGACCTCCACGTCCTTGCCGTCCTCTTTCTTAATAGCGGTCGCCTCGGTCGTCGGGCACATCAGCAGCACCGCCTTGATCATGTTCGGCGCCCCAACGTTCGCCTTCGCCCGCTGCTCGAGCAGCTCGTACTGCTTCCACACAATATCCTGGGGCCAGTCCCGGCCGAGCCCGTCGTACTGGTTGACCTCAACCTTGTAGTCGTTCCAGATCAGATACTTGCCCCGAGATTCAATTCTGGGCCCGACCTGGGCTGCCGCAAGTGCCGCAGCCAACAGCACGAGCACGCCGCCTCCCGCCGCCAATACCCTCTGCATCGTTCGCCTCCTCCATCGTGTTGGTGTCTTCGTCCCGGCCGATGCTACTTGGTCTTCTCGCTTGCACAAAACCAAAACGCACGACGGCCTGGAAAAAAGATGCAGGGCTCGCGGACCCCGGCGACGGACGCCGCCCACATGCCTTCTTTGCGCTCCGGCACGGGCGGCGATATCGGCAGAAGGATCTTGACCTCCCTCCCTCCACCACGACAGGGAGGGAAAGCCAAAAGCCCCTTGTGACGCGCAGCTATCCCGCACGCGGTCACCATGCCGGGGCCGCAACGCCCGCCCAAAAAACCGGCGGGGCCTCTTGGCGCCTTTGCGCCTTCGCGTGAGATGTCTTATTCCGGCTTCTTGCTCAGAGCCTCAAGCTCCCTCGTGGGGATGCCCACGAGGTCCACGAGCGCCACGTAAGCAATCTTGTGCCCGACGAGGATGTAGCCCACCAGGCACTCGGTGGCCGGACGGCCCTCCGTCTTGAGCAAATGCAGCACGGGCTCGGCCACGTCGAAGCGTATCAGCACGATGTCCTTGTTCGGCGACGGGCGCCGCGGCATGTGCACCCACGCAAGCGACTCCCAGTTGAAGTCGAGATCGTTGTTAAGCGCCTCGGTGTTCTCGAGCGGGTGCCCGACCCACGGCGACGACACCGCCTCGTTGGGTACGTCGAGGTACAGGTGCTGCTTCGGCTTGACCTCCCGCTCGACGTCCTTGCCGTCCCTGTCCTTGACCGTGGTCATGTACGGCACGCCCTCCGTCTTGATCGTGAGCGTCTCGACGCCCGTCAACTCGCGCAGCGCCGCCTCGTCGAGCCGCGGCAGCTTCAGCCACGGGTCGTCGCCCACATCGGCCCATTTGTAGAGCGTCGGCTTCTCGAAGTTGTGCACGACGGGCTTCTTAAGCCGGACCATCTTGCCCGCGATGCGCCCCGTCGAGTAGGTGACCCCTTCCGGCAACTCACCCGAGCCGTCCGGCGTGCAGAACCGCACCCGAAACTCCACCACTTTCTTCGACTTCTCGTCCACGTTCGGCAGCACGAGGACCAGGGTGTTCATCCCGGCCTCGAGCGTCGTGTACGTCACCTTCTCGATGAGCCGGCCGTGGTCGCGCGAGCGCAGCGTGCCCCACCCGTCGCGCACCATCTCGCCGTTGAGCCAGAGCTGGAACCGCTCGTCGGCCCCGGCCCACAGCCGCACGTCCTGCTTCGTCTTCGAGCCAACGAACGTGCGGAAGTAGTACGTCCCCTCGGCCACTTGAGGCTTCTCAGCCGCACCCGTCACGCCCGCCGGCTCCGCCTTCTCAATATTGAAGTGGTCGTACGTGCCCAACTCCATCTTCATGAGCTGGCCGTGCGCCTCCCGACTGGAGAACTCACGCGCCTTGCCTCCCCGAGCCCCCTCGGCCTCCTGGACCGGCCCGAAAACCTCCCACGTGTCAATCGCAGGCGAGACGTACGGATCCGTCACCGTCCAGCGCCTCCACATGCCGGGCCGGATGGCAAACCGCATCATGTCGCGATGGCTCGTGATCCACCGCCACGCGTTGATCGGGTCGTTCCGGTACCCGTTATTGCCGAACACGTACAGGCTCCACAACCCCTTCGGGTACGGCATCACGTTCGACGTCGCCCAGCACATCTGGTTGAGCCACTCGTGCCAGAACACGAACCCGTGCCGCTCGTCCACCTGCGGACCCCGGCTGAGCCACGCGTTGTCCGAGCTGCCGCACCCCTTCGGCCCGATGTCGGCCCCGAACGTGCCGCCCCACGGCCCGGCCTTGAGAGCCTTCGAGTTGTAGATCGAGTTGTAGCTGTCGTAGTCGCCCCGCTCGAACGGGATGTACTTGTCAAGCAGGGCCCCCTTCGGCCCCGACCAGAACCCCCAGTTCTCGTTCGTCTTGACCTGGAGCGGCTCGTCAATGACCTTGACGTCCGTCCGCAGCCAGGCCTCCCCGCGCGAATACACGTAGACCATCTCCGCCCACTGGCGCCACTGCTCGAGCGCCCACTTGACCTCGGCCGACGTCATCGAGGTCGTCTTCGTGCCGACCTCGACCCGCTCGCCGTCCTCCTGTTTCTTGTAAGCCGTCGCAGCCGTCGTCGGACACACCAGCAGCACGGCCCGGATCGTGTTGGGTGGCTCGGCATTCGCCTTCGCCCTCTTCTCCAGCACCTCGTACTGGTCCCACACGATGTCGTGCGGCCAGTCCCGGCCCAGCCCGCCGTACTGGTTGATCTCGATCTTGTAGTCGTTCCAGACCAGATACTTGCCCGTCGGGTTCTCGATCGTTCTCCCAAGCCCCGCCGACGCCGTCGCCGCCGCAAGCAGCACGAGCGCAGACACCATTGCCATCAGAAACCTTCGCATCAATCGCCTCCTCGTTGTCCCCGTTCACGCTTCAGCACCAAATCATACCCTCCCCTCGACCGCGAGCGCAACAAAAACCGTCACACACGCCACGTCCTGTGCAACCTTGCCGAACGCGCCTGCCGTGAGCCTGTCGAACGGAAAAATCTGGACGCGGCCCCGCTTTTCCGTTAGCAAGCCCCACGACCATTACAGAACGGCAGTAGACGAGGGGCACACCATGACGATGACGACGCGGTTCCAGGCATTCCCACGAGGCACGGTGCAACTGCTCGACGGCGAGCTCAAACGACGTTTCGAGCTCAACCGCTACTACCTGATGAGCCTCTCGAGCGACGCGCTGCTCTTCAACCACTGGCACGAAGCCGCCGGCCGCGGCGGCCTCGAGCAGGGCCCGTCGGGTCACGGCGGCTGGGAGCGCACAGAGTGCGAGCTGCGCGGCCATTTCCTCGGCCACTGGTTGTCGGCCGCCGCCCGCATCTGGGCCGCCACCGGCGACGAGCAGATCAAGGCCAAGGCCGACGCCATCGTCGCCCAGCTCGCCCAGTGCCAGGAACGCAACGCCAACGGCTGGGTCGGCTCCATCCCCGAAAAATACCTCGACAAGGTCGTCAAGAAACAGGCGATCTGGGCGCCCCACTACACCCTGCACAAAACCCTCATGGGCCTCTGGGAAATGTTCGAGTATGCCGAGAACGACCAGGCCCTCGACGTCCTTGTCAAATTCGCCGCCTGGTTCCACCGCTGGTCCAAAGACTTCTCCCGCGAGCAGATGGACGACATCCTCGACTACGAAACCGGCGGCATGCTCGAGGTCTGGGCCAACCTCTACGGCCACACCGGCGAGCCCGAACACCGCGACCTCGTCGAGCGCTACGACCGCTCCCGCCTCTTCGACCCCGTCGCGCGCGGCGAGGACGCCCTCTCGAACCGTCACGCCAACACCATGATCCCCGAGATCTACGGCGCCGCCCGCGCGGCCGAGGCCCTGGCGGCGCAGGGCGCCGACGACGAGCGCTTCAAGAAAATCGCCCTCGCCTTCTGGGACGCCGTCGTCCCCGCGCGCATGTACGCCACCGGCGGCCACACCGCGGGCGAGAGGTGGTCGAAGCCCAACGAGCTCGCCGCCACCCTCGTCGGCAACAACCAGGAGCTCTGCACCGTCTACAACATGATGTGGCTCTCGAAATACCTGTTCCGCTGGACGGGCGACGTCAAGTACGCCGACTACTACGAGCGCAACCTGCTGAACGGCATCCTCTCGGCCCAGCACCCCGAGACCGGCATGTTCACCTACTACCACTCGTTCAAGACCGGCGGCGTCAAGAAATGGGGCTCGCGCACGCAGGACTTCTGGTGCTGCTACGGCACCGGCGTCCAGGCCTTCGCCGAGCTCCCCAACGCCATCTACTTCCACGACGACGACACACTCGTCGTCAACCTCCTCACCCCCTCGCGCGTCGAGTGGGACGCCCTCACACTCACCCAGCAGACCGCCTTCCCGAACGAAACCACGTCGAGAATCGAGGTCGCGTGCGCCTCCAGCAGCGAGAAATCGATATGGATCCACGTCCCGTGGTGGGTGACAGGCGACGCCTCGATCACCCTCAACGGCACGCCCGAGCCCGGCCTCACCCCGTCGAGCTACTGCAAGATCAAACGCACGTGGAAAGCGGGCGACACGATTGCCATCAACTACCCCATGCACCTCCACGCCGTGCCGATGCCCGACGACCCCAACCTCGTCGCCCCCATGTACGGCCCCCTCGTCCTCGCCGCCCTCGTCGACAAGGACACCCCCATCAAGGGCGACCCCAAGGACCCGGCCACCTGGCTCGAACAAACAGACTGCCCCCCGGACGGCCTCCGCTTCCGCACCAAGGGCCAGGCGACCGACCTCGACCTCATCCCCATGAAAGACATCGTCGCGCAGCCCTTCGGCATCTATTTCCATGTGACGTCGTAGGAACCCCGGCCGAGCCACAGCGTCCACAGATCACATGGATGGCCTTGGCACCTGTCTTGACCTGTGTCACCTATGCAATCTGTGGCTGTCTCACCTCCAGATCGGGGACACAGCGCCCGTTCGCCGATCATGCAGCGTGTGGACTGATCCACGCCTTCAGGTTATCCTTCCCGGTAACCCGACGAGCAGAGGCGTCTTATCCAACGCCATCGAACGGGATAGGTGGAGTGACCCCGATTGCGAACGTCGCCGCCGGGATCCGCAGTCGAAGCAAGCTATGAGCACTGACAGAGCATGGGCGACACGTGAGCTGGAGCAACTCCTGCAGGGCGTGCTGGGCAAGGAGTGCTGGAGCGTTGTGCCCGGGAGCGGCTCCAACTCCACCATTGCGCTCGACTTCGGGAGACATGTGAAGCTCGACCAGCCAATCATGAACCCCAAGCTTACGGCGGAACAGCAGTACTACGAGGGAGAGTTCAGTCTGCTGATCTACTGCGACTGGGCACTCAAGCTTGGCACGATCGAAGTCACCACCTGGGAGGACATGTTCGACGACCTTGAAGAGTCCGAATACCAACTCAACAAGGTCGTGGGACAACGGGTCACCGAGATTGACGTGATTCCGCCACGTCTTGACCTGGACATCCACTTCGACAACGGCCTGTGCCTCGAAGTACGCTGCGTTGGGACCGGGGATGCCGACGAGACAGACTCCGAGCACTACCTCTACTTCTTCCAAGGTGATGCTGTAAGCGTACTCCCTGGCGGACGACTTGACTTCGGGCCCTGAGCAGCTGCGTCTTGTGAGGCCGGACGCCGGGCAAGACCGGCCGCCCCGCCGCCGCTTCGAACCACTGCCGATCTGTGAAATCTGTGGCTACTCTTTTCCTGATCCTTGTGGCACAATACGCACAGCGCGCCAGTAGCTCAGTAGGATAGAGCAGCGGATTCCTAATCCGCAGGCCGCAGGTTCGAATCCTGCCTGGCGCACGACCC
>CAZJXV010000142.1:0-10780 GCA_964550015.1 uncultured Verrucomicrobiota bacterium
TGTGTCCGAAAAAAATAGGGACAGGCACCTATTTTTCTGCGCCAAAGTGTGTCAAGTGTGTGCAGCCTCTACAGAAAAATAGGTGCCTGTCCCTATTTTTTCCAGCGAGAGACCGCGACGAGGGCTTCCGCGATCAAGGCGGCGAAGAGCGCGGCGAAGGGCGGCTCGTGGGCGAGTTCTTCCGGGTGGCACTGTACGCCGAGCATGAACGGGTGGGCGGGATCTTCGTACGCTTCGAGGACGCCGTCGGGCGCGCGGGCCGTCGGCACGAACCGCGCCGCGAGCGTGTTGACGCACTGGTGGTGCCGGCTGTTGACGCGGAGCTGCGTCGTCCCGACGATCGCGGCGAGGCGCGAGCCCGGCTCGATGCGGACCGTGTGCGTGGCAATGTCGCCGACGGTGCGCTGGTCGTGCTTGAGCGGGTGCTCGACGGCGAGCGACACGTCCTGGTACAGCGTACCGCCGGCAGCCACGTTGAGCATCTCGGCCCCTCGGCAGATGGCCAGAACGGGCGTCTTCGCTTCGAGCAGCATGCCGGCCAGCAGCCGCTCCGTCTCGTCTTTGCGCACGTCCACCTTGCCCAACGTGATGTGCGGCTCGTCGCCGTACAGGCCGGGATCGATGTCCCAGCCGCCGGAAAGGACGACCCCGTCGAGTTGCTTGAGGATTGTGCGCAGGAGGTCGTCGTCGGCAACCAGCGGGATCAGGAGCGGGGCCCCGCCGGCCTCCGCGACGGCGCGGGTGTAGGCGCACGCCGCCAGGTTCACCTCGGAGTACGGTTCGCCTCCCCCCTCGGGGATGAAATACGTGCGGGTCGTGATCCCGATCACCGGCCTGTCCATAACGCCATACCTTAGGCGTCGCCGACGCCTCCGGCAAGGCCAATGTAGCGGCCCGAGAGGGTGCTCCGACAGCTTGCCCCAGCGCGCGCAGGGCCCCACGGCCCCGGCTTCGTCTACCACAAACACGAACGGGCCCGTCTCTGCGGGGAGGCTTGATGTGTAGGTGGGAGAGATATATCCTTTATTGGCGCGACCATGGCGGGCGCGCGAAGGACAGAATGAGCTGAGGGAAGGGCGTAGAACGATGCTTCACCAGAACGTGCGACCCAGTCGCGGGCCGAGCCGCTTTCTCTACGTGCTCGGGGCACTCGTCATGGTCGGCGGGTTCGTTGGGGGCGTGTGGACGTGTGCAAACACCGTGACGGGCGTGGGAAGCTGGCTGACGCGGGTGGTGGTGCCCGGGGAAAGCGAACTCACGCTTGCCGAGGCCGGGAAGTACACGGTGTATTACGAGCACCGGAGCGTGATGGACGGGAAGCCCTATTCGAGCGCGGAGGCCAATCCGACCCGTCTCCAATATGTCCTCACGAACAAGGAGACGGGGGCGGACGTCGCGCTCACCACGCCTTCGTCGAATGAGACGTACGACTTCGGGCCGCGGTCAGGGGCGGCGCTGATGGTCTTCACGATCAGTGAGCCGGGAGCGTACGAGCTGTCGAGCCGGTATCCGGAAGGGCAGGAGGGGCCGAGGCTCGTTCTTGCCGTTGGGCGGGGCGTTGTGAAGCGCCTGGCGACGGCAATCATGACCGTGGTGGCCGTGGTGATCGGCTCGGTCCTCGTCGGGGTTGGAGTCATCGTCGTGACCGCCGTGATGCGGGCCAAGGCGGCGAGGCGGTCGCAGGCGGCGGCGTATCCGCAGCACGGTGCTTACCCGGGGGCGGGCGGCCAGCCGCCGGGTCCCTTGCAGCAGGTCTGAGGCGTATTTCCGGCAGCTAGAGACGTGCGGCGGCCTTCTTGATGCGGGTGATAAGATCCGCGAGGTCTTCGGCGGAGCGGGTTGGGCTGGTGGCGATGCAGACGGTGCGCTCGAGGTTGGCGAGGGTGCGGGGGCACATGTCGGGCGAGTAGGTCACCGGGCTTGCGGTCAGGCGGAAGGCGTCGAGCGCGGGATGGTGTGCGCCGCGCTGCTCGAGGACGGGCTCCCAGTTCGTGTACACGTGCCGGCCGCTGTCGATAGGCGAGCCGGCCCCGACGCCTTCGGTTTTCAAGTGCTCGAGAAATGCGCGGGCCTGTTGGCCGGATTCGAGAAGCAGGCCGAGCGTTGTCGCGCAGTCGCCCTCCCGGTCGTGGATCGGGCTGAGGGCGAAGGCCGTTTGGCCTTTGAGCTCCTGCATCATCGTTCGCTTCTCCTTGCGCAAGGCGGCCAGTATCCCGTCGAGCCTTCCGAGCTGAACGCGGAGGATTGCGCTGAGGATCTCGGTGATGCGGAAGTTGGAGCCGGCGAAAAAGGGGGTCTTGATACCGGAAGCGTGCTCACGGTAGATGCAGCCGGTGTCGTGGTGGATGAGGGCCCGCTCGAAGATGTCGCGGCTGTCGGTCACCAGCGCGCCGCCCTCGCCGCAGGTGATGATCTTGAAGTGGTTGAATGAGAAGGCGCCGGCGTCGCCGATCGAGCCGAGCCGCTTGCCTTTGTACGAGCCGCCGTCGGCCTGGCAGGCGTCCTCGACCACCGCGAGGTGGTGGCGCCGGGCGACGTCCATGACGGCGTCCATGTTGCAGGGCCAGCCGGACATGTGGACGGGGATGACGGCCTTCGTGTGGGGGGTGACCTTCTGCTCGACGTCGGCCGGGTCGAGGGTGAGGGATTCGTCAACTTCCGCAATGATGGGCACGGCGCCGACGGCGAGCGGGGCGAGGGCCGTGGACATGAAGGTGTAAGCGGGGACGATGACCTCGTCGCCGGGACCGATGCCGAGGCCGACCAGGCCGCAGATGAGGGCGGCGGTGCCGCTCGTCATGGCGATGGTGTGGGCGACCCCGGTGGTCTGGGACCATTCCCGCTCGAACTGGTCGGTCTCGCCGCCTTCGCCGCCGCGGTAGCGGAAGAGCCGGCCGGACTCGATGACGCGGCGGACGGCCTGGACTTCCTCTTCGCCGATGATGTACATGTGCCGCGCCCCTCCCGTTACGCATTCTCTCGCTGGGAGAGCTTTTCGTTGTAGTACTGGGTGGCGGCGAGGAAGCGGATGTTGAGGCCGAGGGCGTACTCGACGATGGCGCGGTACCAGTCGCCCTTCCTGTTGAAGCCTTCGCGTGTGGCGCAGTGGTGGTCGTGTGAGCAGAGGCTCCAGGTGAGGTTCTCGTCGGCCACCTTGCGGGCGACGGTCTTGAGGTGGTCGGCGTAGAGTTGGCCTTCCTTGGGCCGGACGAACGCCTCCCAGTAGTAGTCGTCCTGGTAGTCGTGGACCATGCACTCGAGGATGTGGGGGAAGCCCTGCACCTTGTAGAAGAAGGGCTGCCATTCGAGTGGGACGGGGTTGCCGTCGCGCTCGTCGCGGGCGAAGCTTCTGAGGAACTTGAAGCCGTGGCGGTCAACCATTTCGAGGAGGTCGGGGCGGTCGCCGAGGCCGCGGTAGTAGCCCCAGGGAGTGGTCAGGCCGGTGGCGCGTCGGCCGAGGGTCTTTTGGAAGACACGCTGGCACCGGTCGAGGTCGGCGTTGACCTCGTTGAGGGTCCCGCCGCGTTCGAGATACCAGTCGGTGTGACCGTGGATGGTGAGTCCTTCGGGCACCTGCATGAGGACGGTCTTGAGGAGGATGTGGCTGTACGTGTGGGCCTGGAGCTCGATGCCGTCTCCGGCCTCGATCTCGCGGAAGATGTCGGGATACAGCTCGAGCGTCTTGCCGGTGAGGTACCAGGTGACGGGGACGCCGAGGTCGCGGAACAACTCGGCGCCGACCCGGGCGAAGCCGGCGGAATCCTCTGAGGCGCTCTCGACGTCTATGCCGAACAGGATCGTTCCGGGCATTTGCCTGCTCCTCTGCTGCTTCGGTTGATGTTCTCGTGACGGACCGTTTCGATGCCCCGGAGGTTAGCACAAGCGGCCGCTGGATAGCACGTTGCTGCTGGCGGCGGGGGCCCGCCGCAGTCTGTCGGGAGTTGGCCTGCGAAGGCCGGACGAGGAACGCCAAGCAAGCGACCCTTGTGGTTCATTGCATCGCGGCTTCGAGGTGAGTCCGCTGTCGCGGTGGGCTCACTCGACCTCGTAGACGCCGAACCAACGTGCACTTGCGGTGTTCGAGCCGACGACGCGCAGCTCGGCTTTCTTGCCCGGTTCGAGCAGCGACGCCGGGAGCGTCAGTTTCATGACGCCCGAGCTGTCCTGGCCGATCGCGTCCATGACGACGTAGCTGAGGCTGACCGTCGCGTCCGGGTTTGTCCACGTGGTGCTTTGCTGGGCGACGCGGAAGTCGACGAGCGGCTTGTGGTCGAGCATGAGGGTGAACGTGCCTGCGGGTTGTGACGTGAAGCCCGTGCCGGCGATCCATTTGAAGGTGACGCTTGCCGACGACTCGATGTCTCTGGGCACCGGTTCTGTTCGCCAGATCACCGTGCTCTTCCCGTAAGTCTGGCGCGCGAAGCTCATGGTGCGGCGGCCGAGGAACGACGGGTAGGCCTGTCGCCCCATTGCCTGGACGGTCTCGGACCATCCGTTGAGGCCCTCGACGAGAGAGGCCATCTCGGTCCACTTCGCCAGCGCCCCCGTACGGAGCACTCCCTTCGGCTGGAAGCGCTCGGACTTCATGTACGCGATGACCTGGTCGAGCACGTAGGCTGATTCAGGATTTCCGGAGAGGAGGTCGAGCCCGGAGCCGAGGAGCTTTCCGTTGGCCGCTCGGGCCTGAAAGGCATAGAGCATGTAGCCGTTGCTGCCGTGGCCGACCATCAGCGGCTCGACCGAGCTCAAGCTGCCGTCCCTCATGCTGACGGCGCTCTGCAGCATGCGGAAGAACAGCTCGTTGAGGTATCCGTCGTGGGGGAGATCGCCGAATGCGGGGTGGTCGGCGACGGCGGTGCCCGTCTGGTCGCTTTTGCCCCACCATCCCAACTTGGTACCAGGGCTGGGGCTGATGAGCTTGAGCAGGAGCACGTTCTTGCCCTGGTCGAGGGCCTGGCAGGCGTCCCGGTCGAGGAACTGCGTCAGGACGACCTTGGCGTCCGACGCTTCCGGGCGGCCGAGCCTGGTCATACCCGGGTAACGGTCGGCGAGGAGTGAGTAGACGGTGTCGGACGCGCAGAGGCCGTTGCCCGCGCCGGCGTCGGGCTGAGTCTTGGGGAAGAGCCAGAGGTCCCACGAATTGCTGACGTGCGTTTCGTCCAAGTTGACGATGAGGCGGGCCTTGAGCGCCCTGCTCAAGGAGGGCACTTGAATTGTGGTGGTGCCGATGGCCTTCACCTCGCCGGGCCCGGCGCTGATCCCCGGAATCCTTCCCGAGTCGAGCGTGTTGCCTGCGGCCACGAGCTTCCAGGTCAGAGTCGCGTTGTCAACGGGCGCCGGGTCGTAGTGTGAAAGCCACCATTGGATCGTGAGCTCGTTGCCTTCGGTGAGGATCCGTTCGGCGGGCGAGAACTTAGCGAGCAGGGCGGTGGGGCCGTTGAACGCTCTGAAGAACTCGGCGCTCGCGGCCTTGGGCTCCCAGAACTGATTCAAGAGGCCTTGGGCCGACGGCGAGCCGACGTCCACGATAGTCCAGTAGATGTATCCGTCGAGATTGGGGTTGAGGCGCGCGGCCTCCAGCCCTTGTTTCTGGTAGAGCCTCTGGAGCTGGTTGCCGGCGTCGAGGCACGCGGTTCCCCATTTCCACGACAGCCCGGCTTCCTCGAGCTCCTTGTTGAACGGCCCGACGGGGCATGGGGGCATGAGGGCGGCGGAGTACTTGTCGGCGAGTCGCGGGTCTTCGTCGGTGGCAAGGTTGAGGTATTCATGGAGCACCAAAGGTCTGGAGGGGGACGTGCTGTTATTGAAGTCGGAGTTCTCGGGCGTGTTGTGGCCGCCGTCCTGGTGGATGAAGAGGCGTGTGGGGTCAAGCTGCTTGGCGAGCTGATAGACCTCCACGTCGATGGGTGATCCGAGGTGGCCTTCGTTGCCGGTGCAGTACGTGGCGAGCGAGACATAGCGGCGGTAATGGGTGATGAGTTCGGCGAGGTCTTCTTTGGGTCTGAAATACTCCTTCGCGCCCGCGGAAGGATTCGGCCCGTAATACGGCAGTTCCGGCTGGACCATAATCCCGACCTCGTCGGCGGCGTCGTAGTATTCGGGTATTTCGCAGTGGGTATGGTGCCGGACGTAGGTGAAGCCGAAGTCCTTTGCGCGCTGGAGCCGTTCCCGGTGCTCTTGGCGCGAGGCGGGCGAGCAGAGCGTGATTGGGTAAACATAGTCGTCGCCGTAGCCGCGGACAAAGTGCTTCTGGTTGTTGAGGTAAAAGGCTTGGCCACGGACCTCCCATTTGCGGACACCGAACCGCTCGACCCATCCGTCAATCGGTTTGCCGCCGGCATTCAGGACGATATCGGCCTTGTAGAGGTGCGGGTGTTGGGGTGACCACGGGCGGAACGGGTCGAGCGCGATGTCGAGCTGTAGGTCCACCGTCTCGTTGCCGGCCAGTGAGCTGAGGGCGGCGGCGCGTCCGGCGGGGGTGCCGTCGAGGGTGGAGACGCTGACCCGGACCTGGTAGTCGGCACGCCTTTCCGAGGGGATGCTTGCCAATCGAATGTGGAGCCGCGCCTTGTTTTGGTCGAACAGAGGCTCGACGTAGGCGTCGTCAATCCACGTCGGGGACGTGGCATCGAGTTCGACGCTGCGATAGAGTCCGCCAAAGCGGTGGATCCAACTGAAGAGCCCCTTGGTGCTGACGACGTCGTTGCGGACCTTGACGGCCACGACGGCGGTCCCGCCGGGACGGACGCAGTCGGTGACGTTGCACTTGTACGTTCCGCAGTAATTCGCCACGTGGGCCACATAGGTGCCGTTGACCCAGAACCAGCCCTGGGCGTGGACGCCGCCGACCTTGAGCCAGATCTGCTTGCCGTTCCAGCGTCGGGGGATGGGGACTTCCTTCTTGTACCAGGCGGTCCCGACGTAGGCGCCTCGCAGCGGGCGGACACTTCGCTCCGGCGTGGTCGGATTGCTGTTGCCGGGTCCGCCGATGCCTTGCGCTTCCCAACATCCGGGCACCTTGATGGGCACTTTGTCCGGCAGCGGCTTGCCGGGGTTGTACCATTCTTGTGCCTCGCCCGTGTTGTCGGGGTCGGTGGCGAAATCCCACGTCCCGTCCAGGCTGATCGTCTCGCGCAGGTGGGATGACAGGGGCGGGTTCACGACTGCCGGGGTGGCTGGGCGCTCCTGCGCGGCGGGGGCCTGGCCTATGCAGCACACGAGAGCGAGCACGATGAGGGCGTTGCGGAATCTCATAGCTTTGCCTCCTCGTGGTCACGGCGAGCGGCCGGGAAGGCCGTGGGGGAACGATCGGGGCTCCATCGCGGCCTCGGGACGTCTCGCGGCCTGTATAGACGGAGTCGGCGGGTGATGCAATCCCTTGTTCCGGCCAGGTAGATGACCAGCCTTGCTGGGCCGATTCGGTGGTGGGAGTCGTTCGTTTGACCCTGGCACGTTTTCTGTTGTAGTGTGGGGGTACCTGTGCTACAGAAGTTCTTGTCGGGAAACGATTAGTTTCACATCGGGCTTGACTCAGCGGTTGGAGCAACGAGCGACTGCCGAGGTGGTTGAGGAAAGGCGAGGTCAGCTTGACACGGCTTAGGTTTTACCCTTTCTTGCTCGTCGGCGCTCTGGCGATTCTAGCGGTGGGTTCGGCGGTGCACGCGCGGGGCGCGTCTGCCGCTTGGGCGGCGCGGCTCGGCGGCTTTGGCGCTGGCGGTAAGATGGCGGCTGTCGCGGGCGCGGGCGGCGGCGAGGTGAGCGCGCCGGAGGCCGATGCCCCGGAAGCCGACACACCCGATTGGGAAGCCGATCCGGAAAGCGAGTACCGGGAGCAGTATCTCAAGAAAGGTGAGGAGCGCCGATTGATCGTCGCACTTGTCTTTCTGGGCGTTGTGGTTCTGATCCTCATGATCTGGTGGAGCTGGGGCAAGCTGCACCATCGCAGACCGCGGTTGTAGGCATGTCGCGTGGGGACGCCGCGCCAGCCTGAAACCAACGCGTTCCCGTACCTCCCCCGCTTCTCTTCGAAACGTCCCTTCCTCTTCGTCGCCGCGTTTTTCATTGCCGGAATTCTGGCTGGTGAGCGTGTCTGGCACGGCGGGCTGCCGCTGACGGCGGCTGTCGTCGTCGTCGTGATTCTGGCCGCGCTGCAGGCGGCCGTCGCGTCCACTCGGTTCGGGATAGTGGTAGCGGCCGCGCTTGTGGCCTGGGTCGGCATCGTGACGGTGAACTGCTACCGGGCCCGGGTCGCCCGGCGTGATTCCTTCACTGCCCTCGTCGGCCCCGGCGAAGAGCGCCGGATCGAGGGCATTGTTCTCGATGAGCCGCAGGGCGAGCGGCTGGAGGGCGGGCTGGGGCGACGTGGGTATTGGCGCTACCGGTTCCTTGTGCGGGTGACGGGTGTCGAGTCCGACGAAAGGGAGATTCAACCGGCGAACGGCAAGGCGGTGGTGAGCGTTGCGCGCGAGGGCGAGCTTGGGCTCGACTACGGGGACCGCGTGTTGCTCTGGGGCAACGTTACGGCGCCCGATCCCGCGCGGAACCCGGGCGGGTTCGATTACCGGGCCTATCTCGACCACAAGGGGATCCGCCGGGTGATCCGCGTCGGGATGCCCGACGAGGCGGAGCGGCTCGGCGGCGGTGGCAGCGTCGTGTGGAAGCTGGTGTACGCGGCCCGGGACGGGATGGAGCGCGCGCTCGACACGGGCCGGATGCGCGAGGACAACCGGGCGTTCCTCAAGGCGGTCCTGCTGGGCAAGCGGCGGGGGGTCGGCGAGGCGCTGGAAGACGCGCTGGTGGACACGAACACGGTGCACATCCTGGCGATCAGCGGCCTGCACGTGGCCATCATCGCGGTGGTAATCCGCCGGGCATTGCGGGCGTGCTTCTTGCCGCCGTGGGCGGCGTCGGTGCTGACGCTCGTCGTGCTGGCGTTCTATGCGGCGATGACGGGCTTCCGGGCGCCCGTGGTGCGTGCCAGCGTGATGATGGCGGTCCTGTTGCTGGGGCCCATCGTGCGGCGCGAGGCAGAGCCGCTCAACAGCCTTGCGTTCGCGGCGGTGGTGGTGCTCTTGGTGAGGCCGTTGGAGCTGTTCTCGGCGGGGTTCCAGCTTTCGTTCATCGCCGTGGGGTCGATCACGATGCTCGCGCCTCGGATGATCCAATGGGCGGCCGAACGGCTGCGGCTGATGGCGGAGCCGGGGGTGGACGTGCCTGGGTGGCGCAAGACGTTCAACCCGCTCGCGTTCGCGTGCGTGCAGCTCTTTGCCGCGTCGGTCGCGGTGTACATCGGGGTGGCGCCGCTGACGGCATACTACTTCAACCGGTTTGCGCCGCTGTCGTTCATCCCCAACGTGGCGGTGATCGGGCTGATGGGGCTCATCGTGCCGCTGGGGCTGTTGTCGGCGGTGGCGGGGCAGGTGAGTTCGGTGATCAGCGCGGGGCTCAACACGATGAACAACGTGCTCATCGGCGCATTGAGCCGCGTCGTGGTGCTCACGTCGAATGTGCGGTTCCTGCATCTCAACGTCCGGTCGGCGCCGGCGCTCGTGCTGGCGGCGTATTACGCGCTGCTGATGGCGGTGGGTTTCTCGGCGAGGGCGACGCGCACGATGCGAGTGGCGTTGGCGGGGGCGCTGGCGGTCGTCGGCGGGGCGGTGCTGTGGTCGCCGGTGCCGCCGGGGCCGCGCGGGACGGAGATCGTGGTGCTCGACGTGGGCAAGGGGGAGTCCATCTTCGTGCGCACGCCGCGGGGGGAGCGGATCCTGATTGACGGCGGGATGGTGCTTGGGAGCGATCCCGGCCGGTGGGTCATTATGCCGTTTCTGCGGAGCCGGGGGTACAACCGGCTGGATACCGTGGTGCTCACGCACTACGACGCCGACCACTACGGCGGGCTGGCGCACGTGTTCGGGCGCATCGCGGTGGGGCGCTTCGTCGTGCGCGGCGGGCCGGAGAGCCACAGGACGCGCGCCGTGGCCCGGATCATCGGGCTCGTCGAGCGAAGGGGGATTCCGGTCGAGCGGCTCGAAGCGGGGGACCGACTCACAAGGCCGGGCGACACGGCGATCACCGCGCTCGCACCCAGGGCGACCCTGGAGGAGACGGCGAGCGAGAACAATGCTTCGATCGTGCTCAGCATCAGCGAGGGGCCGGGCGCGCTGCTCGCGGCCGACATCGAGGCGGAGACGGAGCGCTGGCTCGTCGAGACGCATGCGGCCGAGCTCCGGGCGTCGGTGCTCAAAGTGGCGCACCAGGGCTCGAGGACGTCGAGCACGCCGGCGTTTCTCGAGGCGGTCGGGCCGGAGCTCGCCATTGTCACGGCCGACCGGTTCAAGATTCACCCGCACCCGGCGCCGGAGGTGGTCGAGCGTTACGAGTCGAGGGGGACGCGGGTGCTTCGCACGGACCATCATGGCGCGATCACCGTGCTGCTGACTGACGACGGCCTGCGCGCCTGGACGATGCTGAGGCCGGAGGCGGATCCGGGAGCCGTCGGCGGCCGCTGAATATCGAAGGCGCGTGGGCGGCGGGCGCGGAATCCTCTTGACACAACACGTTCATCGTGGTAGCCTTATCGCGTGTATGGGTTTGCGGAGTGTCCGTGTTCTTGACCACATCGAGACCCCTTCTGGGGCAGGTGCCGCACCCTCACCGTTGGCGCACTGCAGGCCCGGCACGAACATGACGTGTTCAGACACGGGAGGAGGCTTGAGGCCCGGGAGGAGGCTTGAGGCCCGGGAGGAGGCTTAAGGCCCGGGAGGAGGCTTGAGGCCCGGGA
>CAZJXV010000143.1:0-10634 GCA_964550015.1 uncultured Verrucomicrobiota bacterium
AGGCAGCATCCCCGCCGGCAGCGTGTGTTCCGAGGTCGCCACGACGATGGACCTGCTTCCCACCGTCGCCGGCCTCGCCGGGGCGGCCGTGCCGCAGGACCGCATCATTGACGGGCGGAACATTCGGCCGCTTATGACCGGCGCCGCCGACGCGAAGAGCCCACATGACGCCTTTTACTATTATCACAAGTACACGCTCCAGGCCGTGCGCAGCGGCAAGTGGAAACTCATGTTTCGCCGCACCACGAGCCAGGAGTACCCTTACAGATGGCCCGGCATGAAAAAGCACGGGCACAAAAACGAGGCCATCCCCGACTCCCTGTATGACCTCGAAGCAGACATCGGCGAAACGACGAACGTCATCGCCGAGCACCCGGACGTGGCGCAGCGCCTGCGCGATCTCGCCGACAGGATGCGCGCCGATCTCGGCGACTCCCGCACCGGACACGCCGGCAAGAATCGCCGCAAACCAGGAAGTGTGTGAGGCAAGGCAATGATGAAATGCATTCGGACTCCCGCTCTTCTCACGTTTCTCACCGTGCTGCTTACCGGCTCGCTCGTCGGTTGTGCCGCAGGAGGGAGCGCTGCCGTCGCCGAGCCAACCGACAAGGCGTTCACGCTCGGTAATGACTATGTCGAGCTGAAGTTCAGCACGACAGACACCGGTTGCACGGTCACCGGACTTGTCAACAAGCTGGCCAACCGCACGCTTGACATCAAGTCGGATGATTTCGCCATCGGCATCGAGGGACGAGAGCCCCTTCGTGCCGCGGATTTCGCTTTTAGAAACGCGCGGCGCACGACGATTCCGGGCGGGCGCCAACTGACGCTCCGCTTTGAGAGTACAGCGCCCCCGACACGTCTCGATATCATCTACGAACTCGGCGACAGCGACCGGTTCATTCGACGGCGCCTCGAGCTTGTCCCCGAACAGCCGCTGCCCCTTCGCCAGGTGGACGTATGGCTCGTCGGCCTCGACGGCAGGTCCGTGCACCAGGGTTTCGGCCAGGCCGTCCTTCTCGACGACACCTTCTGGGGCCTCGAATTCCCCGCCGGCCACAATCACTACGACGGCTCCGTCGTCAAACTTACCCAGTTCCCCGGCCGGACCGTTACCGGCCGCTTCGTGAGCAAGACGGCCGTCCTCGGCGTCGCGGAGCCCGGCCGCGCGGAACAGGGCTTCCGCCAATACGTCGAGACGTTCCGCGTCACACCGAAGACGACGTCACTGTTTGTGAACTACAACACGTGGTGGACGCTCATGCCGCCCACGGAGAACAACTCTCTTGAGCTGATAGACCTCTTCAAGCGCAAGCTCCACGACCCCCACGGCGAGTCCATAGACACCTTCACCGTGGACGACGGTTGGGACAACAATGAGAGCCTCTGGGAATTCCAAACCGAGAATTGGCCCGACGGATTCGCGCGCCTCAAACGTGCGCTCAACACAATGAATACCAGCCTCGGCCTGTGGATCTCGCCCTCGTCACGATACGGCCACGCCGCGTGGCTCGCCAAGAACAAGGGCTACGCCCGCAACGCCACCGGCTACGACATTTGCCAGTCCGACCCCGCGTACCGACGCGACATGGCGAAGAGGGTCACTGATCTTATTAAGGAATACGATATCGCCTTTATCAAGTTTGACGGCTTCGGCGCCCGCTGCAACGCGAAAGACCACGCCCACCACCTGCCCGGCAACTACTTTTCGGCAGAGGCCAATACCGACGCCTATATTGAGCTCATCGAAGCCGCGCGCAAGGTCCGGCCCGACATCTATCTCGACCTCACCTGCGGCATCTGGCTCAGCCCCTGGTGGCTCATGTACGCCGACTCGCTGTGGGGCTCCGTCTCCGGCGACTACCCCAGCATCGTCGTGCCCGCACCCGTCCTGCGCGACAGCGCCACCACCACCCGCGACGCCGTGTTCCGTCGACGCTGCCGCGAAAATGCCGGTTTCCCCCCGGCCGCCATCGAGCACCTCGGCATCATCATTATCACGCCCGAGAAGTGGGAGGACAACGCCGTTGCCGTCATCGGCCGCGGCTGCCGCCTGCTCACCCTCTACATCGATCCCAAACACTTCCAGAACGGAGACCGCGACTGGCAATTCCTCGCCTCGATTCTCAAATACGCCCGCCACAACGCCGAAACCCTCCAGAACGCCACGGCCATCCTCGGCGACCCCTTCAAGCGCGAACCGTATGGATACGCAAGCTTTCGCGACCCCCGCGGCATCATTGCCCTGCGCAATCCGTTCATCGAGCCAAAAACCGTGTCACTGACCCTCGACGAATCAATCGGCTGCTCTCTTCCCGGGCACGATGATTCGGATAAGGGCCCAGGCGCCTTCGTGGCTCGAATCGTGTATCCTCGCATCGAAACGCTCAGCCGCACATTCCATTACGGCGACACCCTTGAGGTCGAACTCCAGGCGTACGAGACCCTCCTGCTCCACCTCGACGCCGTCGAGCCCGGCTTCGCTCCCCCGTATCCGCCCGGCATTCGAGGCCGCGAGATCAGCCGGTCCGCCAACGGCATGACGTTCGAGACATACCAGCGCGATACCGCGGCGCCCGCCTGCACGGTCGAAGGCGGCGAACTCGTCGAGGAGGAAGCATCCGAGACATCGTGGCGAATCGTCGGCACGTCCGCCGTCAACGTCCCGCCCGAAACAAAGGCCTCCGTCTACGTGCTGTGCGAGCCGACCGAGGATCCCAAGGACGGATTCCGCTGCACCGCGACCATCAACGGCACTCCCCAAGAGGGCCGCAGCGTTCGCGAACCCCGCCGTGGCGGTTGGACGTGGTTCATGTTCGACCTTCCCGAGGGCAAGAGCGAAGTCGCCATTACTGCGACGTCCGCAAGCGGCGGCGGTGTATTCCGAGGTAAAATCGGCTCGTGGCTCTGGATCGAGCATACACTGCAAAAGCGCACGCTGACGGTGGAATTCACTGAGCCGCTGCCCCCCGCCGGGCCGGAGCCCTTGCCGCTGCCTCTGCGCATGGAATACGAACGGCAGATCATTACGATCCAGCCGCCGAAGCTTTTTGCGTCCGGCCACCCGTGGCCGGACCCTGTCGCGCTCGAGAAGTTCGACCAGCCCGTCGTGTATCTCGACGAGGTGATCCCCGATGAGGCGACCCAGGGCTGGGGCACGCTGCAGCGGCGCCAGAGCGTGTGGGAAAAAGAAATGATCATCGCCGGCAAGTCCTATGCCCGCGGCCTCGGCACCCACGCCGACGGCACAATCGTCTACAAGCTGCCCAAAGGCAAGTACACCAAGTTCCTGTGCGAGGTCGGCCGCGACCAACACACCCAGGGCACGACGATCGTGCTGCAAGTGTGGGTGGACGGCAAGAAGCTCTTCGACAGCGGCCCCATGGGCAGGACCACGCCCGCAAAGCCTGTCGAGGTGGACATCACCGGCGCGGCCGTCCTCGAACTCCGGACCCTCGATGGCGGCGACGGCGGCAACGGCGACCACGCCGACTGGGCCGACGCCCGGCTGGTGAAATAGGCGCCGCACCGGACGCCTGCTCCACCTCCCTCGACGCAACCAACGGCAAGCACATGTCGCTTACGTCCCGTCGCGACTCAGTGTTTCACCGCCCGGCCGTCGGGGGGTTCGAATCGTCGAGCGTCCTTCGATCAGTCAAAGGAACCATCTACCCGCTCAGCGCGCGTTCCACGGCAGCCGTCGCGTGGATCCGTGTCGTATCGAACAACGGTACGCGGCTGTCGTCCTGCGTGACGAGCAAACCGATCTCCGTGCAGCCAAGAATAATGCCTTCGGCGCCGTCCTCGACGAGGCCCTGTATTATACACATGAACTCCGCGCTTGAAGCGTCTCGTCGCTCACCGACGCACAACTCGTCATAAATCACCCGATGCACGAGGCTTCGTTCCTCCTCGTTCGGCACGATCACGTCCAGGCCGTGCTTCTCGACGAGCCGGCCCCTGTAGAAGCCCTCCTGCATTGTCATCCTGGTCCCGAGAAGGCCGATTCGTTTCAGCCCTTGCGCCGTGACAGCCTCCGCCGTCGCGTCCGCGATGTGCAGCAGCGGAATGCCGATCTGCTCCTGCACGTCGTCGGCCAGCTTGTGCATCGTGTTGGTGCAAAGCAGAAGGAAATCCGCACCACCGTTTTCCACGCGCCCGGCGGCATCTACGAGCAGGTGCGTCACCTTGTCCCATCGTCCTTTGTGCCGGAACGTTTCGACCTCGGCGAAGTCAACCGAGCACATGACGAGCTTCGCGGAATGAAGGCCCCCGAGCCGGTCACGCACAGCTTCATTGATAATGCGGTAGTACGCGGCCGACGATTCCCAGCTCATCCCGCCGATCAGACCGATCGTTTTCACGATTCCTCCCCTCTCGCGGCCGCGGTCAGTAACCGTGTTCGCCGCATCATATCACGCACATCTCCTGAAGTCACACGTACTCGAAACGCTCGTCGGCAGCGCACCGCCTACTCCACCTCCGTCGGCGGCACGCTCGGGTGCGGCGGCACGTGCGGCACCACTTCCTCGATCACCCGCATCGCGCGCCACTTCCCGCCGATGAATCGCAGCAGCATCACGAACGCCAGCACGATAATGTACGCGCTCGCCAGCCACCACGTCACGTACACGCTCCGGTGCCCCGTGAAGTACAGCCCCCAGCTCGGAATCACCAGCACCGCCCACGACAGCCCCGTCGCCGCGATCAACGGGAACCGCGTGTCGCCCGCGCCCTTCAACGCCGACAGAAACACGATCGTCATGCCGTCAAACACCGTGTAGAGCGCGACGATCCGCAGCACGACGATCGTCAGCGCCGCGACCGGGCGAAACTCCTCGGGGTCGGCTTGCGCCGCAAACGGCGACATGAACACCTTCGGCATCAGCACGTACAGCGCCGCCAGGACGCACATGTACAACAGCGTCAGATGCAGCGCCGACCACGTCGTGCGCGCCGCCAGCCCGGGCTTCTTCTGCCCCTGCCGCCGGCCCACCAGCGTCGAGACCGCGATCCCGACCCCGAGCATCGGCATGAACGCCAGCGCGTTGATGTTGAAGGCTACCGCCGCCGCGATGCTCTCCGTGTCGCCGAGCCTGCCGATCAAGAACAGAAACAGCGCCCACACCAGAATGTCGAGCGTCGCCGTCAAACCGGACGGCACGCCGAACCGCATCAGGCGGATAAACAGCTCCTTGTCGAACCGGCACTCTGAAACCGTCCCGAACGTCTCCCGGTGCTTCCGCCGCATCATGAGCGCGAAGTAAACGACCGCCCGCACAAAGAACGCCACGACCGTCGCCCACGCCGCGCCCGACAGCCCCATCTCCGGAAAGCCACCGTGCCCGAAAATCCACAGGTAGTTCAGTCCGATGTTCACGACCACCGACCCGGCCATCACGAGCATCACGGTCACCGTATCGCCCCGGCCCGTGAAAAACGAACCCAGCGCACTCCCGAGCACCAGGAACCCGGCGCCGCCCACGGTAATCCGGAAGTACGTCGTCTCGAGCGCCTGCATCTCCGCCGAGTGCCCCACCAGCCGGAACAGCGGCCCGCCGAGCGGCGATACCGCCAAGAGCACCAAACCCGAAGCAACGCCGAAGAAAATCGCCTGCCACACCGCCGTGCCCACACGCCGCGGACTGCCGGCGCCCACGTACTGCGCCACGAACGTGTTGGAGTAAACCGCCGTGTGCGAGAACAACGCGACGAGCGCGAAGCCCGCTACCCCGCCCTGCATCGAGGCCGCCGCCGCCTTGCCCAGGTACCACGTCAGGAACATCCGGTCCACGAAGCCCTGCACGCTCCACAGCCCTGCGCTCACGATCAGCGGCAGCGCGAGCTTCAGCAGCTCGCGGTATCCCCCGTCGCCGCGCCACCTCTCTGCCAGGAAACCCCGTATCACCATTCGCCTTCGTTCCCGAATCGTAAAGCGCACACTCTACACGCTCGCCCCCGCCCCGTCGAGCCACATCCTCCGCCTTTGTCCTACGTAGCTCGCCAGAGCGAAGTAGGATGCTCCGTGCTCTCCGTGCCCTCCGTGGTTGACCAGGAGATGAACCACGGAGGGCACGGAGCGATGGGTGGGGTGTGCGTCCGAACGTTGACAGCGCCTGAAGGAACGCGTATAGTATGGTTTCGTTGCCATCAAGACGGGAGGAGGTCCTCATGCGATCTATCACACCGATGGTCCTTGCCCTGATCGGGGGTTTTGCTCATGCCGCGGAGCCGCCCGCGCCGATCGCGTTCGAGCGCCTCACAGCCTTCGACCGGTTGCCCCTGCTGGCCGACTATTACTCCGCGATGGAGAGCAGCTACGACCGCACGGGCGGCAACCAGGACGGCAGGAGCTGCCTGCGCGTGGAGAACGGCGTCAATGTGTTCGCCGATCTCAAAGGCCCCGGCTGCATCACCCGCATCTGGGCGACAAACCCGCAGAAAGAGAGCCGGCTCAGGTTCTATTTCGACGGCGAAACGACGCCGCGCATTGACGCGCTTGCCTCTGAATTCTTCGGGAACGTCGGCCATTTCCGGCCGCCGCTTTGCACCGTTGACGGCAACCCGGAGCGTCCCGAGCGGTTCTCTTACTTCTCCTACTACTGCTACGTGCCGATCCCGTTCGAGCGCTCGCTCAAGATCACCGGCGAGAACATGTACTTCCACCACGTCAACTACGAGCTCTATGCGCCGGGAACAGAGCTCACGAGCTACAGCAAGGAACTGACCGAGCATCAGACGAAGCTCCTCGACGCCGGCGCCCGGACGTACCTGCGTGCCGGCGAGGACCCCAAACCTGCGTACCGCAACAGCCGGACGGTTTCCTTCGGCCACACGCTCGAGCCCGGCGAGGTCGTCATCCTACCCGCGCTTACCGGGCCGGCCGTGATAGACGAGATCCGCATGAAGGCCGCGCCCAGCGACGAGCGCGCGCTGCGGGGCCTTGTCCTGCGCGCGTGGTGGGACGGCGAGGCCGAGCCAAGTATCTCGTCACCCGTCGGCGACTTCTTCGGCACGGGCTTCGGCGAGCGCCGCTTCAAAGCCCTGCCGGTCGGCATGACGGAGAGCGGCTACTACTGCTATTGGCCCATGCCCTTTGCCGCGGACGCCGTGTTCCAGATCGAGAACGGCGGCGCCGAGGCCGTGAGCGTCTCCGGTACGATTCGCTCTCATGCCGTCGCCGCCGTGGGCGAGCACGTGGGCCGCTTCCACGCCCGGTGGCGCCGCGAAAACCCCACCACGCACGGCGAGAGCTTCATGATCGTCGAAACCAAGGGCACCGGGCTCTTCGTCGGCTGCAACCTCAGCATGCAGATGCGCAACTGGTCGCGCTCGATCCAGTTCCTCGAAGGCGACGAGCGCGTCTACATTGACGGCGAGCCGGAACCCAGGATGAGCGGCACCGGCGCCGAGGATTACCTCAACGGCGCCTACTACTGGGGCCACTACCCGCTGCCGCTCAAGCCGTTCCACGGCGTCACGGTCATGGACAAAGAGCGGCGGCGCGTCGCCGCCTACCGCTTCCATGTCCTCGACCCGGTGTACTTCACGAAGCGCTTCAAGATGACCATCGAGCACGGGCCCGTCAACAACTGGATCAGCGACTTCGCCGCCACCGCGTACTGGTACCAGCGCGAGCCCCACGGCCGGACGCCCGAGATGCCGCCCGCTCACGAGCGCATGCCGATCCCCGCTTACCCGATCGTCAAGGTGCGCGGCGCGATCGAGGCCGAGGCCCTCCTGCCGCCCGTGCGCTTCGAAGGCGGTCACTGCAACAATCGCCCCGTCTGGGGCAACTGGCAGGACTGGTGCCACGACCTCTCGGGCAACAGCGCCGCCCGCGTCTGCGCCGTCCGCCCGAGAAAGGGCGAAACACCCACCGAGAAACACAAGACGTGCAGCATGACGCTCGCCGTCCCCGTCGAGACCGCCGGCCAGTACGAAATCGTCGTCTACTACGTGACAATGCCGCCCGGCGCCGCCGCGCAGTTGAGTATAGACGGCCAAGAGATCGGCCCACGCCACGACCTCTCGCGCCTCAGCCCGTGGCAGCGCTCACGCCCGTTCCGGCTCGGCACCATCCGCCTGAGCGCCGGCGTCCACAACTTCACCTTCGACGGCCAGGACAGGACCCAACTCGCCGTGGACTGCATCGTCCTGCAGCCTGTGGGGGCCCGTAACGAAGGGAAGTAGGAAGCGCGCGCCGGTCGAGCGGTCAATCGGGATCGGCGGCTTTCGTCTGCTCGTCGTACCAGTCGAGCCAGGGCCCGGGGTCGGGCCCGAGGTCCTTGCCGACGATGTCCTTGAGGAAAGCGCGGGCCTCGCTGCCGGCCTTTAGGTCGTCGACGAGCTTGACGAGCACCGGCACCGTCTCCGGGTACTTGTGCGCGCGGAGCGTGCGGGCCACGTCGAAGGGGTTGAGCTCGTTGCCGTCGTACGGCGTCTGGGTGAATTCTTTCCAGATGGCGTCAATAACCGGCAGGTTCTCCTTCGCGGGCATAAAGCGGAACGCCGAGAGCGCGGCGTCGCACGTCTGCTTGACGCGGTACCTCACCGCCCAGAGCGCCAGGTCGCGGATGAACGGCAGGTCGTTTTCGTCTTTGAACTTCGCCAGCCCTGCCAGACCGTAGTACAGCTCGCCCCACATCTCCCGGGCCTGAGATGTAAGCGCCTGCCACTCGTTCTTCGCCGCTCTCGGATCGGCGTCCCGTCCTTCAACGGCCACCGTGTACGCCGCACGGCGGTTCTCCAGGTGCGACACAAGCGTCGAATGCAGCTTCTCGCCGCCATACAAGCCGAGGTCGGCGAGCAGGTTCATCCGCTGGCCGTGCGAGAGCAGCGCCAGGCGTTCCGCGATGTAGTCGCCGGCGACCTCGCCCGCTTTCTGCAGCTCCGTCTGCGTGAGCCGGCAACACGCGCTGCCGTTATCCCAGAGAAACGGCCAGAGCGACGCCACCCTTGCCTTCGGGTCCTCGATGTCCCGCGCTGCTTCCCACCGCTCGCGAAGGTCCAGCGCGTCGGCCACCTCCTTGCGCAACTCGTCCACCTTCGCCAGGTCGTCCACCCAGAAGAAGCAGTAGCCGTAGACGACCTCCCATTCATCCTGCCAGCGCGGCCTGCGTTTCAGGAACATCAGTATCCTGGTGAATTCCGTGATCGGAACATCCACCCTCTTGCCTCCAAAGCCAAAGGGTTCCTGCTCATAAACGTAGAGCTTGAAGCCCGGAACTTCGATCGCCTCACCAACCTCGACCGTCTTCAGGAGCACTTCATCTACTTTGAAAACACCCTCCGCCACCTGGCGCACAATGGCGACCAGCTCCGCGTCGAAAACGCCCAGCCGCGAATCCTTGACCGGCGTGATATCTGCCCTCGCGAGGCCCATTAAGAAGATGGTCGCTGCCGCCGCCAGAAACAGGAGGGATGGGCGAGTTCTCATGGCACACCTCACTCAGATCCGGGTTTCGCACAGCCGCACAAACCCAACGCGCTCCGATCATGTATGACACCCGGCCCACGCGTCAAGTTCCCACGCACAGTCCCCCCTCGTCCTGCGTAGCTCGCCAGAGCGAAGCAGGATCCTCGCCATGCCCCTCCTCCCGCGCAGCTCGACGGGGCGAGTGTTTCCCCTCAATGGCCTCGCCCTCCACAAGGCCGCGCAGTCTCAATCCACTCCACCGACTCCACAGTCTCCGGACTGGAACGGTCGTTGAGGCAACGAATTGACCAAGTGCACGCAGGTCGATCTTACTCGACACATTTACTTGACTGCGCGGCCTGGGCACCGTATCCTCATGATCAGCGGCATGCATCATGCCTCGCGATTGGCTGGAGAGGATCGAGGCACGCCCTCCGCTGACCCATCACGTGGCTATCTGCGGGTTCACACCGAAGACTGTGTCACCCTAGGAGTCGCCCATGGGAACCGTCAATCTGCACGCGGCGTGGGTTGGCATACTGCTGGGCTTCGTCGCTGGCGCGGTGCAGGGCCTTTTCTTCCACAACGACGAATGGCTCGGTGGCTACGCGTCTTGGCCCAGACGCATGCTGCGCCTGGCTCACATTTCATTCTTCGGCCTTGCCTTTATCAACATCGCGTATGCCCTGAGTCTCCATTTGCTCGATCCAGACAACGCCAGCGCATGGCCCTCTTACCTCTTCGTTCTTGGGGCCGCTACGATGCCCCTTGTCTGCTACCTCTCAGCATATAGAAAGGCCTTTCGTCACCTGTTCCCGATTCCCGTCTTGAGCTTGGTGGCCGGAGCAGTCATCTTCATTTACATGGTGCTTGAATCATGAGAATCGGACTGTTTGCTATGAGCGGCATCCGCGTCTGCGATGACGAATTGCTGCGTCTCGGTCTTACGCTTCCCGCCTTTGTTGAGCGCAGCAAAGTCATTGCCTCACTCCCGAGTCTCGGGCTTCTTACCCTTGCCGGAATGACGCCTGCCGAACACGAAGTGAAGTACATCGAGATACCGGACTTGGCACGCACTAAGGAATCAGGGCCAATCCCACACGACTTCGAGCTTGTCGCCATCTCGAGCTACAGCGCCCAAATTGGCGAAGCCTATGAGCTCGCAGACCTCTATCGTGCGCGAGGTATTCCCGTCGTCATGGGCGGCCTCCATGTC
>CAZJXV010000144.1:0-10594 GCA_964550015.1 uncultured Verrucomicrobiota bacterium
CGACGCCGCCACCGCTTCTTGCTGCGCAGCGACCAGCCAACTGGCCTTGGCCTAGCCACCTGGCCGGTCGAAGTTACAGGGGACAGGCGCTTGCGTGTACGCTCAAGAGTCGTTCCCGCTGCGAGAGACACCGGCCAGCCGCGGCGAGCACACGTCGCCAAAATCTTGAACCGTCAACCAGCTCTTACTGATGTCATATCGCATCCGCACAAGCGCCTCACCTCGATTGAAAGTGTCGGCATTGTCCACCCAAGGCGCCCACCCAAGCGCGGACATTCCACCAAAGGCCTTTACGACTGGCCCGATTTCTGGTATATTGATAGCCAGAGGGTGCGCCGGTTCCAGGGGATGCGCTCAACTTCCGGCCCCCTCCCGGCGTTCAAGATGACAGGCCCGGCCCCGGGCCGGTGCAGGAGGTGGCGCCATGGCGAATCCCAGCTACGAGGCGATCGTACGCTCGGTCCGGTACGTCCGGCGCCGGTGGCGGGGGATGCTCGTCCTCGAGGGCGTGCTCTACACCGTGGCCGTGGTGCTGGGCGTGCTGCTGCTCAGCTTCGCATCCGACAACGTGTTCCATCTCGCCGCGCCCGTCCGGATACTCGCCCTCATCGTCCTCATCGGCGCGGGTGTTGCGTCGTTCGTGCTCAGGATCGTGCGCCGGGCGTTGCGGCCCATCAGCGACGACCGCACCGCCCTCAAGATCGAGGCCCACTACCCCGAGCTCGAGAACCGGCTCATCAACTCGGTGCAGCTCGGCCGGAGCGAACGCTACCGCAACGAGCTGGCCGACGCGGTGCTCAAGCAGACCGAGGACCGCATCCACATGACGCCGCTCGAACGCTCGTTGAGCTCGCGGCGCCTGACCCGTTACGGGTTGGTGCTTGCTGCCGCCCTCGGCGCCATCGTCGCCTACCTCGTCCTGTTTCCCACCTATTTCCGCAACGCTGCGGCGCGAATGGTCACGTTCAAGGACGCCCCGCTCCCCATCACACGCGCGCTGCTGACCGTCGAGCCGGGCGACGTCTCGGTCTTCCGAGGCGACGACGTTGAGGTCACCGCCGTACCCTCAGTCACGCGCATCATCGAAGCAGCGTCGGTCGAGGTCCGGTTCGACGGCGACCGGCGGCTCGACACGATGGAGTTCAACGGCCGGCATTTCGCTTTCGTCATTCCCAACGTGCAGCACGACGGCCGGTACCGCGTCCTCGCCGACGACTTCAAGTCGCCCTGGTACTCGATCACGGCCAGGACGCCGCTGGAGGTCGAGCGCCTCGACCTCGCCCTCACCTACCCGCAATATCTGCGCATCCCCGAGCCCGAGTGGCTCGAGGGCCTCGCGACGCGCACCACCATCGTCAAGGACACCGCCGCGCGACTCGTCGTCCACACGAACCGCGCCGCCGCGCGCGGCACGCTGAACCTCGACAGTCTCGAGCGCACTCTCGTCGCGGAATCGCCCATAGAATTCTCATCGGAATTCATCGTCAAGCAGGACGTGGTCCTCACGATCGCACTCGCCGACCCCGACGGCATGTCGCTGCGCCGGCCTGTGACCCGGCGGATCGCCTGCCTCGTTGACGAACCGCCCGAAGCGCGGCTGCTCGAGCCCGAGGTGGACTACGAGGGCCCGCCCGACGCGACGATCACCGTGCTCGTCAAGGGCAGCGACGAGGTCGGTCTCGACTCAATTGCCCTCTCCCTCGAACGCGAAGGTTCCGAGGCGCCGCGGGAGCTCAAGCGCTGGAGCTACAACGCCGGGCCCAACGAGAACTACGACTCGCTCAAGCGCCTGGGGATCGAGTCGTACGAGTTCAGCCTCTCCGAGCACCTGAAGGTCGGCGATAAGGCCGCGCTCTCCGTCGCCGTCCGTGACCTCAAGGGCAACGAGGCGCGCTCGGAGAAGCTGCACGTCACGGTCGTCTCCGCCGGGGAGGCCGAGCGCCTCGCCGCCGAACGCAAGGAGGCCGTCTACGCCAAGCTGCGCGAAATCCTCCAGAAGCAGAAGTACGCCCGCTCCCTCACGGCAACCGCCACGGCCCAGAAGATGAAGCGGCTCGAACGCGTGCGCGTCCTGCAGTTCGACATCTACGACTCGAGCGGCGCGCTCGTCGAGCTCATCGGCACGTTCAACGCCGGCGCCTACGACCGGATCGCCACGACGCTCACCGCCCTGCGCGCGAACGAGATGGTCGAGGTCGTCAAGGCGCTCGACGCGCTCGAAGCCAAGCCCAACGTCACCACCAAGACCGCCGTCCTCGACACCCAGGACGTCATCATCAAGAAGCTCGAGGCTCTTTTCGGCGTCCTCGACGAGAAGGATGAGCCCGAGCACGCGCCGGCCGAGCCCGAGAGGCCCGAAGAACAGAACGCGGAGAAAGCAAGAATCTACAAGGAGATCAAGTCGATCCTCAAGGCGTTCGCCGACGAGCAGCGCAAGGTCATCGAGGCGCTCGAGAACCTCAAGCACGCCAGGCCCGAGGACTACACCGACGAGCAGCTCAAGCTCCAGGAGCAGATCAAGATCATCGAGGACCAATGGTCCAAGTTCCTGCAGGAGAAATCCGACGAGCTCGACAAGGTGCCCGAGCAGGTCTTCTCCGACCCCACGCTGCTCAAAGAGCTCCGCATGATCTACGAGGAGATCGACCTCGCCGCCGACGAGCTCTCCAAGCCCGGCGTGCGCATCGACGTGACCGAGGAGCAGGTGCGCGAAGGGCTCGAGCTCGCCAGCGAGCTCACGCACAAGCTCGAATCGTGGCTCACCAACGAGTCGGACAAGATCAAGTGGAACCTCGAAGAGCCGACCGAGCCCTACGACGTGCCGTACGCGGAACTGCCCGAGGAGCTCGAGGACATCATCGGCGATCTCATCCGCGAGGAGGAGGAGCTCGCCGAGGACATGGAGGACGTCTCGAGCAGTTGGATGGATTCGCTCGACGCCGGCGCGGGCTGGGACACCATGGACGGGCCCATCAGCAACATGAGCGCCAAGGGCAAGACGGGCAACGTGCTGCCGAACAAGACCGAGATCGGCGGCCGCAGCGGCGAGGGCCGCCAGGGCAAGGCCCACGGCGAGCACGTCGGCGACACCGCCATCGGCAAGGGCGGCCGCCGCACCCCGACGCGCAACACCGGCGACCCGTACGAAAACGCCACCGTCGACGACCAGATGGAGCAGGCCACCGGCGGCGCCACCGGCGGCGGCAAGCGCAGCGGCGGCGGCGGCGAGGGCCTGCGCGGCCACGTCCCGCCCGACCTCCAGGTCAAGATGGCCAACCTCTCCGGCAAGCAGGCCGACCTCATCGTCAAGGGCGAGCGCATCCTCCACCAGCTCTCGAAGTTCAACTACAACGCCGAAAAGATACGCGAGACGCTCGAGAAGATGCGCGGCCTCAACTACCACATGGACAACTACCGCTACACCGATCTCGTCGGCGCGCACAAGCAGGTCGTCGAAGGGCTCAAGACGAGTCGCGAACTCTTCCGCCACGAATACCGCGCCCGCCGCGAGGAGGACGCCGCGATCCCGCCCAGGGTGCGCCGCCTGCTGCACGACTCGATGCAGGGCGAGTTCCCCGAGCTCTACGGCGACCTCCTGAAGGAGTACTACAAAGCCATCAGCGAGTAGCGCGCACCGCCGGCTGCTCGACGAGAAAACCTCATGCACACCCCGCACTTGATAACCGTGACCCTCGCCGCAGCCGCCATCCTGATCGCGCCGTGCGCGTCGGCGCGCGCCGCTGCGCCGCGCAACCTCGCCCCCAACGGCACCTTCGAGCAGGGCGCGAGCGGCCCCGCCGGATGGGACCCGCTGCCCGAGGACGGCTCGGTCCGCTGGGCCACCGACAACGCCGAGCACGGCAAGGTCGTGCACTTCAGCCTGACCGGCGCCGTCGCCACCGGGCCCGGCCTGCTGTGGTACAGCGGCGCCATACCCGTCGAGCACGGCAGGACGTACCGGTTCACGTTCGACGCAAAAAGCTTCGGCCCCGCGCTCCGGCCGTTCATCAAGGGCTACGCGCCGTTCCCCGACGCCAAGGGCAAGGTCGAGGCGCGGCACATGTACCAGAAGCAGGTCAAGTACGACGCCGCCGAGCAGTGGGAAACGTTCTCCTTCGACTTCGTACCGCAGACGGCGTACACGCACGCGAACGTCAGGATCCGTTGGGTCCGCGTGATGCTGTATGCCTACCTCAAGCCGGGCGACTGCTACTGGGACAACATCCGCATCACGGCGCTCGCAAACAAGCTGCCGAACGGCGGGTTCGAGACCGGCACAGGCCATCCCGACGCCTGGGACCCGCTCCCCGACGACGAGAGCGTGCGCTGGGAGAAGGAGCTGCGCAGCGGCAAGTGCATCGTGATCGTCCCGCCCGACGGCGAGCGCACGACGTACACGAGCGCCGAGACGCGTGTGACGATTGGCTACCGCTACCGATTCGCCGTGGACGTCAAGGCCCGAGGCGCCACGCCCGACGTCATCGTCCAGGGACTCGTGCCGTCGAAAACGCCGGACACGTTCGACGTGCTCACCGACTACAAGCCGGATCCGTTCGCCGGCGGCCGCAACTGGACGACCTGGTGGTTCGATTTCACCGTCGAGCGGCCCGAACACCCCGGCCCGACAAACACCGTGCGCTGGGTGCGCGTTCAACTAGGCGCAAGCGGCGGGCCCGGCAAGGTCTGTTACGACAACGCGCGGCTCGAGCCGCTCGGCCTCGCGACAGAGAAGCAGGGGAAACAGAAGTGGTAAGGCGGCTCGCCATAACAGCGGCGTTGCTCGCCGCGCTCGACGCGTCGGCCGCGGCGCCGTGGCACCTCGCGCAGTGGCAGGCCCGCTGCGAGCTCAAGATCGAGCGCCGCGCCGACTCCCCCGCCGCCTGGGTCGAGTTCTATCACGGCGGCCGCTGCGCGAAGGACGGCTCGGACATCCGAATCCTCGACGAGAGCGGCGCCCTCCTGCCGCATACGATCACCACCACTGGCCCCGGCGACCGGCTGCTCATTACGTTTCGCATTCCGAAGAGCGACCGCGCCTGGCTCTACTACGGCAACCGCCTCCCGCAGGCCGCGCCCCAGCCGTGGCAGCCGCGCGCGGGACTGCTCATGAAAGTATATCGCCTCGGCGAAGGCCGCAGCGACACGGTTGAAGACCTCAAGGCCCTCGTCAAGACCAGCACCGAGCTCCTCGGCAGCGGCTATCGCCCGAAAGTCTTCGACGGCTTCAGCCCATTCTCCGACAGCGACAACTTCCTCGCCGTCTACGACGGCTGGATCCGCATCGACAAACCCGACACGTACTCCTTCTGCACCAACTCGGACGACTCGTCGTTCCTCTACATCAACGGCACACTTGTCGCGTCGTTCCCCGGCCGTCACGGCCCGCACGCCGTCCGGGGCCAGCGCAACGGCGCCATCGAGCTCGACCGCGGCGTGCACCGCCTCACCTACTTCCACGTCGAGTACGTCGCCGGCCAGGCCGCGGTCGCCGGCTGGAAGCCGCCCGGCGCGAAGTACTATCGCCTGCTCGACGACCACATGTTCGTCCCGATCAGCCGCGCGCGCATCGTTTCGAACGAAACGCCCACCGGCCCGGTGCTCGACTTCACGTTCAGCTACGCGGCCAACTACCTCTGCGACAAGTTCGGTAACGTGCCCATCATCGGCGTGTCGTTCGCGCCGACCGGCCTCGGCCGAATCGGCGCCCGCTCCGTGCGCTGGCGCTTCGGCGACGGCCAGACGTCAGCACAGCGCCGCCCGACGCATGCCTACCTCAGCCAGGGACCCAGAACGGTGACACTCGAGGTCGTAGACGCCTCGAACCGCACCTGGCGCGTCGCGCACCAGTTCCCCGTCTACGCCGTCGAGGGCCACAATGCCCGCCGACCTGAAGCGATCGGCGACCGCCTCGCGCGCGTGCTCGCCGGCTATGACCTCGCCGCCCTGTCCCTCGACGAGCTTGTCGTCCTCGTGAAGTTCTGGACGGCGCGCCATGACGACGCCAACGAGCGCCGCGTCCTGCGCCGGCTGCTCAACCGCCTGCCCGATGACGACGAGCGCCTCGGCCGCTACGGTGTGCGCTACGTCGAGCTCCTCGCCAACGCCGTTGACCCCGACTCCGTCACCCAGCGCAAGCGCGCCCTCGACCTCCTTCTCGCCAAGAAGCTGCCAAGGCGCGACGAGCTCGCCCTGCGCCTCCTCTACGGCGACCACCTCCTCGAGACCGAGGGCGATTATGCAAAGGCCGAGGAGCACTTCCAGTGGGTCGTCTCGAACGGCAAGCGCGACAAGGCCCGCCGGACCGCGCTCATTCGCCTCGGCGACGTCGCCCTCGAGCAAGGCGATATCCCGCTGGCCCGTGAGCGCTACCGCGCCGTCCCGCTCGCCCGCAGGCACGCCCGCACGGAGACCGTCCTGCACAACGCGTACGGCCACCTCGTCGAGAACCTCGTGCGGCAGCGCCGTTACGACGACGCCCTCGCCACGATCGAAAAATGGGAATCGGCCTTGCCCGCCGACAAGCTCGACGGTTATTCTTTCATCCTGCGCGTGCGCGTCGCCACGGTGCAGGCCGATACGCGCACGGCGAAACGGTACGCGTCGCTCATCATTGAAAAGCTCGAAGCCGACCAGCACAAGCCGGAGGCATATTACGCGCTGATCTCGTTGCTCGTCGAGGAACACAAGACAGCGCAGGCGCGCGAGCTCTACGACCGGCTCACGGACGAATTCCCGACGAGCCCGTACGTCGCCAAGCTCAGCGGCGCGTTGGGCTGACACCCGAGAAAGGACACAGCATGCCAGAGCACACCACGCACATGAGCGACGTGCAGATCGTCGAGTCGTTCGCAGAGACGCGCAAGGCAATCGACGCCGAGCTCCGCAAAATCATCGTCGGCCAGGGCGAGATCATTGACCACCTGCTCACCGCCGTCCTCGCCGCGGGCCACTGCCTGATTATCGGCGTGCCCGGCCTGGCGAAAACACTGATCATCAAGACGCTCGCCCAGACGTTTCACCTCAAGTTCAGCCGCATCCAGTTCACCCCCGACCTCATGCCCGCCGACATCATCGGCACCGAGTACATCGAGGACATGACGGTCTCGAAGATGAGCTTCATCAAGGGCCCGATTTTCGCAAACGTCATCCTCGCCGACGAGATCAACCGCACGCCGCCCAAGACGCAGTCCGCGCTGCTCGAGGTCATGCAGGAGCACCAGATCACCGTCGCCGGCACCACGTACCACGTTGAGCTCCCCTTCTTCGTCCTCGCCACGCAGAACCCCATCGAGCAGGAAGGCACCTATCCGCTGCCTGAGGCGCAGCAGGACCGCTTCATGTTCAGCCTCAACATTGACTACCCGACGCGCGAGGAGGAGGTCCTCGTCATCGAGTCCACGACCGCGAAGCTCGACTACGCAATCGACCCCGTGCTCGACGGCCCGGCCATCCTGCGGCTCCAGGACGTCGTCCGCAACATGCCGGTCTCGCGCCACATCGTCGAGTACGCGACCGAGCTCGCCCGGGCCTCCCGCCCCACCGACGAGCACGCGCTCAGCTTCGCCAAGGACTACGTGTCGTGGGGCGCAGGACCGCGGGCCGCTCAGTACCTGATCCTCGGCGTCAAGGCGCGCGCCGTGCTCGAGGGGCGCGTCAACATCTCCTGCGCCGACGTGCGCGCCATCGCCAAGCCCGTCATGCGCCACCGGATCTACACGAACTTCAACGCCGACGCCGACGGCGTCTCGGTTGACGACGTGATCGACAAGCTCGTCGCGACCGTGCCGGAACCGCGCGGCTAGAAACCGGAGATTGACCCATGAAACGAAAACACGCAATCGTCGCACTCGTCCTGGCGGTGTTTCTCGTCGAGGCCCTGCCGCTGGCCCACGCCACAAGCTGCGGCCCGCCGCCGCCGGCCCGGCCGCACCGCATCAAAGGGGGCGAGAGCTTCCCGCCGCTGCCGCTGCCCGTGACGCCCCTGCGCCGCACGGAAAAGAAACGCCCCCCGTCGCCGCCCGTGCTTGTCGTCAAGGTGCGCTGGAGCGCGCAGCTCAAGGGCATGCGCGACGGCAAGCCGTACTTCTACGAGGACTGGACCACCGACCCGAACGACATCAAGAACCTGCTCCGCACGACGACAAAGATCCTCGACATCCCCTACACCTCGCGCGAAATGAAGCTCCACGAGTTCGACTTCGACCCCACCGAGACGCCGATCTGCTACTTCACCGGCCACGAGGCGATCTCATTCACCGACGAGCAACGCGCCAAGTTGCGCGCCTACGCCATCAAGGGCGGCACCATCTGGGGCGACGCCTGCTGCGGCGCCGAGGACTTCGCAACCGCCTTCCAGAACGAAATGCGCCGCGTCTTTCCCGAAAAGCCGCTCAAGATCATGCCGCTCGACCACCCCATCTACTCGATCTACTACACGATCAACGACGTGAAGTATAAGAAAGACACGAAGTACTACACGGACATCCCGAAGCTCGAGGCGATCAACATCGGCTGCCGAGCCGCCGTGATCTTCGCGCGCCACGACCTGAGCTGCGGCTGGGACGGCCACACGCACGACACAGGCCACCGCTACGACGTCGCTGACGCAAACCGCCTCGGCGTGAACATGACGGCCTACGCACTCGCCTACTACAAGACGGGCCTGATGCTCCGCCACCGCGTCGAATACGACAAGGCCGAGCCCGCGCGCGACAACGACTTCTTCATCGGCAAGATCGTCCACGACGGCGACTGGGACACCGACCCCAACTCGCTGCAGAACCTGATGCTCGCGGCCGACCGCGCCACGAAAGTGAAGGTGAACTTCAAGGAACAGCCCGTCGAGCTCGCCAAGTCGAACCTGTTCGACTTCCCGTTCCTCTACATGTCGGGCCACGACAACTTCGAGCTCGCCAAGGACGAAACCGACGCGCTGAGAAAATACCTCGAGAACGGCGGGTTCCTGCTCGCCGACGCCTGCTGCGGCCGCGCGGGCTTCGACCTCTCGTTCCGCACAATGGTCAAAGGCCTCTTCCCCGACGCGAAGCTGGAACGGCTCCCCGACGACCACGAGCTCTTCAAGATCCACAACAAGATCAGCACCGTGGACTACACGCCCCTCGTGCGGGCCGAGCAGCCCGGCTTCGCCGCGCCGTACCTCGAAGGCATCACCCTGGACGGCCGCCTCGTCCTCGTCTACTCGCGCTTCGACCTCGGCAACGGCTGGGAGCAAATCCCCCACCCGCACACCCGCGGCGTCGCCGGCCCGGACGCGTTCAAGATCGGCATCAACGCCATCATCTACACCATGACGCATTAGCAGGAATCGGCCACAGACTCCCACAGATGACCCTGATCGTTGCCGCACGGAATCAGTGTAATCTGTGTAAATCTGTGGTTAATCTAATTCCTTATGACGCGTTCGCGTAACAGAACCGACGCCACGCGCGTATGCGCCGTGGACATCGGCACGAACTCCGTGCGCACGGTTGTCGCGGACGTCCGGCCGCCGTCCCTTGTCGAGGTCGTCCACTACGACGGCCTCATCACGCGCCTCGGTGAAAAGCTCGACGCATCGAACAGGCTCAGGCCCGAAGCGATCGCCCGGACGGTTCGCACCGTGGCTGACTACGTTGAGCACGGCCGCCAGCTCGGCGCAACGGCCACCACGCTCGTCGCCACGAGCGCCGCGCGCGATGCCGAGAACGGCGAAGAGCTGTTGGACGCGCTCGGCCACGCCGTGGGGCTAGAGGCGGAGATCGCCACAGGCCGGCGCGAGGCGGAGCTCGTCCTCGCCGGCGTGAAGGCCGGCGGCCTGCTTGGCGAAACCGCATCGCTTCTCGTGGACGTCGGCGGCGGCAGCACGGAGCTGATCGCCTGCCCGCATGGCGCCCCGCCCGAGGTGCGCTCAGTCAACGTCGGCGCCGTGCGCCTGACCGAACGCTTCCTCGCAAGCGACCCGCCCAGCCGCGAAGAAATCCACACCGCCTCGCGCGCCGCAGGCGAATCACTGCAACCACCCATCGGCGAGGCCGAACACGCAGACCTCATCGGCCTCGGCGGGACGATCACGACGATGGCCGCCATGCTCCAGAAGCTCGACGAGTACGACCCCGCCAAGGTGCACGGCTACCGCCTGACGCTCGACGAGACTCGAGAGCTCCTCGCGCGCACTGCCGATCTGCCGTTGGAGGAACGCAGGGCGCTCGCCGGACTGACTCCCGCGCGCGCGGACATTATCGTCGGCGGGATCATCGTCGTGCGGGCCGTCCTGCGCGCGCCGAAGTGCGAGAGCATGCGCGTCAGCACCACGGGAATCCTGCACGGAATCGCCCTCGCCGCCGCCGGGTTGTAGTTCCCGGTCTTACCCCAGCTTGATCTCGCCGCTCGCGATCTTGCCGATGACTTCCGGATAGAGCCGGTGCTCGACGGCGAGCACACGCTTCTGCAGCGTCTCCGGCGTGTCGCCCGGCTCGACGGGCACAACCGTCTGGCCCAGGATCGGGCCGTGGTCGTACTGCTTGTCCACGATGTGCACGCTCACGCCGGTCTCCGTGTCGCCCGAGGCGATGACCGACTCGTGCACATGGATGCC
>CAZJXV010000145.1:0-10594 GCA_964550015.1 uncultured Verrucomicrobiota bacterium
ACATCGAGGTGTGTTTCGACTGGTGGGACGATCCGAGCATCCCGGAGCCGCCGAATGATCCCGGTGCCGGCCCACCGCCCGACGGCTACACGGAGGTGTACAGGCTCACGGCGGCGGATCTCGGCCCGTTCCGCGTCGCACCAGACCTGGTGCTGCCGGACGAGCAGCCGGACTGGATGGTGCCATACTCGTTCCACGACATCTGGGACCATCAGCCGCGCTGGGTGAGCATTGAGATCGTCTGCGGCGTTGATGAGCAGTCCGCGGTCGGCGGCGAGGCGCTGATTACAGGCGTCGATTTCGAGGCGCGGTGCATTCCGGAGCCGGCGACGCTGAGCCTCTTGGCGCTCGGAGGGCTGGCGTTGCTTCTGCGTCGCAGGGCGTGACGAGCTGAACAAGAACACTGAGCCATACGTGGCACAACAACGGGCCACGGGATTACTCCCGTGGCCCGTTTCGTATCGCTTGCCGGCGCGGTCTCGAGACCGCTAGTCGTCGTCCGCGAGAGGTTCGACCTTGACGCCCTGGTTCTTGAGCCACTCGACGGCGCGCTCGAGCTCGGCCGGCTCGCCTTCGATCTCGATGGCGACAAGGCCGACGTTCTCGGAGACGCTGGCCGCCTTGATGTTCGTGACGACGTTGAACTCGTGGCCGACGCGGAAGATGAGCGGTTGCCTGATGAGCTCCTGCGGAAAGGTGAGGTACAGTTTGCGGCTCGACCCGGCGCCGCCGGCCACGGCCGGGACGATCGAGACGACGCCGCCCACCGAGACGGCGGCGGAAAGCCCGCCCTTGGCGCGCACGTCCTCCCGGTTAATGAAGACGTTGACGTACGGCCTCAGCTTGCCCTCGTCGTCGCACGCCCAATTGCGGACCCCGTTGAAACGGGTCTCGAGGTCTTCGAGCAGCTCGACGATGGTGTTGCCCTCGGCGGCGACTTCGTCCCTGCCGCCGGTGATCGGGCGCAGGGCATCGGGAATCCTCACAGTGACGGACATCTTCACCCCTCCGGTTCACCCCTCCGGCACGTGACCCAGACTCAAGGGCATAAGGCCCCTTCGACATCACGTGGAGTCTAGCATTCCGCGGCCGGGCGTGTCAAAGCCAACGTTTGGTACTCCAGAGAACCTGGGCCTTACCCTCCTTCGCTAAGGCTACGGAGGGCAGGCGGCCCAGGCTACCTGCTGTCGGACCTGCGGTCCTTCGTGTCAGGCAACTCGGGCTGAATGCGTTGTTCAACAGCCTGCTAGTCAATCGGGATGTTGAACGAGCTGATGTAGCGCTCGCCCGCGCTCGGGAAAATGGCGACAACGAGCTTGCCCTCGTTCTCCGGCCGTTTGGCGACCTGCACGGCCGCCCAGGCCGCCGCGCCCGAGGAGATGCCGCACAGGATGCCCTCGGTGGCGCTCACGCGCAGGGCGTAGCTGAAGGCGTCATCGTCTTTGACCGTCATCACCTCGTCAATGATGTCGGTGTTGAGCACGTCGGGGATGAAGCCGGCGCCGATGCCCTGGATGCGGTGCTTGCCGGGTTGGCCACCTGAGAGAACGGGCGAGCCCGACGGCTCGAGCGCGATCGCCTTGAAGTCCGGTTTGCGCTTCTTGATGACCTCGGCCAGGCCGGTGATCGTGCCGCCGGTGCCGATGCCGGCCACGAGGATGTCCAGCTTGCCGTCGGTATCGCGCCAGATCTCTTCGGCCGTCGTCGTGCGGTGTGCTTCGGGGTTGGACGGGTTCGTGAACTGCTGCGGCATGAACGTGTTCGGCGTCTTGTCCACGTATTCCTGCGCCCGCCGCACGGCGCCGGGTATCCCTTCGCTCCCGGGCGTGAGGACGAGGGCCGCGCCGAGCATCTTCAGCAGGGCGCGTCGCTCGAGGCTCATCGTATCGGGCATGAACAGCCTGCACGCGTAGCCCCTGGCGGCGGCGACGAATGCAAGCCCGATGCCCGTGTTGCCGCTCGTGGGCTCGACGATCTCCATCCCCGGCTTGATTGTGCCGGCCTGTTCCCCGGCCTCGATCATCGCGACCGCGATGCGGTCTTTCACACTGCTGGCGGGGTTGAAGGACTCGAGCTTTGCCACGACGGTGGCGACACAGCCTTCTTGCCTGGGCACACGGTTCAGCTTGACCAGCGGCGTGTTGCCGATGGTGTCAACGATGCTTTCGAAAATCCTGCCCACCTGTTTGCCCTCCTGCGTAGCGTTCAACGTGACAGGCGGTCGTCGTGTCCCCGAACGGCGGGCACTATAGCACAACGGCTAGCGGCCCGGCCCGCCGGCGTCTCGAGCAGGGCGTCGCCGCAGGACGCCCTCGAGGGATTGCCTCGGGATGCGCTGTTTTGAGGCGATCTCGTTGCTCTTGGCCGGCCTGATGAACGCGGCCTTTTCCGCGAGCACCCACGCCGGCGGGCGCTCGTAATGTACTCTGGACGAGATGGTTGTCATGGATCAGCACACGGTTCTCCGGCACAAGCGGGCGTCAAGACACCAGCGCGCTGCTAGCGAGAGGCCGGGGCGAAGTCAAGAGCCCTGCTGTCGGCAGTTTTTCTGTTTCCGCGTGTCGCCAGGTGTGATAGGTAAGTCCGCGAAGAGCGGGTGTAGCTCAATGGCAGAGCTCCAGCCTTCCAAGCTGGCCATGTGGGTTCGATTCCCATCACCCGCTTTTCTCTTTGACACTGACAACGATGGCCGGTTCCCGACCCCGCGGGTGGTCTGTCGCCGATGAAGAACGAGCTGTTGTGGATCCTGTTTCTGCTCGTCGAGCTCTCGGCCGCTGTGGTGCTGCTGAAAGCGTTCGGCCGCGTGGGGCTCTACGCCCTGGTCGTCATGAACGTCATCCTGTGCAACATCCAGGTGCAGAAAGGGGTCGAGATGGTCGGGCTGACCTTCACCCTGGGTAACGTTCTGTACGGGAGCATCTTTTTCGCGACCGATCTGCTCGGCGAGCTCTACGGCAAGCGCGAGGCGCGCCGGGCCGTCTGGCTCGGGTTTGCGGTGATGTTGGTGACGATGGTTGCCATGCTGTTCGCGGTCGAGTTTCGCAGCCACGGGGAGACACTCGCCACCCAGCAGGCGTTGGAGGAGCTGTTTGGGCGGTTCAGGGACGTCGTTGATTTCGACCTGGGGCAGGTAAGCTTTGCACGGGTGGGGCTTGCGAGTCTCGTCGCCTACGTGCTGAGCCAGTTCCACGACGTGTGGGCCTTCCACTTCTGGAAGGCAAAGACACGCGGCCGCCACCTGTGGCTGCGCAACAATGCCAGCACCTGGGCTAGCCAACTCATCGACAGCGCCGTGTTCTGCACGCTTGCCTTCGCGCGCGCCGTGCCGACGGGGATGTTCTTCGAGATCCTGGTGACCACCTATGGGATCAAGCTCGTGGTGGCGGCGTTGGATACGCCGTTTATCTACCTGGGGCGGCGCCTGGCGCCACGCTGATGCCCCTGGTGGCCGAAGACGGAGATTCCGGGAAAAACCAGTTGCCCTGCGCGCCACATCTGCTATAGTAATGTATTTGGCTTGGAAGGCCTGGGCGTCTCCGGGCATTGGCCATGATCGGACAGAAGGAGGATTGGCTTGGCAGTAGTGACAATCAAGAGTCTGCTTGAGGCCGGGGTGCACTTCGGCCACCAGACACGCCGTTGGAACCCGAAGATGAAACGCTTCATCTTCGAGGAGCGCAACGGCATTTATATCATTGACCTGCAGCGCACGCTCATCCAGCTCAACGAGGTGTGCGAGTTTCTGCGGGAGCTGGTGCGCGGCGGCCGGTCGGTGCTGTTCGTCGGCACGAAGCGCCAGGCCCGGGAGGCGATCGAGCAGGCCGCCCAGCGTTCAAAGATGCACTGCGTGACGCACCGGTGGCTGGGCGGGACGCTCACGAACAACCGCACGATCCGCCACAGCATCAGCCGGCTCAACGAGCTCGAGGCGATGGTCGAGGATGGCCGGCTGGCGGCGTTGTCGAAGAAGGAGGTCTCGGCGCTCACGCGCGAGCGTGAGCGGCTGCATCGCAACCTCGACGGCATCCGGGAGATGACCGAACTGCCGGGCGCGGTGTTCATCGTGGACGTCAAGCGCGAGCGGATCGCTGCGCACGAGGCGGCGAAGCTCGGCATCCCGATCGTGGCGATTGTTGATACGAACATTGATCCGGACGAGGTGGATTACCCCGTGCCGGGCAATGACGATGCGGTCAAGTCCATTTCGCTGATTACCGCGGTCATCGCCGATGTGATCACGGAGACCCAGGGCGAAATGGAGAAGCTCGGTATCACGATCGCCAAGCCGGAACCGAAGGCCAGGGAGGCGAGAAAACCGGCCGCGCGGCCGAAGGGCCGCGTCAAGAAGCGGGTTGTCAAGAAGGTCGTCAAACGTAAGGCCCCAGCGGAGCCGGCTCCGGCTGCGGAAGAACGGGTATCTGAACCCGAGCCGGCACCCGAGGCGGCCAAGAAGCCGGAGGCGGCCAAGGAGCCGGGAGCGGTCGAAGCACCGGCGGAACCAACCACCAGCGAGGAACAGCGGACGGATGGAGATTAGTGCAGCTCTGGTCAAGCAGCTCCGCGACAAGACGGGCGCGGGGATGATGGACTGCAAAGCCGCTCTGAAGGAGGCGGGCGGGGACATCGAGGCGGCCATCGACGTGCTGCGCAAGCGCGGCATTGCTAAGGCCGAGAAGCGCACGGGGCGCGCGGCTGCCGAAGGACTTGTGGCGGCTACCATCACGCCCGGCGGCGAATGCGGCGCCATGGTCGAGGTCAACTGCGAGACTGATTTTGTGGCCCGCAACGAGGACTTCCGCGCGTTCGCCAAGGAGCTTGTCGCCGCCGCGATCGAGCGCAAGGCGGCTGACATCGAGGCGCTTCGGGCCATGCCGCTCGGCGGGCACGCGTCGGTCAACGATGCAGTGGTCGCCCTTATTGCCACGATCGGCGAGAACATCATCGTGCGCCGGTGCGCACTTTACAGCGTTGACGGCAACGGCGCCGTGGCCGCCTACATCCACCACGGCGACAAGGTGGGCGTGTTGCTGCAGGTGGCGTGCGAGAAGGCGGAGACGGTGGGGACCGACGGATTCCGCGAGGCGGTGCGCAACGTGGCGCTCCAGATCGCCGCTCAGAGCCCGGGCTACATCCGCCCCGAGGAGATCCCCGCCGAGGAGCTGGACCGTGAACGGGCCATCTACCGCGACCAAGTCCAGAACAAGCCGGAACACGTCATTGACAAGATCATCGAGGGCAAGCTCCGCAAACACTATGCCGAGGTCTGCCTGCTCAACCAGGAGTTCATCAAGGACCGGGAGCTGACCGTGACGAAGTACCTCGGGCAGCGTGCGAAAGAGCTCGGCGACAGCATCGAGATCCGGCACTTCACCCGCTTCGCAGTCGGCGAGTCCACGGAATAGGGGACACCTCAATATGGCGAACGGGCCGGCCTTTAGGCGCATCCTGCTGAAGCTCAGCGGCGAGGCGCTCCAGGGGGAGCTCGGCTACGGGATCGACCCCGCCACCTGCCGCCGCATCGCCGGGCACGTTGCCGAGGTGCACACGCTCGGCGTCGAGATCGCCGTGGTCGTCGGGGGAGGGAACATCTTCCGCGGCCTGGCGGCGAGCGCCACGGGCTTCGACCGGACGACCGGCGATTACATGGGCATGCTGGCCACGATCCTCAACGGCATGGCGCTGCAGGACGCGCTCGAGCGCAATGGCGTCGAGACTCGGGTGCAAACGGCCATCGAGATCAAAGAGCTTGCGGAGCCGTTCATCCGGCGGCGTGCGGTGCGACACCTCGAGCAAGGCCGCGTCGTGATCTTCGTCGGCGGCACCGGCAACCCGTTTTTTACGACCGACACCGCCGCGGCGTTGCGCGCGAGCGAGGTCGGCGCCGAGGTGTTGTTCAAGGCGACGCGCGTAGACGGCGTCTATTCCGCGGACCCCGAGAAGGACGCCGCGGCCAAGCTCTATGCCGAGCTTACCTATGTGGACGTCATTCGGGAGAAGCTCAGAGTGATGGACAGCACCGCCATCACCTTGTGCATGGACAACGCGATCCCGATCGTCGTGTTCAACCTCAACGTCGAGGGCAACCTCAAGCGCCTTGTGATGGGCGAACGGGTTGGAACAATTATCCGGGAGGCCAAGCATGCCGATTGACAAGCTCCTGAGGGACATGAATGCGCGGATGGACAAGACGGTCCATGTCTTCAAGGACGAACTCGCCACGATCCGCACCGGCAAAGCGTCGCCGGCGCTGGTCGAGAACATCAGCGTGGACTACTACGGGACGCCGACGCGCCTGCGCGAGATCGCCAAGATCGCCACACCGGAGCCGCGCCTGATCGTCATCCAGCCGTGGGACCCCAGCGTCGTGGCCAACATCGTCAAGGCCATCAACCAGTCGGCGTTGGGCATCACGCCGGTCAACGACGGCAAGCTGGTGCGGCTGCCCATTCCGGAGCTCGACGAGGAGCGCCGGCGCGACCTCGTCAAGACCGTCCGGAAGATGGGCGAGGACGCGCGCGTCGCCGTGCGCAATATCAGGCGGGAGCAGAACGAAGAGCTCAAGCGGCTCCAGAAGGAGGGGCAGATCACGGAGGACGACCTGCACCGCGAGGAGAAGAGCGTGCAGGAAGCCACCAACGGGCACATCAAGAAGCTGGACGAACTCATTGCCCACAAGGAAAAGGAGATTATGGAGGTTTAGTCCGGCGCGGTGCCTCCGGTTTCGATGCCCCTCAGGAAAAAGACGAGACCAGCACCGAGCGTGCGGCGCGGCCCGCGCGGTGAGTTTTCCCTTTCCCGGCCATTTTCCTTTTCGTACTGTCCACGCATGGGCCGGTAGCTCAGCCTGGTAGAGCAACGGACTTTTAATCCGTTGGCCGTGGGTTCGAATCCCACCCGGCTCATTCTTGCCACAATTACCCATTTGCACCCCTTTCGTCTCGTGGACACTGCTGTGCCAAGAAGCACTGTTTTTTTCTTGACAATCCAGGTGAAATATGATTCAATCCCGCCCCAACGTGGGGTGTGTTGTTTTCTTCTCCGCTTTGACATGTGTTGGGAGTTCTTTTTTTGACGCAGTGTTTCACCAGGCTCACCTATTGGGGCGGGTGCTCCTGCGGGTCGCCCGATCAGGGTAAGAATGCGCTCGCGTGACCGGGCCGTGATGGTGCCGCAGGATCATTTTTGATGCCCCGAGAAGCGGGGCCCTGCGAAGGGGACATAGAAAGGGGGCGACATGGCAGTCAGTGGAAAGGGGACCCTTATCGTTGCGCTGATCGTGGTGGTGGTTGCCGTGATCGCGGCCGAGCTGGCGCTGCATCCTCCGGCTCGGCGAGCGAACCGCGACTCCCCACACGGCAATGAACAGACCGAGGCGCTGCGCGAGGCGACGCGCGATGATCCTGCACCGTCGTCATCACGGTCGTGGGTGGACCTGCGTTCGTCGCGCAAGTGGTCGGCAGAGACCGAAGCCAGGGTCCAGGAGCTCGTGCGCAAAGCGTGCTCGCTCGACCGCGCCACCCGGCAGAAGGCGTGCCGAGAGCTCGTCGAGATGGGGCCCGACGCGGCCCGCTACCTGGCGCGGCTGCTCGAGAGCAAGCAGAACCCAGCCGAGATCAAGGCGATCATCGAGATCCTCGTGCAGATGGACGACCCCGACGCGTGGGAATGCGTCCGGGAAGCGATGTACGACACCAGCAAGGCGAACCGCCAGGACGTGATTGCCCGGGGCATCGTTGACGGCGCCGGGCCGGGCATGGACGACAAGATTACCGATCTCATCGAGGGCGAGCCGGAAATCGCCCAGCGGCTCCACGCGGGGCGGCGGCTCGGCGAGCTCGGCGGCGAGGGGGCGGTCACCGACTGGGTCGATCGGTACTACGAGCTCGACGATGAGGCCCGGCGTTCGCAGTACGTCGAGGCGCTGAGCCACGTGACCGACCCGGCCGTGATTCCCGAGCTCGAGCACGTTGTTACCACCAACCCTGACGAGGGGCTTGCCCGCTCGGCGGCGTACGGCCTGGCGCGGATCGGCACCCGCGACTCCGCCGACGTCATCGTCAACGAGATGCGCCGGACGTCCGATGACGGGCGGCTCGCGTTTCTGTCGGCCGCGCTCGGCAACATCCGGGACCGGCGGGTCCTGGCCGCCTATCGCCAAGACGAGAGCGAGACGGTCCGGCACGCGGTCGAAGAAGCCCTGGATGAAGAGAAGAAAGATGACGAGCCGGCCTCACCGCCTGAAAACAACACGGGCGACGACGGCGACACACCCACGCCGGCGGGCCGCCGCGACGGCCCCGTCGCGCCCGTTGACTAGGAATTCAACAATACCAGCCGAAACTGACTGGAGTTTCGCGCAGACAAGAAACAGAGGAGGAGGGAACGATGAGACGCTCAATCATTATGACGACTTGCCTGGTGGTCGTCGCGCTGACGCTCGGAGCGGCGGCGCAGTCAACAATCGAGGTGAGCCAGCCCGTTCAGGTGACCAGCAACAGCTACTATGAACGGGGCGAGTCCATCTGTTTTGACGGAACCAATTACTGGCTGTTCTACGGGCGGTCAGCTTCCGTAACCGGATGGTATCAGAACGGCAACCCCGACGTGAACGACTACGAGGTCCACTACAAGATGGCCTCGTCCGTGATGAATCTGCCGGGAGCCGGCGCGGCAAAGATCAGTGGCGTCGGCGTGACGATGAACGCCAACGGCTACCTCGGTGAAACCGGTGCCGCCTGCCTGGACGGCAAGGTGTGGGCCTTCGCCACGGTGGACGTCGGTGCGACGTGCGATCTGTACGGTTGGTACACGACCGACAGCGGCACGACATGGAACGAGGTCGGCCCGATCATGAGCGGCCTGAGCGATGGCCAGGCCCATCATGACGAGATCGCCTTTGGCGGCAAGATATGGGTCGTCGAGGGCTCAGGCAACTTCACGACGCAGTATTCGGCATCGCCCGAGACGAACACGTGGACTGCCGGGCCCAGCGTGGCCGGTCTCACAGGAGGGCTGGTTCACTTCTTTGTGGATGGGTCTGAGCTGTATCTGGCGATTTTCTCAGCCGGCTCGAATTACATCTACCAGTACGTGCCGGGACCGCCGGAGCAATGGGTCCAAGTTGACAGCGTCGCAACGAGCGGCTGGGACCCGACGCTGTACAAGATCGGCAGCGACTACGTTTTCGCTCAGGCACCTTACACGGGTGAAGGCGGCGGCCGCCAATACATCGTTGCTTGGACGGCGGAGACCCTCGACGGCAGCTTCTTCGACGGCGGCTCCGTGATGGTCACAGAGGGGCGGTACGGCACGAATACCTGGATCGAGATGTGGCCGATCGGCTTCACCGACAACAGCGGCACCACCTATCTCTTCTACAGCTCCGAGCGGGACCAGCTCACCCAGGAAGGCACAGGCAACATCTGGTACGTCGAAGTGGATTGGGACCCGGCCAACGCACACTATACTTATATTAAGGAGGCTGTTGACAACGCCAGCAGCGGCGACACCGTCGCCGTCGCGGCGGGGACGTACACCGAGGAGGTCACTCTGACGCCCGGGAACGATCTGACGCTGACCGGCGCCGGACGCGATGTGGTGACGTGGGTGGCTCCTGGCGAGGGCAAGTGTTGCGTGAAGGGCGAGATGAGTGGGTACGCAGGCAGCATGAATTACGAGATATCGGGTGTCACGTTCAACTGCCGAAGCGATCCGGCTGTCACATGGGGCGCGGGCATACAGATCAACCGTGCGAGCAGCGGGCCGCTCAGCTTGAGCATCCATGACTGCAAGTTCATCGAGGACCGTGCGTCCGGCGACGACACTCACTGGGCGACCTCGATGCTCCTGTGTCACAACAGGTATGCCGCGCGAGACGGCTCAGGCAACGGAGCCGTGCGTGTCTACGACAATATCGACGAGACCTGGGGCGGCATGACGATGTCGAACAGCCAGGCGTACGATATCTTCCGGAACGTTTTCGACGGCTGCAGCGATGCCATCTACAACGGACACGGTTGTCCCGATGTTGCGGGCCAAACGTTTGGCGATCACTGCATCTTCTGCAACGTCTTCACGAACGCCAGCGATGCCCTCCATCCCGGGGGACTGACACCGGCCATTGACTGGCAGTACTACGGCGCTGGTGGCGGGACACACCTGCCGAGTACCATCACGCTGAATGTGTTCCTCAATAACGACACGGCCATGAGGTTCGTGATGGATACGGCCATGGCGTATCCTGCCCACGACATCAGCTATAACGCTTTTGTCGGCAACGGCATGGCGATCCGCGTCAGTGGCGGCAATGCTGCGACTCTCACGGTCGAGAGAAACTGGTGGGGCACGCTCGAAGGCGGCGTGATTGATGACTTGGTGGTGGGCCTCGTTGACTACACGCCGTGGCTCACGACCAGCCAGATCCACATGGCGGCCGGCGGGGCGCGGCTTGTCGAGACGCAGCTGGCTGATGGCGGCTGGGCCTGGTGGGCGGATGGCGCAAGTAGCTCGTCCAACATCATCGGCCCAACCGGCATGGGGCTCGCCAAGGCCTACCGCGCCACGGGCGATGCCTCGATGCTGGCAGCGTTGGGAA
>CAZJXV010000146.1:0-10580 GCA_964550015.1 uncultured Verrucomicrobiota bacterium
GCGAAGTTGACCTTCGGTTTGCCGCGCGCGACGCCGGGCGCTCCGGCGTCGGGCCTCGGCGCGCACGAGGCGGCGAGAACGATGACGAGAATGACAAGCGTTGGCAGGCAGAATCGGGTGCGTTTCATGATGTCTCCTTACTATGGCGCAGAACGGGACTTCCGGGCGGATAATGCCAGCAAGGGACGGCCTCTGCAAGGTCGGTCTGACCGGGACGCGACGGGCCACCGTGGCTGAAAGGGCCGCAGGATCACCTGCGGCCCCCTTGTGTCAGGTAGGCTTTGGGTTCCGGGCGTGGCTCATCTTTTGCGCCGGCGCAGCAGGGCGAGCAGGCCCAGGGCCGACAAGGCCAACAGCGACGGCTCGGGAATCCGGGCGAGCATGATCTGGTAGTGGGCGCCGATGGGGCGGGTGTAGGCGATCATGCCGCCGTGGAGATTGGGATGTATGTCATCGAGATCGTTGTCGGTGACCTGCTCGATGGAGGAGCCATTCCAAAACATGATCTCCCAGTCGTTGCCGTCCCAGTACTGCCAGGCAACCTTGCCTTCCCACACCGTGGTGTGTTCGTCGTCGTAGGGGTTGTTTGTAATCTGTATCTGCGTAGCAGGATTCAGGGCGTCTGTGCGGAAGAATATCTCGTAGTCGTTCCCGTCGTGGCCGATCCATGCGAGCTGGCCGTCGTAGACTGAGGGGTACAGCTCGTCGAGTCCCGGGGTGTTCGTGATCTGGTGGGTGCTGCCATCCCAAAAGTAGATATCGCGGTTCTGGTTTAAGGTTGCCGTAGCCATATACGCCACGTGGCTGCCATAAAGATCCGGGTCGCGCTCGTGCAGCGAGCTGTTGGCAACGGTCTGGCTGCTAACGCCGTCCCAGAGCTTGATGTCGTACCCGCTCCCGCTGGTCACGTAGGCGATCTTGTCGTCATGGAGGTCAGGCCATCTCCCGGCGAGTATATACTGAGGCGCACCGCTGCCGGGCCAGTACCATGTACCGTTGGATATCTCGTAGGCGATCGCTCCGTCGTACAGCTTGGGGTGAGACCCCGAGGTGTCAACCTGTACGGCGGGCGTAGGGCTGCCGCCAACATGGGTCCCATCCCAGAACCAGATCCCGTTCCCGGCATCTCCCTTGAATGCTATCTGGCCGTTGTGCAGGCTTGGGTAGATGCAGTCGAACCCCAGGTCCGTGATCTGCTCAGAGACCCAGGCCGCCTGGGCCGGCGAGCCAAGCAGCACTGCTGCGCCCAACAAGAGCGCGAGTGTCAGAGCGGCCAGCCTTGTCCTGATGAATCTCCGTGAGCATCCGTTGGTACGCACTGTTCTGTCCCCCCATCTCATCACGTGTCGTGTTACGGGGGATTCATGCGAACGGGCGGCCACTTGCTGCGCCGCCATCGAGCCGCCCCGGCGGCTGTGTTGGGTCCTTGTCGTTGGCGACAGAGGTGCAACCGGCCGGGGAAGTTGTGAGTGACAATCGGAGCAGAATCCCCCTGCAGAACCCTTGCCCGGCAACATGGCCGAGCTTTCAGGTAACAAAGTACCCTAGTTCGGAGGCATAGTCAAGCATTTTGTTGTTTTTGAGAAAAAAATGCAGGACGCAACTCCAGGATGCTCTAAGGTGTTGATTCCGTGCAGGTAAGTTCATTCAACTTACTGCCGGAATGCGGGGTCAGGCAATGCTCGTTCGGTTCGGCGGCCTTTCGGCTGAGTCTTGTGGGAGTTGCGCGACGGGCCGCGGTGGGAGTGGCGGCGAGTTGCTGCGTGTTGTCGAGGGCCGGCGCGAGGCCGTTTGCGATGCGAAACGGGCCTCAGCGCAAGTGGGTTCTGTGGACAGCACGGGGCAGACGAAAAATGGGGACAGGCACCTATTCTTCAGCGCCACGGTGTGTCAAATGTGTCCGGCATGTACGAAGAATCGGTGCCAGTCCCCATTTTTGCCCGCGCCTTTGCCGCTGTCAGAAATGGGGGCTAGAACAGGAAGACGCCTTAGAACAGGAAGACGCCTTAGAACAGGAAGACGCCTTAGAGGAGGAAGACGGCGGCGGCGATGACGGTGGTCCAGCCGCCGTTTCGAATGACGGCGGACTGGGTGATGTTGTCGGTCTTGATGATCTTGCCGCTGATCCGGAAGACCTCGCGCCGCTCGTCCCAGTTCTTGTCCTCGTCGAACTCGATGCCGAGTGTGGAGGCGAGCATGGCGGCGGCGAGGTCCTCGGCGTAGTCGCCGGCGACGCGCATGGTCTGGCCGTAGGCGTGGTGCTCGCTGATGTAGCCGTAGTGGGATTTGTCGGCGGGGACGGCGAGTCCGACGGAGGCGGCGAGCAGGCGTCGCGGCTCGTTGCTGGCGAGGCGGGCCATGACGCAGTAGGTGATTTGGCCGGGGTGGAGCATCTGGAGGCCCCTGCCGGCCGGGATGGTCTTGCAGTTGGGGGGCAGGATGCTGCTGACGGTGACGAGGTTGCATTTCTCGATGCCGGCGCTTCGGAGGGCGAGCTCGAAGGAGCGGAGCTCCTCCTTGTGATGTCCCACACCCTTGGTCAGAAACATCTTGGTGGGTACGAGCGGCATGAGCGGTCCTCCTCATTGCGTGCGCGCGGCCGGGCGGGGCGCGTCTGTGTGGTGAGGCCTTACCCCTTTTGGCTGCGTTGCTCCGGGCGGCGCAGATAGTAGCGGTAGCCGATGAGCTTGTATACAAGTTTTGCGGCCAGGAAGTCGGGGGCCGCGTTGCCTTCGATCGGGCGGAGCTCGACGACGTCGGCGCCGACGACGGTCCGGTGCTCGAAGACGAGCCGGAGGATGCGCAGCACGTCGTACCAGCCGAGGCCGCCCGGCTCCGGGGTGCCGGTGGCGGGCATGAGGCCGGGGTCGAACACGTCGAGGTCAACGGAGACGTACACGGTGCGTCCGAGGGCGCGCAGGAGGCGTTTGGGGAAGTCCTTATCGAAGAGCGCGTCCTCGGCGGTGAACGTGGCGATGGCGTGCTTCTCGATCGTTCTGTTGGCCTCGGTGTGCGTGCTGCGAATGCCGACAAGCACGGGCTGGGCGGCTTTGAGCACGCGGCGCATGACGCAGGCGTGGTTGAGGGGGCTGCCGTCGTAGCGGTCGCGCAGGTCGGTGTGGGCGTCGAGCGAGAGCACGGTCAGGCCGGGGAAGTGCTTGGCGCAGGCGCGCACGGCGCCGACGGTGGCGGAGTGCTCGCCGCCGAGCAGGACGGGGAACTTGCGCGCGTCGAGGATGCGCCGCGCGGTCGTCTGCACCCAGGCGACCATCGCGGCGGAGGAGCCCATGGCGCGTGGCTCGACGACCGGGAGCGTGTGAATGCCGCGGCGGTAGGGTTCGGCGTTGAGCTCGATGTCGTACCACTCGAGGTTGGCCGACGCGGCAAGGATGGCGGCGGGGCCGCGTTCGGTGCCGGTCTGGTAGGTGACGGTCCGGCCGAAGGGCACGGGGTAGATGACCGCGTCGGCGTTGTTCCACGTCGTGTACTGCTTGGGCAGCAGGCCGAAATCGGCTCGGTCCGCCATGGCCCCGGCCTCCCGCTGGGGTGGGCTATTTGAGCGTTACGTCGAAGAGCACCTGTGGTTCGAACAGGCGCAGGCCGTGCTCGGCGCCGGCGGGCCGGAACGTGATGTCAAAGCCGAGCTGCTCGCCGGTGACGCAGTTGATGCCGGCCTCGATGTTTTTGGGCACCATGAATTCGAGTACGAACCGGGTGCCGCTGATCGTCCAGACGGCCTGGACGTCCTCGGGCTCGATGACGGTGTCTTTCGTCCAGACGGGCTTTGTGCGCACGCTGTTGTCGCAGTGGTTCGTTTTGATTGCGACGGTGCCGTTCGATTGCGCCTCGAGCCAGATGGTCGTGTTGTCCGAGCCGACGGTGAAGCCGTCGTTGTTGCCGTCGAGCTGGAGCGACACGCTCATGGGGCTCGCGGCTGCGGCGTAGGCCTGGGCCTGCTCGGGGGTGAGGTCTTGCTCGAGCGCGAAGCAGAGCCCCTCGTCGCGCCAGTTCATCCGGAACAGGCCTTTGAAGACCGGGTCGTCAATGGCGCGGTGTGTCTGCTCGGCCCACTCGCCGGGCTCGATCTTGCCGTCCACGGTGGCGGTTGATTTCATCACTTCGGGCCGAAGCCTGTAGAGCGGGAAGGCGTCCTGGGCGTCCGGGATGCCGTCCTCGTCGGTGTCCGGGCTGAAGGGCACGGGCCTGTAATAGGGCTCGGCGGTGCGGGCGCCGAAGGTGACGAAGTCGAGGGTGAGCCACTCGGAGAACATCGCCTCGGCGAGGTCGGCGACGCCGTCGTCGTCGGTGTCGGCGCTGTAGGGCCGTGTGCCGAAGCGTTTTTCGTCGAAGGGGCAGGTGGGGTCGTCGTCGGGGACGCCGTCGTTGTCGGTGTCCTTGACGATGGTGACGTTGCCGTAGAAGTTGGCGAGGTATGCGTCGGGGTTGTAGGTGCGGGCGATGAAGGCGTTGCCGTCCCAGTGGCTGCCGTAGTCGCCGACGAGGTTGTTCCAGTGGAAGTGGTTGAAGTGATAGACGTGCCCGGTGTAGGAGCCCATGATGCCGAGCTGGTGGCCGTACTCGTGGCCGAAGAGCCAGGCGGTGTCGCCGCCGGCGTTGATCGTGCAGATGCCTGAGCCGTCGTAGGGCGAGCCCCAGGTGTTGCCGCCGCTGCCCGAGAGCACCCACTGCTGCGTGGCCTTGTCCCAGTGGCGCGCGCCGTAGATGACGAAGATGCCGCCGCGGTTGCCGTGGGTGCGGCGGCCGTGGGCGATGATGATCTCGTCGAGCTTCTTGCGGTCGGCGAGGGGGTAGTAGGCCCACTTCTCGAACGGGCAGCCCTCGTAGTGGTCGGTGACCTCCATGTAGTCGAAGCGCAGGTTCATCTTCATGTGCGAGTTGATCCAGTAGAAGCCGCGGGCGCGTTCGAGGTCGGCCTTGACGCGCGCGATTTCCTCGGGCGTCAAGGGTCCGGGTTTTTCGGGTACGATCGGGTTGCCCTCGGCGTCCTTGGGGAGGTCCTGCAGCTTGGGCATGGTGACGATGTCGGTAAAGAGCACGACGAGGACTTCGAGGTCGAGGTAGGCGGTTTCGCCCGGGCGCGGTCTGGTGGTCACCAGGCGCGCCTCGCAGAAGTGCTCCTGCGGGTAGGCGTTGCGGCTGGAGAGGTAGCGATAGACGTAGCGGGTGCCGGGCTCGAGACCGCCGAGGACGACGCGGTGGTGCCGGCTGGGCTTGTCGTTTTTGATGCGCGTGGTGTAGGTGTGGGGCCCGCCGTAGGTGAACCGCTCGCAGGCGCCGTACTCGAAGAGCGTGGGCACGGCGTCGAAGGTGGTGTACTCGATCGCCGCCGAGGTAGGCGTGACCTCGGCGATTGCGTGGGTGTAGGGCGGGGCGAAGGGTTTCCATTGTGTCTCGATCTGGCGCCGGCTGATCCGGACGGCGAAGTTGAGTTGGCGGTCCACGACGACGGCGTTGCCCCGGCTGTCGAGCGCGACGCCCCGGGGCTCGAGGAAGCGGCCGTTCATGAAGTTGTTGGTTCGGTAGTAGGGGGGCCAGTCCTCGGGTTTGGCCTTGAGGGGGCGGAGCTCCTCGGGGTAGGCCTCGAGCCGGTCGGTTTCCACCCGTGCGACGTCCAGGAAGTCGTGGTCGGTCAGCGGGTGGTTCGACTCGACGTAGAGCACCTCGTTGTGCTTGCGGTCGTAGGCGACGTCGCCGACCCAGACGTCGGCGTAGCGTTCCTTCGGTTCGGTGTACTTGATGGGTCGGGCCGTCTGCCGTTCGGTGTCGTAGCGCCAGACGCTGACGCGGCCGGCGTAGTAATCGGCGACGGCCAGGTCGCCGCCGCCCAGCAGGCATCCACGCACGGGGTGGTCGAGCACGATCTCGCCCGAATCTTCGACGACCTTGGGGTCGGCCGGATCGCCGGAGAGCTTCTTCGTCGCATAGGCGCCCCGGCGGAACTGCATGATGTAGCGCCCCCTCGAGTCGAAGATCTGCACGCGCTTGTTGCCGGTGTCGAAGACGATGATATTGCCCTGGCGGTCAACGGTGACGCCTTCGGGCGATCGCAGTTCCCCGGCGCGGGAGCCGGCGTCGGCGTGGTCGCCGACGGTAAACAGGTAGTAGCCGTCGTGTCTGTAGACCTTGACGCAGTGGTTGCCGGTGTCGGCGACGTAGATGCGGTTGTCGGCGTCGGTGGCCACGCCGTGGGGCCGCTTCAGGCGGCCGCCGCGGAGGCCCTCGATGACGCCGACGGGCCCGAAGTCCTTGCCGAGCACGACGACGCGGTCGTTGCCGGTGTCGGCGATGATCGTGCGGTCGTTGCGGTCGGTAGCGACGCCGCACGGGCGTTTGAGCGTCGCGACGTAGCTTCTGTCCACGGTCTGGGGCGACCTGGCTGCGTGTGACTGCATGGCGGCGGGGGGCACGCCGAGCAGGGCCAATGCCAAGCCGACCCGGGCCATGATGCCTCTCATCCCAGCTTCCCTCCTGCGTTGGGCGCGTCGTCGTTGTGTGGACGCTAGCCTATAGCATACCGTCGCGCCGGGTGTCTACCGGCGGCGGCTTCGTGACTAGCGATGGATCGCGCGCGGTCCGGCGTGGGGCGGTGATTGATTCCTGGCTGAGCAGGGCCGGCCTGGGGAGGGCGAGCCCTCAGAGGCTGGGTCCGCCGGCTGTGGGCGTGGGGTGTGGGGCGCATGTCGAGGGCGGCCGCAGCCGTCGTGGGCGACTGTAAGCGTTTCATTGATAACGAGATAGGGTTTTCCCCTTGACAGGCTCATGTCGGTCGGGTATACTATGGGCCTCTGGCGTCAGCCAGGTATTGCGAAATCGGGATGAGGTTTCTGAGGTTTTCCCTTGTGCGCATCTCACCAGGAGGGCCGATCAATGCGAATGGGAGACTGGGGGTCCGTGTGCTTGTTTGCTGTAACAATGCTTTTCGCCGGCGGTGCGGTGGCGGTGACGCCCTATGCCATCACGCCGCTCCATGCGCCGTGCGACTACGCGCACCCGCTGTATGCGGCTATCGGTAATCAGGGCCACGTTGTGGGGGAGTGGTGCGTTGACAGTTGGTCGCGCGGCTACATCTGGGAGGCCGGCACGACGACCGACCTGGGCCATCTCGGCGGCGGCGGGTGCTTCCCGATGGCGGTGAACGGCTCAGGGCAGGTGACGGGCAAGTCACACGTTGACTTCGACACCGTGCACGCGTTCCGCTGGGAGGGCGGTGTCATGACGCCGCTTGGGACGCTGCCGGGCGCCAGCACGGACTCGAGTGCCGGGATTGACATCAATGCGGGTGGTGTTGTGGTCGGCTACTCGTACGACGCCTCCGGATACGTGCGTCCCTGCACGTGGGTTGGGACAACCATCACGGACCTGGGCACGCTGGGTGGCGATGATGGAATCGCCCGCGGCGTCAATGATTCGGGGCAGGTGGTCGGAGAAGCGGACGTCGCCAGCGGCGACTATCACGCCTTCCTCTGGCTGCCGGCGGCGGCCTACGGGCTCCCGGCGGGCATGAACGACCTTGGTACGTTCGGCGGGGAGTCGAGCAAGGCCCTCGGGGTCAACAACCAGGGGCAGATCATCGGTGGGCTGGTTGACATGAGCGGCTATTGGCAGCCATGGATCTGGGAGTTGGGTTCGATCACCCTTCTCGGCGGCCTCGGCGGCACTTACACGTCGCCCCAGGACATCAACAACTTGGGTCAGGTCGTCGGCGGCTCGGGCACGGCTACCGACGACTGGCATGCCTTTCTCTGGGAAGGCGGCACGATGCACGATCTGAACGATTATATCCCGGGCGGTTCGGGATGGGTGCTCGAGACCGCCTGCGGCATCAACGACGACGGCTGGATTGTCGGCTACGGAACTTACGGCTCGGAGACGCGCGGCTTTCTGCTGACACCCATTCCCGAGCCGGGAACGCTGGGGCTTCTTGCGGCTGTGGGAGTAGGTCTGCTGGCGGGACGGAAGCCGAGGGCGTGACCGCGAGGGCGTAACCGCGAGGGATTATCGAAGCTCACGATCGGCAGTCCTGGCCGGAGTCATTCATCAAGACTGGCGGCGGCATCGCCGTTGCCTTGCCATGCCTTTGCCTTGTTCTTTCCGCGCTGTGAGCTCCGGGGCCGGGCTCAAGTGTGGGGCTGAATCCGCCGATACAGAAGACGGGCGGCTCTGCCGGTCGCCCCGGACCGCGCGCACGCGGCGAATGAGTTGCACGGGAGGAAAGACGATGGCTTCCATATGTCAGGCTCGTCGGCTTGGCGCCGTGGCCATGGCGCTGGTGATCGGGCTGTGCGCCGTCGGCGCATGGGCGGGCGGCGCTCGGTCGCTCTACCGCAAGGGCAAGGCGCGGCTCGACTCGGGCCGCAACGACATGGCGCTGCTGTATTTCCGCGAGCTGCTTCGCGACTACCCGGACTCGTCGTATGCCGACGACGCGCATTTCCTCGTGGCCAGCTACTACATGGAGAGCCGCGACTACTTCCAGGCCGGCACCGAGCTGCACGAGCACCTGCGCTGCTACCCGGACTCGCCCCACACGAACGAGGTGCTCGGGATGCTCGCCAAGATCGAGGTGGTGGACCTCGAGGCCAAGGCGAACAGGGCGATGGCGGCCTCGGAGTACCGGGTGGCGAAGGTGCTCTGGGAGGACGTGCTCGTGCAAGCGCCTGATCACGCCGTGGCCGCGCGCAAGCTGGCCGAGTGCGAGCGGATCCTCAAGCGGATGGACTACCAGCGGCGGCAGCTCGAGCTGGCGAAGGAGAAAATCGAGGCGGAGAGCCGGGAGATCGCCAAGCTGCTCGATGAGTCGCGCCGCCAGCGGGCGGAGGCGGACCGGATCCGCGCCGAGGCCAAGGAGATGGACGAGAAGACACGCACCAAGTACGACGCGGCGCTTGCTGAAGCCGACCGGCTCAGCGACGAGCTGCAGGAGCGCGTCGAGCTGCTGGAGGCGGACCTCAAGCTGTGGCGCGACCGCGCGCGGCAGTATGAGGCGCGTCTGCTCACGGCGCCCGACATCGGCCCGCTCCAAGAGATTGCCGGAGCGCAGGAATTCCCGAAGGTCATCTTCGAGGGGCCGGAGGCTGATCCGTCCCCGGAGCCCGACGAGCAGCAGGTCGTCGGCCTCTTGCTGGGCGCGTCGCCCTCGGTGGTGCTCGTCGGCGAGCTGGTCAACCGTGAGACGAACGTGCTGAAGGCCGAGGTGGTCGTCGGCGTGGACCTGAACAAGCCGTGGCCGACGGGGACCCTGCACCGGGTGAAGGTGCGTATTGACTTCAAGGCGATCGGGGACGACAGCGACGCCCCGTCGCCGGTCCCCCCGAAGACGGTCTATTACACGCTCGCCGACATGGACGACGTGGATACCCGCAACCGCGCGTACCGGAAGAAGCTGATCATCGCGGTGGACAAGAACACGATTGACACCTATTCGGTGGCGGCGTACTTTGTCAAGAAAACGAAACCCTAGCCGCCGCCGGCGGATACCGGCGGCCGCCACCGGCGCCGGCCACCGGCGTCCACCGGGCCGATGATCCCTCTGAGAGACCTCAATCCGACGCGTGTGCCCGCGTACCTGACCGTTGCGCTGATCGTGGTGAACGTGTTCGTGTTCGTGGTGCAGGTTCTCCGGTCGCAGGCCGACCAGGAGCTCGACTTCTACCGCCACGGCGTGATCCCCAAGTGCTTCCTGACCCAGGGCGATAGGGACAAGCATGAGGCCGCGCTGCGCGAGGCGCTCCGGCCCTTGGCCAAGCGCTGGCTGGCGCAAGAGGCCGCCAAGCGCGGCATTCCGCCGCGGTTTGTCAGCCGCGAGAGTGAGGACAGGCTCGCGGAAGAGCTGCGCGAGAAGGTCGGGCGGCGGCACGAGCTGCTGACGCTGCTGACCTCGATGTTCATGCACGGCGGGTGGCTGCACATCATCGGCAACATGTGGTTCCTGTGGATCTTCGGCAACAACATCGAGGACGCGTGCGGCCGCATCCGGTTCATCCCGTTCTACGTGCTGTGCGGGCTGGTTGCGACGTTCGCGCACATATTGACCGGGCCGTCGTCGGTGATGCCGACGATCGGCGCGAGCGGCGCGATCTCCGGCGTGCTCGGGGCCTATATCCTGCTTTTCCCGCACGCGCGAATTGTGAGCCTCATTCCGATCGGCTTCTTCTACTGGGCCGAGGAGGTACCGGCCTGGATCTTTTTGGCCGTGTGGATCCTGCTGCAGTTCCTGGGCGGGCTGCCGCGGCTGCACAGCCCGGCCTCGGGTGGGGTGGCGTGGTTCGCGCACATCGGGGGGTTCGCCGCGGGGATGGCGCTGATTCATCTGTTCCGCGAGCGGCGGGCCGTGCCGCCGATCGGCATCGAGTTCGACCTCGATGACGGCTGACGCGATGACGGCTGACGCGACGACGGCTGACGCGACGACGGCTGACGCGGGACTCACGTGGGACTGAAGGGCCTGTTGAAAGACGCCGTTTATGTAAGCCTTTCAGGCTATACTTCGGTTTGTTGTGGCGTTTGTACCCAGGGTGGCGCTTTGCCCCTGCTACTCTGCGAAGTAGCTTCGCTACGAA
>CAZJXV010000147.1:0-10513 GCA_964550015.1 uncultured Verrucomicrobiota bacterium
ACGTTCTACGACCGCACAGTGACGTCGCTCGACGTGCCGCTGCCCGTGGTCGAGAACACAAGCGACCTGCGCGCGTTCGTCGGCGTCAACCAGCCGCCGTCGGCAAAGGTCTACATAGAATCCACCACCGGCATGCTGCGCACGAGCAAGGCCGACCTGGCGCAGGGTACCGGGCCGGTGGCGACGTACCGGTTCTGGAAGCATCCGGCGGGGATGACGCTCGGGCTCGAGTGGCCGAAGGACCGGTTCCGGGTCTTCGACACGACGCTGCTCGACGTGCAGCGCGACGCGCTAGGTCTCGACACGGTGCTGACGGTCACGCCGCTCGAAGGGACGGTGTTCGACCTGGCGATTGCGGTGCCGCCAGACTACGAGGTGCTGGACGTGGGCGCCGCGTCGGGAGACGTCCGGCCCGGCAACCGCGCGCAGCCTGCGGGCGGATTCAAGGTCGAGTGGGACCTCGACGCGCAGCACGTGCTGCACGTTCGGCTGCCGCACAAGATCGCGCCGCCGCAGGCGCTGGTCTTGGTGATCAACACGCGCAAGCTGCCGCGATGGGAGCTCGGCGAGGAGGAGCGTGACGCGCGCGCGACCGAGCCCCTCGGCGGGTTCATCGTCGAAGGCGCCGAGCGCCAGACGGGCACCATCGGCATCGCGGCCGACCCCTCGTACCTCGTCGAGGACGAGGAGGTCGAGGGCCTGCAGCCTGCCCCGATGGAGGAGCTGAACGCGGCGGGGATGGCGGGTGCGGGCTTGCGGTTCGGCTATTCGTACCGCCGGCCGCCGTTCTCGGCCAACCTCGTGATCTCCAAGAAGCGGCCGCTCATCGAGGTGGCCACCGGCACGACGGTCGCCGTACACGGCGAGGTCATTGACGTGCTCGCACTCAGCGAGTTCTCGATCGCCTACTCGACGGTGGGCGAGATCGTGCTCCGGCTGCCGGAAACCGTGAAGCCGGACAACGTCGAGATCACGGGCGACGACATCCGGGACCGCCACCGGCTTACGGACGAAGAAAAAGCCACGCTCGGCGAGGCGGCCGAGGGGCACATCTGGCGCGTCACGCTCGACGTGCGCAAGACGGGCGTGTACCTGCTGAGCGTTGCCTACCAGGTCACGGTCGGCAAGGAGGACGCAACGAACTGGATCCCCCTGCCCGATTACAGCGCGATGGCCGACGTCGAGGCCGACCGCGGCTTCGTCGCCATTATTGCGAACCGGGAGATCGAGCTCGAAACGAAGGCCGAGGACGAGCGGCTGCGCGCGATGGACAAGACCGACGTCCCGACGCGCCTGTTCCCCTCGACGCCTCTAACCCGCGTGCTCTTCGCCTACCAGTACCCGAAGCCGCCGGAGAGCGCCAAGGCGCTCGGGCTCATTGTGAAGCGGCACAAGCCGGCGGACATCCTGAACGCGCTCGTCGAGAGGGCCGAGATCATCGTCACGGTCTCGCACGACAAGGGCTCGTTCACCGACGCCCACTACTGGGTGCTCAACAACAACGTGCCGGCCCTGCGCATGCAGCTGCCGGAGAAGAGCGTGCTGTGGAGCGTGCTCGTGGGCGGCAAGGAGATCAAGCCGCGCGTGCAGAAAGACACATACGTGATCCCGCTCAGCTCGAGCGTCTCGCCGGACGAGTCGCAGGAGGTGGTGGTGCGCTACCGCTCCGCGACGCCCCCACTCAAGCCCGGCGGCGGCACGTACAAGGTATGGCTGCCGACGTTCGACAACATGCAGGTCGGCCAGGTGAAGGTCGTGATCTATCAACCCGACGAGTTCCGCTTCATCCGCTTCGGCGGCAACATGAACCTCAAGGCCGAAGTCAAGAAGCGGCCGCTCCTCGTGCGGTGGTTCACGTCGACGGACGAGGCGCTCGAAGGGCCGGGGTTCCTTGTCGCGCTCCAATCGGCCCGCGAGAGCGTATCAGTGCGACTCGCCTACGAGGGGGGCGAAGCCTATGACATGGAAACACGGGAGGCGGAGCTGGAGGAAGTGGAAGAAGCCTACACGCGGCGTCCTCGCCGTAGGGCCGAGGCAAAGCCGGCAGAGACTGCCGGGGAAGAAGCGGACGAGGATCTCGGCCTCGATGAAATCGAGGGTGAAATGCACAACGGGCGGCCCACCGACGCGACCGGACCTGCGGTGGACAAGAAAGACATAACCGTGTGGGTAGAGATGGACGATCGCGGCGGTGTCGACTCGGGTCTGGCGGGCATGGACCTCCACGCGCGTGGCCTGGCGCGCGGGATTCTGACGTTGAACATCGGCATGCCGGTCGAAGGCGTAGAGGTGCCGTTCGACCGGTTGAGCGGCGGCGGCGAGGTCGAGGTGCGCTACGCGTCGAGCAACGGGATGGGCCGGACGCAGACGATCGCGATCGTGCTCACCGTCCTCGTCGGGTACTGGCTGCGCAAGCGGCTGCGCTGGAGCCGGGCGGGCCTGGTGCTGTTCCTGCTGGCGGTGTGCACGCTGGGGCCGGGACTGAGCAACTACTGGATGACGCCCTACTGGGACATGGTAGCCAAGGGCGCCCTGCTGCTCATTCCCGTATTCCTCATTGACTACCTGGTGATGCGGATCGGCCGGCGCCGGGCGGCGACCGGGGCAACCGCGGCAGCCGTGTTGCTGGGCTTGCTCGCCATCGCGCCGGCGGCACGGGCGGAAGAGCCCGTTCGGCCAGCAGCCGTGATCGAGGAGGAAGGCACGCGCATCTACGTACCGTTCACGGAAGTGGACAGGGCGCTGCTGGGCGACGACGTCGGTGTGTTCGTCCCGTTCGCCGAGTTCCTGCGGCTGTGGGAGCGGGCGTACCCGGAGCTCGTGAGGAAGGCGGCGCCGCGTGACTACGCGCTGACCAACGCCGTGTACCGCGGCCGCCTGCGCGAGAGCGCCACGGGCGAGAAGCGGGCGGCGTTCACGGTCAAGCTGGACGTGGCGATCATGAGCGACCGCTGGACGGCCGTACCGCTGGCGTTCGGCGGCGCGGCGATCGAAAAAGCGACGCTCGACGGGAAAGAGGCGCCGCTGACCATGATCGGCGGCACGCCGTCGCTCGTGTTCGAGAAGGCGGGCCGTCACGCGCTCGAGCTCGAGTTCAAGGCGCCCGTCACGGGCGTGGCCGAGCAGGGCAGCCTGCGCTTGACGATGCCGCGGGTCGAGGTGGCGGTGCTGGAGATCGAGGTGCCGGCCGGCGAGCTCGAGTTCAAGACGGATGCAAACGCCCGCCGAGGAACCACAGCCGAGCAGGCGGGCTCGACGACGTACCGCCTGCCCGTCGGCGGCTTGCAGACGGTCGGCGTCTCGTGGCGGGCCAAGGGCCTGGCGCGCACGGTGGGCCGACCGATCTTCCATCACGAGGGCACGACCCGGCTGTACGTGGACGAGGGGCTCGTGCTCGGCGAGCTCGCCTCGAAGGTGACGCTGACCCGGGGGCAGCTCGACGGGCTGCTCTACGACGTGCCGGCCGGGGTGAGTGTGCTCGACGTGGCCGCGCCGGGGATGGCGGACTGGAACCTGGAGAAGGCTGAAGCGGCGCGGACATTCGAAGCAGCGGGTGGCACGCTCTCGGTCGAATTTGCGCAGCCGGTGACGACGACGGCGACGGTGGCGATCAGCTTCGCGCTGCGGCCCGAGACGGTCACGGTGGACAAGCTGGCATTCCCCGACGTGCGCGTCCACGACGCGCAGACCGACCGCGGGCTGCTCGAGTTCTACGTGCGGCACGGCCTCGGGGTCACGCTGCTCGACAAGACCGGCCTCGAACCGAAGCTGAGGCCCAAGGCGCCGCGCACGTGCGCGTTCAACGGCATGCAGTACGAGCCGCACGTGGCGCAGGCGTACCCGCGGCGCCCGTTTGCGCTCGCGCTGGCCGTCGAGCCGGTGACGGACACGTGGACGGCGTCGGTTCAGACGCTCTACACGGTGCTCGAACAGCGGACGCTGATGGAGTCGCGCATCCAGGTCGTGCCGACGACGGGATCCTTTTTTGAGCTGCTCGTCGAGGCGCCGGAGGAGTACGAGGTGCTCGAGGTGAGCGGGGACACGGTGGCGGCCTGGCGCGTCGCCGACAGCGAGCGGAACCTGATTGCCGTCGAGCTGACCGACGAGCAGACGCGCTCGTTCGGGCTCCGGCTGCTGGCGGAACGCTTGCACGACGAGATGCCGGCGACGCTGACGGTGAGGCCGCCGAGGCTGATGAACGTGGCCCAGGACGGGCACGTCGCCGTGGCGTTCGACCGGGCGTGGGACATCGAGGAGCCGCAGCACAGCGAGGCGATGCACGCGGTGAGCGCCAACAAGACGCCCTCGTGGATGCGCCAGAGCGGCGCGGCCCAGGTGCGGTATGGGGCGTGGTACTTCCGGCACGCGCAGGACCCGCAGGTCTCGTTCGGGCTGCGGCAAGTGCCGACGCGGCTGAGCGCGACGCTGGCCCACCACCTGAGCGTGTTCAGCGACGAGGTCGCGCTGCGGGTACTCGTGGCGTACAGCATAGACGGCAAGCCGGTGCGGGAGCTCAAGTTCACCGCGCCGGCCGAGCTGCACGACGACCTGCGTGTCGTCGGCCAGGGCCTGCGCGGGCCCGCGAAGTGCATCGGCCAGGACGCCGGACGCGACATCTGGAGCGTGACATTCCACTCGCCGGCGGAAAACGTGGCCGCGTTCGAGGTGCGCTGGCGGGGCGAGGTGCCCGCCGACCGCACGCTGGCGATCCCTCGGATCGCAGCCGTGGACGCGAGCGTGCAGACCGTGTACGCCACCGTCGAGAACCTCTCGGCCAACGAGGTCACGGCGACGGCCACGACGAACCTGACAAAGGTGCCCCCCGAGCAGGTGCCGGTGGTGCCGCCGGGCGCACGGCTGTCGAACATCGTGCTTGCGTACCGCTCGGCCAAGCCGGAGTGGGGGCTCGATGTGTCCGTCGTTGCCTACGCCGCCGAGAAGCTGATCGAGGCGCAGATCCTCTCGGCGACGCTCGAAACCGTCGTTGACGTCGAGGGGCAAGCGCGCACGCGGATGACGCTGCTCGTGCGGAACCGCACCGAGCAGTTCCTGGGAGTGGTCTTTCCCGAAGAGATCGAGTTGTGGGCGCTCCTGGTCGGCGGTGAGCCGGCCCAGCCCTCGAGCGCCAAGGATGGGAAGGCCTACCTCTTCCCCCTCATCAAAACCGGGCTCGCCGAGCTGCCGTTCGAGGTGGTGGCGATTTACACGCACCGCATCGGCGGCGCGAAGCGGCCGTCGGACAAGCGGCTCGCCTGGTCGGGCGGCTTCGAGCTCGAGGCGCCCCGGATCGAGGGCCTGCCCACGAACAAGACGGTTTGGTGGCTGTGGCTCCCGGAGGGATACCGCTACCTCAAGTTCGGCGGCAACATGGAGCAGATCGAGGAGACGCTGAGCAAGGTCGAGGAGGTCGAGCAGCTCACGGCGGAATACGAACGGCAGGTGACGCTGGCCGAGCGTTCGGGAGGCAAGCTGCAGGCGCAGGCAATTGAGAACGTCAAGGTGCTCGAGAAAAAGCTCGATGAGTACAACAAGAAGGTGATGGAAGACATCCGCACGAACGACGAGCTGCTCTGGCAGAGCGAGACAGACATCCAGGGAGCGAGGAACGTCAGCCGCGAGATGCTCCAGAGGCAGCAGGCGCTGAGCAAGGAGAAGCTCGAGGAGTCTCAAAGGCGGTTCCAGGCGGGCCAGCACCGGGCGGGAAAGATCGCCGTACGCGGGGGCGATGTCCAGGTGCAGAGAGAGGAAGGGGCCCAGCCGCAGGTGGAGTTCGACGACAATGTCACGGGCAACTGGTATCTCAACGCCTGGGGCGTCAACGGTCTTAGCGTTGACCAGTGGCAGTCGAAAGAAATCGAGAGAGCAACGAAGCAGCAGCAGCTCGAGCGCTCCGTGCACGGCCGACTCCGCGTCAAGGGCGGCCTGGTAAACGCCCCTGAAGACGAGAAAGTTGTTGAAGCTCTGAAATCGAACCTGGAGGTGAAGGCGGAATCGAACGCAAAGATCAGCCTCAAGCTGGGCGAGGCGCGCGAGCTCCAGGAGCGAATCCAGGTAACCGACTATGTCGACGTCAACGGCCGCGAGGCGGGCAGGACCTTCACCTTCGGGGGCGGGGCCTTGACCCACGGGCTGGACTATAGGACCGAGGCATGGAGCCAGGCCCTCGAGGGGCAGAAGGCGTACCAGACGCACCAGAGGAAGGTGACGACGCAGGCATTCCGGCCCGGGGTGCAGTCGCTGCTGTTCGACATCCCGCGCGACGGGCGGCTCTATGTGTTCAGCAAGCTGAACGAAGAGGCCAAGGTGACGGTGCGGCAGTTCCGAGCGGGCACGCTGCACGGGCTCAAGACGGTACTCGGGCTCGTGGTGCTCGCGCTGGTGGTGTGGGCGATCGAGAAGCTGCGCATCCGTGACCGGGTGCGGAAGCTCTCCGAAGGGCGGCAACTCCTCGCCGCGCTGGTCGGGCTGACGGCCCTGCTGGCCCTGGTGATACTCCTCGGGCGGCTCCGCTACGGGCTCCTGAATACGCTGTTCGTCCTGGCCGTCATCGCGTGGGGCATCTACTGGATCGCGCGCACGCGGGTGCAGGCACGCAATGCGGCGGCTGTTGCGAGAGCGGCGGCGAAGGCCGACGCCCAGACGGAAGAGGAGAAGTAGACACACACACATGGCATTGGCTCGCCGGGCACCCGCAAGGGTGCCCGGCCGTTTTCTTGAGTTAGCAAGACACTCGTTCCACCGATATCCGCTGCGGCCCGGGGAAATAGCAGGCGCCTCAGACGTAGCTCAGCCGCGCGACGCAGTCGTTGAAGTCGGCGGCGCCCCGGACGATCCTGACGTTGACGCGCAGGAAAACGATGGGAATGGAGGCGACGTCGAGCGGGGGGAAGCGGACGGCGTCTTTCTCCGTGGTGACGATGAAGGCCGCGTTGTGCTCGCGCGCTTCGTCCATGATGTGGGCGACCTCCAGCGCTGTGAACCGGTGATGGTCGAGGAAGCGGTGAGACCGGACGATCCGGGCGCCGAGGCCGACCAGCGCGTCCTCGAAGCTCTGGGGCCTGGCGATGGCGCTCACGGCGATGACGGGCGTGCCGCGCAGGGCGTCGAGCGGGTGGCGGCCGCCGTTGAAGAGCTCCTGCAGGTGCAGGGGCTGGTGGGTCGTCTCGATGATCTCGGCGTCGGGGTTGAGTTCGAGCACCCGGTCGCGGATCGGGCCGACGTCGGCGCCGTTGCTCTTCGTCAACATGCAGACCGCGGCCCGGCGCAGGTTGGCCAGGGGCTCGCGCAAGGTCCCGCGCGGCAGGAGGCGGCCGTTGCCGAAGGGGTTGGTGCAGTCGATGAGGACGAAGTCGAACTTGCGCGCCAGACGCATGTACTGGAAGCCGTCGTCGAGAACCAGGGTGTCCACGCCGAACGTCTTGATGGCGTACAGGCCTGCCTTGACGCGGTTGGGATCGGCGAGCACCACGACGCCGGGCAGGTTGCGCGCGAGCATGTAGGGCTCGTCGCCGGCCTCTCTGGAGGTCAGGAGGACGCGCCCACCGTCGGAGACGACCTTGGGCTTGTACGCGATGCGGCGGCGGAACAGCCGGCGCCACAGCGGCGTGCGCCCCTTGTAGCCCCGGCTCAGCACCGCGACTTTGCGGCCCGCGTCGCGCAGGGCGGCGGCGAGCATCTCGACCACCGGCGTCTTGCCCGTGCCGCCCAGCGTGATGTTGCCGACGCTGATGACGAGGCACCCGAGGGTGCGGCGGCGGAAGAGGCCGAGCCGGTACAGCCCGACGCGCGCCCGCACGACGAGCCCGTAGACCTTCGACAGCCCGCCGAGGAACCAGCGCAGGACGGCCGCACCGCCGCCCCTGCACCGTTCCTCGACCACGTCAAGCAGATACGATGCCAGCCGCTCATTCATGCCCTGCACACCTCTGCACTGGCTCTGCGCACCTCTGCACCGCCTTTGTGCACCTCTGCACTGGTGCCCGCGCCGGGGGTTGAGACACTCTTGACGCGCCCGCCGTTCCCGGAATGCGAGTCGCGGGCCCGGCCGGCGCCGCGGTGAACGGTATGAATGTAGGAAGACTTACGCAGCCGTCTCAACACCCGGCAGCCAAAGGCCCGACGCGCCCAGGCCCCGCCGCCCCTATATCATACGCTACAGCACAGGGGTGTTCGCTGTCAACAGCGGTCAGAATATGCTTTCGAGGCTCTCGAGGCCGAGCTCGTTCTTTGAGACGAACGGCTCGCCGTAGGGCCGGCCGATGAGGCCGCCGTAGTACTGGTTGTAGGGGCGGACCCGCTCGAGCCAGACGTGGGCGGCCATCTGGGATTCGTAGCAGCGCAGCGCCTCGATCTTTTTTTGGAAGTCCTGCTCGTCGTTGGCGACGATGAAGCTGGGCTTGAACGCGTACTGCAGATGCACGGGGCCCCAGAAGAAGATGTGCGGCACGTAGTAGGGCTCGCCAGGGATGTCGGTCTTGGTGAGCTTACCGTAGAAGCGCGCGGCGATGCAGAGCTTGTGCGCCTCGATGTGGTCGGGATGGTAGTCGTCCCAGTGGTGGCAGATGATGGCCCTTGGGCGGTGCTCGCGCAGCACGGCGGCGACCTTGCCCCGGTTCTCGACGCTGTCGAACAGCCTGCGGTTCGGCATGTCGAGCGTGATGCGCCATTCGACGCCGAGCACCTCGGCCGCGCGCCGCATCTCGGCGGCGCGTATCTCGGGCGAACCGGCCGGGGTGGGTTCGCCGTCCGTCAGGTCGAGCAGCCCCACCTTGAGCCCCCGCCGGACCATCCGGGCGACCGTGCCGCCCACGGCGATCTCGACGTCGTCAGGATGCGCCCCGATCGCGATCACATCCACCATGGACAAGCTCCTTCTCGAGGATCTCGACGTAGTAGCGGTAGCGCTCCTCCGGGTTCCGGATGGGGCCGGGGAACGTTCTGGAGCGGTCAAAATAGACCAGGCCGACGGGGATCTCCTTGACGGTCAGCCCCTTGAGCCACGCCTGGATCCAAAGCTGCATGGGCATCCCGTAGCCGGGCTCCGTGAGCTCGAGCCTGCTGACCGACTCGACGCGGTAGGCCTTGAAGCCGCAGAAGGCGTCGGTGATGCCGTAGCCGGTGATCTCGTTGATCATCGCGGTGACGCGCCGGTTGATCTCGAAGCGGTCCTCGGGGGGTTCCTCGTTGGCCGGGCGCAGGTAGCGGCTGCCGCTGACGATGTCGGTCTCGTCGAGCGCTTCGCAGAACTCGCGGATGAGGTGGGGCTCGTGCTGCCAGTCGGCGTCAATGGTCATCACGTGGCCGTAGCCGTGCTCGGCGGCGTAGTCGAAGCCGTCTATGAGCGTGCGGCCGTACCCGAGGTTGCGCGGATGGGTCAACACCTCGATGCCGGCGATGCCCGCGAGCACGGCCGGCGTCTCGTCGGTCGAGCCGTCGTCAACGGCGAGCACCGTGCTGCCCTCGCACAGGTATTTCCTGATCTCCTCGATGACGCCGACGAGATACCGCGCCTCGTTGTAGATCGGGATGACGATGAGGTGCTTCATGGTCGCAGGTGTCCGCTCCTATGCTTGACGAGGTGCACGCGGTTGCCGGTGTCATTGAAGCGGACCGTGTCCATGAAACCGCGCATGAGCATCACGCCCCGGCCGGACTCCCTCATGATGTTTTCCCTGGTCGTCGGGTCCTCGACGTGGCCGGCGTCGAAGCCGGGACCCTCGTCGGTGATCACCATCTCGACCTTGGCGTCGTTGACGGCGAGCTCGACAGTGACGCGCTTAGCCGGGTCGCCCCTGTTGCCGTGGGTGATGGCATTGGTGACGGCCTCCTCGAAGGCCGTGCGGATGGCGAAGGTGTCGTGACGCCCGTACTGATGCGCATCGAGCGCGTTCTTGAGCCACATGCGCGCCCGTTCGATCTCCTCGAGCTCGCGGATACAGAATGAGCCGGTGGCCTCGTTCAAGGGCTCGGTCATACGTGCCTCGGGTCGGCCGCGGGACTCAAAAACGCTCGAGGGCCTCGGCCACGTTCTTCTTGATCTCGAAAATCGTGTCGAGGCGCGTGATCCGGAAGACCTCCATGATCTCCGGCTTGATGGCGGCCAGGCGGAGCTGGCCCTTGGCCGCCTCGACCTTCTTCTTGAGCGTGATCAGCTTGCCCAATGCGGTGCTGGAGAGGTACTCAACGCCCTGGAAGTCAACGACGAGCTTGACGTTGGGCGTGCTCTCCACCACGGTGTACATCTCCTCGCCGATCTCCTGGATGTTGATCTGGTCAAGGATGTCGGACTCCTTGAACCGGACGATCGTGACCCCTCCTTTCACCTCAACGGTGATCCGCTCATATGAGCCGCCCATCCGCATCTCCTTTCTCGCACACGAGGTGTCGCTGTTCGGGCAGGTTTTCAGGAACCGTATTCAACACGAGGCCGGTCGAGGTGTCAACCTCCATCTCGGAAGCCGCCCCGGGGCCGCGCCCGCCCGGGCGGTCTTTACCTCATTTGAAGAGCACGCCT